>CAZJKZ010000038.1:0-6741 GCA_964546885.1 uncultured Bacteroides sp.
GTCGGCGTAGACTGAAGCAACGTCCTCCACATACTTGCGGCCTTTTTCGGCAGTGGCAAGAGCCGGAGAGCCAATACCGGTGTCGTTGCTTACCCTTGACCAGTTGCGCGGTATCCATGCCAAGCCTGATGCCAATGTGGCCGGAGCGAAACCTCCGCCTTTCCCTTCTCCGGCTTCAGCGAGATTGACGAGTTCGGGATGATAGTGCATCATCACGGATGTTTCAAGCTCATCGGCATGGTCACCGGGATTGTCGAAATAGTTTTTTGCCGGTAAAGCTTTGTACCACTCTGTGACTCCGATGAGCATATCGGGTAAATCTACAGCCAGATCTCTGATCATATTTTTGAACGAGTTACCTCCATGACCGTTAACGATAAGGAGACGTTTGATTCCTTGATAGTAGAGTGAGGAGGCAATATCAGTGAGTATGGCCTTTTGAGTCTCATAGCGTCCGTGGATGCAGAATTTTAATTCTCGTTGGCCCGGATTCTGTTGGCCAAGAGTAACTGGCGGAAGAACCATTGCTCGTATGCCATAGCGCTCAAAGGCTATCTTGGCAGCGTCCACTGCCACATCATGTGATAGAATTGCATCGGTCATATAAGGCAGATGCAGGTTGTGGGGCTCGGTTGCACCCCATGGCAGCAATGCCACTTCATAATCCAGATCCTTTGTGGTGCCGTAATTGCTTACCGACAGGTCTATTTCTTTCTGTTTCATATTATAATTCCTACTAATTTAAAATATTAGATTCCTTGGGTATAAGATCAATCTGCGGGGAGTGTAAATATGAATCTAAGGCCACCGGTCTCAGCATTTTCTACAGCTATTGTGCCGCCTACAGCCTCAATGATTTTTTTTACAAGTGGCAGACCAAGTCCTGAGCCGCCGGTTTTGCGTGTTCGACCGCTATCTACACGATAAAACATGTCAAAGAGTCGTGAAAGGTGTTCTTCGCCTACACCAATACCATCGTCGCTAAAAGCAAATTTGTGATATCCATTTTCTGTTTCTATCCAGTTAAGGGATATGTGGGATCCACCGGAATGCTTGGATGCATTATAGATGAGATTAAGCAATGCATTTGTGAGCAAAGACTTGTGGCCTTTTACGTAACATGGGTCGGGGACGTTGATACAAAACTTCATATTATCGGCAAGATGACCGTGCGTAACATCCTCAACTAGCGATAGGCTTACGTCGTGGAAATTGATTCTCTCGCACTTTATAGCTTTGCCGTTTTCTTGCAGATTCATCACCATACCTACATCATTTATCAGATCGGAAAGGCGATTGATATTTTGTTGTGCCCTGACGAGAAATTTGTGTTTGGTTTCCTCCGGCATATTTTCATCATCGAGGATAGTGTCGAGATATCCCTTTACGATACCAACCGGTGTTCTTAGTTCGTGGCTCACATTCATCCCTATTTGGTGCTCATGATGAATTTTCTCCTGTTCAGCATGAATTTTTTCACGGTATAGGTTAAGCAGATTGCGTGACACTTCGCCAAGTTCGTCCTTAGAGAAATGCCATGAATCCACATCTTCAGGAATATGATCAGTAGCTATCGCACGTGCGAAATCTTGTAGGGTATACACATTTTTACACACAGCCTTAACCCCGAAATATGTTAAAACCGATAAGAAAATACCAAGAGCTATTACTACAATCCATACCATTGGGTCGATACTGAGAAATGTGAGTACTTCACCTTCGTAGGGAAGTGCCGCAAATGAATGGATATGTTTGTCAGGACTTGTGGCTGAACTTATCATGAATTCGGCGTTATCAAGTGCCATATCTTGTACGGTGGCATGCTGGCCACTATTGTGCCAAAGCTCCATAAGCTCAGGGATAGGGGCACCGTCTTTGTCGTACAGGATGATAATGGCACCCGGATTATCGGCAACCATAATTCCATCATCATCGTATACGGTGATACGCAAAGGATCAAGAGTGGTCTGATCAGTAAACAGTTTAATGAAATCTACAGTTCTTTGCAGATCCGCTCCTTGTTCATACGCTTCTATTACGGTGTTGTTGACGTTTTGAAGTCGGCTTTCGAGATTGTCCTTTTGTCTTTGTTTTTCGTGGTTTACAAAATGAAAAATCATAATGCCGATTATCAGCCATAATAAGCTGATAAGAGGGAAAAATAGTCTCCAATGAAGCCGAAAAAAATGATTTCTTGCCATTCGTCTTGTAATAAATTATACTTAAACGTCATCTTACACTTCTTGATAAATGAAAGATGGTTGGGTATCAATTTTTTTACAAATTTACATAAATTATGCGAAATAATTATAGAAAGGGGAAAATTTTTCTTACGCTAATATCGCTACAACCATACCTGACAATATGAGAGTGAGGCTTCCAACTGCATAAGTCACTGTATAGCCCATCACGGGAAGCGTGCTTTCCAGACTATCTTGAATTGCTCCAAGAGCTGCCACTGCGTTGCGGCTGCCTGCTACACATCCTAGAGTGACAGCGGCAGGAAACTTGAATATCTTATTACCAATATATATTGATAGAATTAATGGAAGAGTGGTGCATACGATGCCTATGAAAAATAGTTCTACACCCACTTCCTTCAAACCGCTCACAAATGACGGTCCTGCACTAAGGCCAACTACCGCAATAAACAGATTGAGACCAGCGTTGTCCATAAACCATATTACAGGACGGGGAATATGCCCGAATGTAGGCCTTTTTGATCTTAGCCAGCCCATCACAAGACCTGCAAGCATAGCGCCACCGCTTGTGCTTAGCGATATCGGAATACCACCGAGATGTATTACAAGCGCACCTATGAAGCATCCTATGGCGATACCGAGACCAATAAATACCATATCGGTCTCTCCCGTTGCACGATCGGAATATCCGATTTCAGGCACGGCTAATGACACATCTTGAGGCAAACCTACGAGTGTGACAATGTCTCCTTTTTCAAGACGTACGTTATTTCTTAAAGGGAGAGCCATTTCATTGCGCAATATTTTGTGGATCATGACGCCCCGCATATAAGGCTCATGCTTCAATTCGCCTAACGTAAGTCCGGCAGCTCCGGATTTTGATACGGTGACGGGCAGATTCTCCGTAGCAAAGTTAAGAAGTTCGTGATCGGTAACTTCCGGACCTATCCATCCTGCTTCATCTATTATAGTTTCACGTATACCGCCAAGAACGATTATGTCTCCTTTCCTGACTTTAAGTCCTGGTTCAGGATCAAATATTTCACCCTTAATCCTAAGCCTTTCTACGAAATGACGAAGTTTGAGATTTTTGATATGGTTCTCTATCTCTTCTACAGTCCGTGACCTTTTAAAATAATTTGATTCAACTCTATAAGCTCTGAACGATATGGGACGATTGGCAACTATAAGTCCGGGGTCGGGCACGAAGTCGCCGGAGTCCATTTCTTCCTCGATTTTGACAGTCTCTTCTTTCACTTTTTTAAGGCCGCCAAGTAATATCGGTCCGAGATTTGCTATGATCCATGCTGATCCTATAGTGCCGAATATGTAGCAAACCGCATAGCAAGCAGGTATGATATCAATCATGCGTTTGGTCTCTGCCTCGCTAAATCCGAGCGAACGAATCGTGTCACTGCCTACACCAATCACTGCCGAAACAGTCTGTGAGCCTGCAAAGATACCTACAGCCACACCTTTGCCGTAACCCATAAGTTTGGAGACTCCTACACATATACTGATGCAAAGCACACATTCTACCAATGCAAAACATATCTGCTTTAGACCTTCACCTTTTAGCGACCGGAAAAATTGAGGACCGACATTGTAACCGATTGCAAAAAGAAAAAGCATGAATGCCAGAGATTTTACCGGTTCAGAGATAGGAATACCCATTTGGCCGATAATTACTCCTACAATTAGAGTAGCTGTGACGGGTCCCAGCGATAGGGATTTATATCTCAATCCTCCAAGCCAAAAGCCAAGTCCGAGAGTGAGGAAAATAGGTATTACTTGATTATCTCTGAATATTTCAGTTAGCCATTCCATGTGATAAAATATAAGTCGAAACGTTAGTTATACCTATTATTAACAAAAATGAAAGGTATAAGTTTTTTACATCAACGATTTCGAGATAAAGTATTTCATCACTTGTAGAAGACCTTTGACTATTCCATCAACTTACGATATTCTGCCATGAAACGGCGTAACTGGATAGAGCCAATAATGATTCCAACGACTGCGCCTGCAATAATGCCCTTTAGAAAATACTCGTTTTCAGAGAAAATAAACACAGTAAAGCCTATGAGTGCGATTGCCATCGGCAATAGGACAGCAATAAATTGTAAATGCCGCTTTCTATAGAATATAGATTTACCTACTACCTGTGACACACTCATAGTGACAGGGTCAATCGTGCCTATTCCTCTCCATAGCCATTGATCCATTATAAATGCAGTAAGGAAATAGACTAAGTAGGAAAGTCCGAGATAAAACATCAAATGATTGTCCTCGATTGGTCTTACAATAAAAATCATAAATGTAGAAACCATCATAAATGCTGAAAGAATCCAGAATTTCTTATAGTGGGCGCGAAGATGGTCAAGTGCTGTCTTTTTACTACTAAGGCTTTCAAGATTGCTTTCCGGATGATTCATTCCTAAGATTTCTCCCATTGAAAGCCATGCTTTTTTCAGTTCGTCGATTTTTAATTCTTCAGGGGTCATAGTTTATCTTCTTTTTTATATTCTTTACTTATCTTTTCTTTTATTCTCCGTAATCGTGTTGCCACTGTATTACGGTTTAGTCCCATTGCCTCAGCAATTTCGTCATAATTCATTTCGTCGAGCCACATCATGATAATTGCTTTTTCTTGAGAGCCAAGGGTGTTGATAATATGGTGCATTTGCTCGATATTATCTTTATCTACGTCTATGTCGCTACCGGATATCATATTATAGAGTTCGTCAAGACTTTCATGACGATGGTGACTCTGCTTGCGAATTGTAGATATACACGAATTTACAGTGACTCTGTAAATCCAGGTCCTGCCGGTGGCCTCCCCGCGAAAATGCTTAATGCCTCTCCAAATATTTATAAGAGCATCTTGTCGTAAGTCATCAAATTCGGCTACTGAGCAGGCATACGAGAAACAAATCTTAGAGATGGTTGCATTTTCTCGTGATATTAATTGTTTAAATTCTGCCTCTAAGCAGATATCTTTATCAATTTTTGGTGAAGCGAAGTGTTTGGCTATTTCGTAAAAAAATAATCTGCATCTTATTTTTAACGGCAGTTGTGAGGATTTATAATATAGGAGTTGTGGTAAATACATTAATCTTTTGTTTTGTTTACTCCATTAGACGCATCCACTTTGCAAATAGTTTCAAAAAAAGAATAATTCAAAATCCCGAAATTCTGAATTATTCTTATTAAGTTTGGAATGTATTTATCTTTCGAGCCAACCTCATTCGTGGTTGGGAATATAAAAATAGCGGACTTTTACGCTATATCGACGCACGATACGTCGCATATTTTCCATACCGCTCCCGCTGTCGAAAGATACATTGCTGAATGTTGGCGTTTCATAATAATTTGGACCGTTTTCCACGATTTCATATGGGATGGAAATTTTTCCGCCTGAGAGTTGAGCAAGAAAACTTGCTTTTTCACGTGCAGCTTCCATTGCGGCCTTAAGACCTTGGTGATTATAATATTCAATATTCGAATTATCTATTTTCATAATATTGAAGTTTGTTACGCCACGCCGTTCCAGTTTATCCGAGATTAAATCTATCTGCTTGAAATCTGTTAAAGTGGCAGATATGCGTTTAGCCATCTTAAACTCATCTGACATATTATGTCGGAAATTCCCTATATCTGTCACCACAATAAGGGAATCTGGCACATCGGCGGAAGCCAACGTTGATCTTACCATTTTTTCTATTTCTGCCAACTTTACTATGGTGCTGTCTCCTGATGGTTTCTTTTTATAGTATTCTTCAATCCCGATTTCAACAGTGATTCTGTCAGGCACTATATTTATTGTTGCGGATCCTGTTACTTCAATAGTGGAGGTATTCAGTTGTGCTATAGCGCATTGAGTACATACAGCTATACACGTAAAAATCATGATTAGTTTTTTAAGTTCCATAATCAGTATGTTATGTAAATTATTCTTTAAGTAGCAGCTCTCTTAATGCAATTATTCGGTATTAATTGCAAAAATAGTATAATAAGTGATACTTTCCAAATTTTCAGTAAAATAAATATTTCATGTGTCTTTGCATAATAAAAGCACCTCGAATGTTTTTTGCTTCCGAGGTGCTGTAGAATTAAATAATTAATTGCTTAGAATATAAATAGATTAGTGCATAATCTTTTGGCCGGCGATGATATAAATGCCGTGAGCAAGGTCGGTGATGACATTTCTGCCGTTTTCGACATCGATAATACGTACAAGTGTACCGTTGACGCTGTAAACCGGTAGTCTGAGTGACCTGTCAGCGTAGATCACGAGATCAGCACCATCGTTGGTGAGACGGAGTGTTGAGCCGTCGGTGGTAGCAGCAACTATACCGGTGGTGATATCTACAATTTGCTCGGCGATTTCTGAGTTGAAGAGCTCAGGCGAGGTAGCGCATGCACGGATAGTCATCTGGCGGGTTACGGTAATCGGACCCGTATAGAGTTCGCTTTCGGCAGTAGGATCTGAACCATCAGTTGTGTAGTGGATTTCAGCGCCTTCAGTTTCGCAAGTGAT
>CAZJKZ010000038.1:6841-23525 GCA_964546885.1 uncultured Bacteroides sp.
AACAGGTTCTGTGTATACAGTCCATGCGTCGGCGTTGTCTGGTGTTGCCTCCTGGTCGGTGGTGTAGAGGATCTGGGCCTTCTCGTCAGCGCAAGAGAGAACGAGTGTCTTGTTCTCAAAAGCTGCTTCGGGAGCAACTGCGACCATGTCGTCAACCACGAATGTGGTTACGTTTGAGTTGAACAGACCGTCCACGATGGCGATAGCGTTGTAAGCGGCGTTCTCCTCAACCGCGATAGGCTCTGTGTACACTGGGCTATCGGCAGTAGGCTCGGTTCCGTCGGTTGTGTAATGGATTTCAGCGCCCTCGGTCTCGCAAGTGATAGTGATTATGCCCTCATTGTATTCTATTTCCGGCATAGCAGCCTGATAGTCGGCGTATACGAAATCAAATGTTGCTATATTTGAGTCAAGGAAGCCTGTACGGCGTGCGAAGAAGCTAACAGTGCAATCCTCGGTAAGAGCAATTGGATCTGTGTAGAGAGTCCATGCGTCCACATTCTCAGGATTAGCCTCGGGATCAAGAGTGTACCATATAGCACCAGCGTTGTCCCATACTGACAAATTGATAAGCAGGTTCTCAAAGATTGCGTGAGGCATCATCATTGTAAGGTTGGAGACTGCGTATTCGGTTACTGCGGATTCGAACAGTCCGTCGGCGAACGTACGAGCGCGGAATGTGCAGTTTTGAGTGAGGAATACAGGCTCAGTGTAGAGTTCGCTTTCCTGAGTAGGCTCGCTGCCGTCAGTCGTATAGCGGATTTCGGCACCTTCAGTCTCTGTTGACATAATCACTGAACGACCGTCTTCGTTTCTATCGATCTGCGGAGCGGCTGCCATGTAGTTGGCGCGCAAGAATACGAATGTCTCAATGTCCGAGTCGTTGAAGTTCTCGCGGCGTGTGAAGAAGTGGACGTAGCAGTTCTCAGTTAAGGCTACCGGTCCGGTATATAGAATCCAGTTCTCCATCTCTTCGGGCACAGCGTCATCATCGTCGGTATACCAGATTTCAGCTTGTGAGTCGGCACATGAAAGCGTGAGCAGTTTATCCTCAAACGAAGCGTATGCCACGGGGCATGCCATATTGGCCACAACGAAGTCCGTCACTTCGGAGTCGTACAGACCCTTAACGAAACCGCGTGCGCGGAATGTGCCGTTGCACTCTATAAGCACAGGTTCTGTATATAGTGCGCTTTCAGCGGTGGGCTCGCTGCCATCGGTGGTGTAGCGGATTTCAGCGTCTGCTGTAGTTGTCTCTATCACGATGTGTGTGCCTTCCTCATTGCGCTCGATTGTCGGTACGGCTACCTGCCAGTCGGAGCGCTGGAACACAAATGTCTGCACGTCTGAAGCGTTTGCATCGTCATCGCCTGCGAAGAAGCGGTAAGTGCAGTCTTCTGTTAAAGCGATAGGAGCGTCGTAGAGGGTCCACGCCTCTACGTCGTCAAGGCTGAGTTCGGGATCTGTGGTGTACCATATGCTTGCACCTTCGTCAGCCGTATTGAGCACGAGGGTGAAGTTGTCATAAGTGCCGGTTGGTACGGTGAGGTGCTCGCTTCCGATTATGTATTCCGAGATTTCGGAAGTAAACATGCCGTCGACGAAAACCTTGGCACGATACACTGCGCCTTCCTGAAGACGGAACGCCTTTTCATACAAGGTGCTTTCAGCTGTTGGTTCTGATCCGTCGGTGGTGTAACGGATCTGACCGCCTTCTACAGCTGTAGCCATTATGATATGAGTGCCTTGATCGTTACGTTCGATAGACGGAGCCTGCGCTTGATATGCGGAGTAAACGAAAGTCAGGCTCTCAATATCAGAGTCGTTGAAATTGTCACGGCGTGTGAAGAAACGCAGTGTGCAGTCTCCGGTCATCTCGAAAGGAGCTGTGTAGAGAGTCCATCCTGCTATATCATCTAAGGTAGCTTCGGGATTGGTGGTGTACCAAATCTGGGCCTTCTGGTCAGAGCAGGTAAGGTTCATCTTAAGATTCTCGAAGCTGGAGAACGGCACTGGTACGGCCATGTTAGACACTATGTAGCGGTTAGACTTCGAGTCAAACATCCCGTCTGCGATGGCAATGGCAGTGAATGTGAAGTTGCCCTCTATAAGTATCGGCTCTGAATATACAGGGCTCTTGTCGGTAGGCTCTGAGCCGTCTATTGTGTAGTGGATTGTTGCGCCCGGAGTGGTAGTTTCCATTACGATGTGGGTACCTTCGGCATTACGCTCGATTGTGGGGTCGGCTACACGATAATCAGAGTAAACGAATGAGAAGCTCTGGATGTCGGAGTCGTTGAAGTTAGTGCGTCTACCAAAGAAGCGCACCACACAGTTTTCAGTGAGTTCAATAGGTTCTTTATATTCAGTCCAGGCTTCGGTATCTCCGATCACGGCATCCTGGTTGGTTGTATACCATATGGTTGCGCTTTGGTCGCCGTTGCTGAGTACAAGCTTTTTGTCTTTGAATTCAGCCGTAGGTGTCGGCACAGCCATATGCATCACGGTGAAGTCAACGATGTTTGATTCAAACATACCGTTGACAAAGGCGCGGGCTCTGAAGATACCGTTTGAAACGATTTCAACCGGTTCGGAATACAGGAGACTTTCCTGAGTGGGCTCTGAGCCGTCAGTTGTGTATCGGATTTCGGCACCTTCCGTCTCGCTGGTCATCACCACGTGTGTCCCTGCGGCATCGGCTTCGAGTTGAGGGGCTACTACCTGATAGGTAGCGTAAAAGAAGTCGAAGTTTTGTACATCGGAGTTGTTGTAGCCGTCACGCTGCCCGAAGAAACGCACGGGGCAGTTTTCGGTGAGGGCAATGGGGGCTGTGTATGCAGTCCATGCATCAGTGCTTTCGACGGAAGCTTCGGGATCTGTGGTATACCATATCTTTACTTTCGGATCCTCGGAAGCGAGCACAAGAGCCTTATTCTCAAATACAGCTGTCGGAGCCGCCACAGTTAGGAAGTCCACTGTGTAGTCAGTGATATCGGAGTCGAAATAATCTTTGGCAAAAGCACGGGCACGGAATAGTCCGTTGGCCTCGAGAAGGACCGGCCCTTCGTATAACTTGCTCTCGGATGTTGGTTCTGATCCGTCAGTAGTGTATCGAATATCTGCCTCCGATGTTTCGCATACCATTATGAGGTTAACCTTGTCAATGTCTGGAGCTATTGTGGGCGCCTGTGTCTGATGATCCGCGAAAACGAATCCGAACTCTTGTATGTCTGAATCATCATATCCCTCGCATCGAGCGAAGAAACGCACGGTGCAGTCAGATGTCAGGTATAACTGGTCGGTATATTCGGTCCATTCGTCAATGTCTTCAGGCTTGGCGTTAGGATTGGTGGTATATAATATTTTAGCGTCCGGTAGCCCACATATTAGATTCAGATGAAGCCCGGTGAACTTGGCTTCCGGAACATCCTGGAATTCGAAAGTAAGCTTCTGGTCACCATCTTCCCAGTCACCCGGAATCACCTCAGTGGTATGGCCTGAGCCGGGTTCATCGGCTCTGACAGTTGTCCCAAGGCTGATGAGAGCAGCGGCTCCCATGATAATTATAGTTTTTTTCATTTATTTCAGATGTAGTTTTTAATTGAAGGGTTGATTAGTTTTTCACAGCTCTTACGTATGCGAATGCCTCCATCGGCCACTGGAATTCCTCGGCTATGCAGTTTTCGCCCCAGTTGAACATGAATCTCATGGCACGTGCATGACCGCCATTGCAATTTGAGCAGTTATTGCTCCAGTATACCATATCTCGACCGAAGTTTGAGGACATTGCTGTTGATTTGTCTCCCTTATATCCGCCCAGAGGTAGAATGAGGCAATTTCCGGTCTCGGCAGAGGTGAGTTTCAGGTATCGGCACACTCCGTTGACTTTGGTTGGTGTCACTACATCGCCGGGCAGGCGCACAATCTCAGCTGTTATTGTCTCTCCGTTTCCGGCCACATAAGTTCCAGTGAGCTGAGTGCCGACAGGGAAGAGCGCGTGCCATTCTTCAAGAGTGGCGACGTGGTATCCTTCGGGGCACGGCATATGAGTCTCATGGATCCATGGCATGTCTTGCTTTTGGTCGCCGAGATTGTTCACGGGATTGTATGACTGATAGGGGATATACTTGTATTGGCGTCCGTACTGGAAGAGTCCGCCTACGCAGCCTACCCAGTCATCGACATACATATCTTCTACTGTTTTGCCATCCTCTACGTATACCTGATCGTTCGGATAAGGAGTCGTGGCATTGAATGCCATCCACTCGACACCTGCGAGTTTCACTGTTGGAATCTGGAATCTGGATTGGGCCACGCGGATTTTGACGCAATCGTAGCTGGTAGCCATGAAGGTCTTTTTGATATACATGTTTATCTCGTAGTCGGGACGGCCTTTTAGCTGGGGATCGATATCGACGTTGAATTTTGTGATTACACCATTGTCTGTGTTATAGGCTTTTTCAGGAATAATCTTTACGTATTTTGAATCAACGGAATCGATAAACACTCGCTCTCCGGCATAACATACTGTGTCGATATCAATTCTTACTTCAGAGTTAAAGGCAATCTTCATGCCTGATACTCCGTCGCCCGGCACATCTATGATATTGTTGATATAGTCAACCACCACGCCTTCAGGAAATTCTGAAGTCTGTTCATCGATTGTAAGACCTCTTGACGTGTCTGGTCCGCTGACTATATTGTCGCCCTCTTCCCAATCGGTGACACTAAAGTAAGCCTTGACTGTTGCGTTCTTATCATACACGCGCAGGGTGTATACTTTGTTACGCTCTACGGCAGGAAGTACGGCCGGAACGGTAATATCCACTCCTTCGACTGTGCCATGCACGTTGATATGCACTTCATGGTCGCTCTCAAAAAGCAGAAACACATTTTTTTCCAGACTTGTGGGAGGTGTGTCGTAAGTATAGGTGTAGACCACGGTCGAGTCTGACAATATGCCTGCTCCTGTAAACACGTAAGAGGATGCCGGAGCGTCTTCCACAGTAACTGAAGTTATGTCCATGTCGGCGTCAGTAGCGTCAAGGTCAATACGCGCCACGCCGCGTGTCATTGTAAGCTCGCAGTTCATCTGTGTTGACTCGATTGGAGCGTAGGCAGATAGGAACATGGGTGCGGAATTTTCATCAGCCTCGCTCTTGACGATGGAGATCGCGAAATCTGATTTAGATTTATTATCCGTCTCCAGGGTGATACCGGAAACACAATACAATACAGAAGTGCTCCCCTTTACAAGCTTGATGGATTCTTCATTGATGTTTTTTATGTCAGTCTTTGAAATAAGGCTGTCTTTACCAAATTGAAAGATGCTGAGGGCCTCGCCGCCTAAAGCAGGGGCTTTCATACCTTTCAGCGAAAGTGTTATGGAGCCACCATCGGTATCATTCGCCGCTGGCATTTCATCATTGTCGGAACAGGAAGCGAGTGTCATCGCTCCGAAAAGGGCTAAGAGTCCTGCGCCGGTCTTGAATATATTATTGGTCATTTGTGTCTGATGTTATTTGATTGATGTTCAGATTGCAACGGAGATTATTCCATTGGCAGACTGGTGATATCGGTGAGTTTGCTTACCGGCAATCTTCCTGCCCAGCCCAATTCTACAAGTACTTTTGCAGAAAATCTGGTGAATGCTTCTCCGTAGGTCATGTTGCCGTCATGTCCGTATCCGAGACAGTGGGCAAATTCATGGAATATGGTCTGTCGAGCCCCGTTGAAGGTTTCTCCTCCTACAGGGGATGTGTCGGGATAGAAGTTGTAGTATCTGTCCGCTGACATTCCGAATGTCTGTCCGCCACCGAGACCAAGCACACCATGCACACAACCCATAAGAAGGCCTCCTTGCCGGTTTACTCTTGTCAATATCTCTTCGAGTGTAATAACCCTGCCGGAGTCGACAAATTTTCCGTCCCAAGGCTCGTATGCATCTATGTATTCCTGGCTTGAGAACATGTAGGTCATGTCGTATGCCAGACCCACTGCGAGACGGCAAAGCATAGGATTCATGTGTGTCCAATAAGGATGTCCGTTATCTGCTCCGTAAGCACTGAAGCGTATGAACCAGTTCAGTTTTATATCAGCGATTTTCTTCATGAAAGGGTCTTCCTTATCCCACTCAAAGTCCAACATTACATCATTAGGTTGGAGATTGGGGATGGCCGGAATTTTCACTTTACGTCCGCTTTCGCCGTTAAACACACAGTCGCGCTGGGTGATGGGGAGAGTCAGGAATGCTTCCATAAATGGATTGACTTCTTCAAAGTGGGCCAATTCCACCCATTCAGGTGAAACCTTGTTGAAGCATACTTTCACCTTTACGTCTTTAAGGGTGTATGGAGAATAATATCTTACAGCGAGTTGGCCGTCATCAGTTATCCATACCTGGAGCGGCGCAGTGGTATAGAACCAGCGTTCCTTGTTGTTGTAGAACGTTGTCCTTGGTTCGTCGGCGAGAAACATTGTTCGGAGGTCGAAACGCCACTGCTCTTTGGCAGCGACATACAGCAGTCCTGACTCCATCTCGGGGTGACGGTAGTCGAGATTGATATGAGCCACTTTCCCTGCCTCAAGAGTAAGGTCGGTAAAGTCGTAGCGTTGTACGATATCGTCTCCTTCATCGCGGGTCGACTGAATCTCAACATATCCGCTAACCGGAGTCTCTGAAGGGAATGTGGTGAAGGTGAACACTCCGGACGGCTCGTAGATATCGTAGGATTCCACAGTGTGGGCACCGCTGTAAGTGCCACCTGCATCCAAGGATGTGGGAATTTCTTCATTAAACGTCACTGACACTCTCTTGATGTGACGCCACTGGGAGATATTCGGCAAATCGATGTCGACGCTTACCATAGCGGCGATATGCTCGAGTATGACATTGGATGACACGCCTTCGGCTCCTACAGAAAACGGTACTTTCTTATAGCAATAGATGCCGTCTATAGGTTGATCTTCCTTGTCGTTCTTCAGCCATGCGTCCTCAATATATTCAGGGGTAGAGAAGCTTAGACCCTCGGCATCATTAATTGTGGCGAGGCAAAGCAGACTGTAATCGCCGTAGGTTAATCCCTCTATGGTGAGTTGAGTGTTCTGGTTGTCGATATGACCATAGTAATGCGGTAGAATCTTACCTTTGCTATCGGCTACAAGCCACTTCAGACTTGATATCACCGGCTGAGCCTCTTCGCCATCGGCACGTGTAATCACGCCAATTTGAGAGCTTTCAGTTGCGATATTGAACACCGCTGTGCCTTCGCCTAACTCTGAACCGGGACTAAGAAGGTCGCGATTCACAACATCTTCGGCACAACCTGCAAGTGTAAGGAGAGAGAGAGCCAAAAATAGATTTCTTGTAATTTTCATTTTCATTCCTCGTTAGTTTCTACATTTTTTATTGCTCTTACATATGCGAAAGCCTCCATTGCGAATTGGAATTCCTCCATTTTAGCCTCATCGCCCCAGTTGAACATGAATCGAAAACCTCTTGCATGCCCACCCTTGCAGCTGATGCAGGAATTGGTCCAATACACAGCATCTTTGCCGAAAGTAGGATTTGAAGCTCCGCTTTTGTCGCCCTTATATCCTGCGATGGGGAGAATAAGCTCGTTGCCTGTAACGTTGGATTTGAATTTCATGTAGCGTCCTACTCCGCCTACTTTTGTGGGAGTTACAAGGTCGCCCTCAATCTTATGAACAGTGACAGTAATGCTCTCGCCGTTGCCTGCTGTATAGGTGCTGGGAACCATAGTGCCGCTGGGACATAGAGTTCTGAATTCTTCAAGAGTAGCCACATGGTAGCCTTCAGGACACGGCATGTGAGAGTAGTTTACCCAAGGCATATCCTGTGTCTGGTTGCCCAGGTTGTTGACCGGGTTATAGCCCATGTAAGGGATGTAGGAATACTGGCGACCGAATTGGTAAAGAGAGCCGACAGCTCCAACCCAGTTGTTTATATAGGTGTCTTCTACAGAAAGCCCGTCTACAGGGTATATCTGTTTGTCAAGCTCCGGACCTGAGCAGTTGAACGCCATCCAAGTTGCGCCTGCTATCTCTACGGTCTCTATAGTACGGGTCGGGTTGTTGAGCACGTTTACTTCAATGAAGTTGTGTCGACCTTCCTCGTCCTTGACGTTGATAATAACTGTGTAAGCAAGTCGCTTGTTGGGGTCTACAGTAAGATTGAAGGAGGAGATGTATCCCTCTTCTACCTTCACCGGCTCATTGTCGGATATTTTAGCGGAGGAAATCTCGCCGTCGATTGAAGAGACACTGACTTTTGTCTTTGCGAGGAAAGCGAGTTTTATATTCTTGGCTCCTTCGAAAGGTACAGTGACGGTATTGGTGGTATAGTCTACTTCCACGCCTTCCGGCACTACGGAATTAATTTGGTCAATTAAGATGTTGGTGCTTGAAGGCACAGCTCCTACGCTCTTGCCGGCCTCCCAGTCCTTAATTGTGAAAGCTCCCTCTACTGTAGAGTTTACGTTTACAGTCTGGAGGGTGTAGACTTTGTTGCGTTCCACTGAGGGTAGGGTGGTACGTATGTTTATGGGAGTGTCGCCATAGTCGCCTATGATTCGCACGTGCACCGGATGATTAGATTCGAATAGAGTGAAGAGTGCAACCTCCGAGCCATAGAAAGGCTCTGAAAATTCGTGTGAATATCTCACAGTGGCCTCATCGGGCATACTGTCGCACGCAAATACGAAAGTGGAGGCGGGAGCATCTTCTACGACTACCTGTTTTATCTCAATCTTGGAGTTGGCATCGTTGATGAAATCAATACGTGCCACACCGCGCTTAAGCTCCACTGTCAACTGTCGGCTTTCGAGTACACCCTCATCCAAATCGGCAGTGGCTGAGTAGAATAGGGGGGCTGAATCAGCGTTTGCAGGGCTTGTAATTGTTGTTAGGGCGAAATCGCTCTCTTTCAAGTTTTCATCGGCGGTCAGTTCGGCTCCGGACACACAGTAGATACGCGTTGTGCCTTGGTTAGGGATGCCGATATTTTCGGCGTAGGGGTCATCTACGTCGGTACGCATCAGGAATTCGTCACCTTTAAAATGAAACACGTTGACACTCGTTAACTTCTCGCTGTCATCAGCGGAAGAGTCTTGATATGGTATGCCCGCAATTTTGAAGGCAACCACATTTGAATCTCCTTTGTTGATTTCGGGGGCGCCGGTGCCAAAATCGGAGCATGCCGATAAGGGTATAAGAGCCAGCGCCGCAAACCATGCGGTCGGAGTCTTACAATAAAATTTTCTCATCTGAAGTTAAAGAACTTGGGTTAAGATTAGTTGGCTTTAAATTCGCTAAAAAGATAATGGATTGATTGAATATCGATATTTTTCAATGCAAAATTACTAATCTATTTTCCAATAATCAAATAAATCATTGTAAAAAACACAAATATTGTCAAAAAATAGCATCAAAGAAAAAGTATATGACCGGTTACATACTTTACAATAAAAGATGTAACCGGTCTTTGCGTTCTGAGACAGAGAAAATAATTATCTCTTATCCTTTGGCTTCATGTCGAAGCGATATGCCATTGAGAGCATAATATATCGGGGAAGAGTATTTTTCCAAGTCTCTTCTCGTCCGATTGTGTTGACTGTAGAAGTTATGCTATTAACAGAGTTAAGAATATCATAAGCTGTGAGTTTGAATGCAATTTTTCCTTTCATTATGCTTTTTGACACTGTAGCGCTCCAGAGCCATTCCGTATCGTTCATGGCATCATCATCATATCCTCGGCGAAGCGCCGCAGTCAGCGAAGTGTTAGCCTCGATATTGTAAGGCAGTATAAGATTGCCTGTAACTCCGATATTGAAGTTGCGAGGATTAAGGTTGTTAAAGCTTTCGAGGGGTGAGCGTATGCCGTTCCATCCGGGAGAGAATGTCATACCTATGGTGCTTCCCTGTTTAAACTTATATGTAACGCGCAATCTTCCTGAAAGATGTTTGTTATACACAGTGTTTTTCACGGGAGTGGCCATTACCGAAGCATAGTTTATGATTCGATGGTATTCGCCGTAAAGCATACCGTATAGTTCAAGTTGCTGACGCGGACCCACTTGTACGATATAGAGCATATATGAGTCGATATGCCAGTTGCCGTTCACATTCTCCGGCTTGCTCATAGTGACACCGGTAGCGGGATCGTATGTGCGTGCCATTGCTACAGTATTTTGATCTATATATAGGTGAGCATCCCAGTAGAATGACGCTCTATGTATTGCGCGGCTGAAGCGGCGGAACATAGCTGTGACCTTATAATTGGTAGCATTTTTGAGACCCGTTGGATTTCCGCTTACAATATTGAATGGGTCAGAATTGTCTATAGTGTTTAAAAAATACGACAGATCCGGAGTTGAAACGCTGTAGGATCCTGAAATAGTCGCATTAAGATATCTTTTCTTATTGGCGGAAGAGAATCCTATATATAAATTTGGACTTAACCAATTATCGCTGCGTCTCACCGTCTCATCCATGATTGTGGGCTTTACGTAATGCAGCTCTTTATCACTGTGTGTACCAGAAAGACTTAAGTTTGCCATCCATGAGGGATTCAATGTTGAATCCCCCGGTGCGAGAGGCTGCCGTTGGTAAAATAGACGTACATTCGCACCAAAATGTTTATTGGTAGGAGTGGAGTAGCGAGTGTTTTCCCAGTCGCGGTATGCATCCTCCGGAGTATAAAGTCCGGGTATACGATCCATGGATTCCACTTTATCGGATATATAGTAATCAATATCGTTACGGCTGTTGTAGTAGGAAAAGCTTGTGCCGACATTTAAATTAAGTTCATTCGACACCTCATCATTCATAAAGTTTTTATTATATACATATGAAAGACTTGCATTCATATTCTTGTTCCTTGTTGATGATGGCTGATAGCGGTCAGAGGTCTGGGGCACGGCATCCTGATCGCCAAGCGGACCGATTGTCTGCTTATATAGGGTGCGGTCTTTCATTGGCGAATCATAATAGGCTCCATAAGTGTACAGAATGAGATACCCACGCCAATTTTTAGGACGTATCTGCACTTGGGCATTCAATCTCATGTCAATCCATGTGTCATGCTGTGCTCTAAGCGAATGGAGAGCCGTAAGTAAGTTTTTACTGAATGAACCCTCGAAATTTCGCGAGAAGAGCTGGTCAATAGCCTCACCCATATAAGATTCCTCCGGGTTTGTGGTGAAGTTGGCCGAACGGTTGTTGTATGATCGATTTCGTACAAGCCAATCCACCTTAGGCATAAGCCATACGTTTACGTGATCGCCTTTATATACAAAATCGTGGCTTGACATTAGATGGTTCTTCTTCTCGTCGCGTAGATTTACAGCCCGGCGATAAATATCGCCAGTGGGGTAATACTCCGAAGTGCTAATTATCTTATCGGAATTTACATCTTCATGTGTCACTGTTACATTACCACTGGCGCGTATACGCTTGGAATTATCATAATTATAGTCCAGACCTCCCATCTTAATGTTGAGCAGGCCATCTTCCTTCCATCCGTCACCCCATTCTCCGGCGGCAGATGCTTTGTCGGTGTCACCCACATTATTGGCATTGATAAATGCTCCCAGTCTGAATCGTTCGGTATAGCCCAGACCAAATCCACGTGCTCGGTAACGGTCTGATGTACCCACGCCTGCTTCAGCATTTGCCATCCATCCGGTATTGTATTCTTTTTTCAGGTTGACGTCCATTACCAGGTTCTGATCATCCTCGCGTGTGTCTATCTTTGCATCCGAGCCTGTTATATTTGCGTCTTCATCACGCTTGTCATATACCTGGACATTCTTCACGGTATACGCCGGAAGATTCTGCAGCGCCACCTTTGGATCGCCTTTGAAAAAGTCTTTTCCGTTTACGAGGAGTTCATTCACTTTGCGGCCGTTGACTGTAATCACACCGTCACCGTCAATAGTGGCACCCGGAAGCTGACGCACAAGCGCATCGAGCATCGATCCTTCGTTGAGCTGAAATGCTGCTGCGTCATATTCTATAGTATCTCCCTTCATCACCATTTTCAGGCGTGTGCCTGTCACAGTGACCTCTTTAAGCTCTCTATGACGCTCTTTTTCCATCATGAGTGCGCCTATGTATTTTACTTCCTCGCTCATACTGGCGATTTTGAAGTCCTTTACCAACGGTTCGTAACCTTCTTTGTCAAGCACGAGGGTGTAGTTTCCCAATCCGGATTGCACCATCATACGCAGCTGTCCGCCAGTCACGAGATCTTCCTCTGTATTACCCATAAGTATCTTATACTTAAGTTTGGTGGTGTCTCCGTCTTTAGTCAGACTTACATGCACGCTATCGATTAGTGTATATTCATTGTCATAGATATAGCTGCGAAGTAGGAACCGCGACAGATCTTTAGCTGATATACTCACAGCCCCGCATACTGCGAGAATAGCTATGCAAATTGTGATGATTCTTCTCATAAATGTGTTGGTAATAGTTTTGGGATGATGATTATGTATATATAGTAGACACAGACAGAGGCCTGATCGTTACACTTAGCATTGAAAAATATCATAAAATTTTCAGGTCATAGACATTTCCGTCGGAGATTTTACAGTCAGCCGGCTCGTTGAACCAGTTCATTTTTTTCGAGTGTTTGGGCTGTCATATTCTGTATCGGTATGAGCCCAAACAGCATAACAAACAGTTTTTTTCATCTTTTTATCGCTTAGGTTGATAATTTTTTTACTTAGGCTTATTTATTTCTATGCAATATTGTGCGTAATCATTAGTTTGATTAACTTTGCAAAGGTAATGAGAAAAATATTTTTAGGCAATAGCTAAAAATAACTATTTATATACCGACAACAAAAAAAGCTTGACGAACTGCTGCGTGCGGACATTCAATCAAAATATGTGTATAACCATATAACAATATAGACTACTAATGAGAAAAATTCTGGTACCAATATTACTCACCACATTGGCTTTAAGCGCATGTAAGAGTACTAAACTCGAAGAAAAGGAAATTACTGTGCTGCAATTCAATATATGGCAAGAAGGTACAGTGATTCCCGGAGGATTCGAAGCAATAGCCGACGAAATAGCTCGTCTTAAACCTGATTTCGTGACACTAAGCGAAGTCAGAAATTACAATAACACGCGCTTCTGCGACAGGATTGTAAAAGCTCTCGCTGACAGAGGTGAGGAATACCATTCATTTTACTCATATGACAGTGGCTTGCTCAGCCGCTATGCAATCACCGATAGCGCCACTATCTTTCCCCACGAAGGAGATCACGGCACAATTTATCGTATGAACACCCGGATCGGTGACAAAGAGTTTGCCGTATATACCGGGCATCTTGACTATCAGAATGACACATATTATGAGGTGCGTGCATACGATGGCAACAACTGGAGTAGAATGGATGCGCCTCTGACAGATGTTGACTCCATCATGGCACGCAACAAGCTATCGTTACGTGACGAGGCTATCGAAAGTTTCCTTGAGGATGCCGCCCGCCAGCATGATTCTGGGGCTATTGTGATATTCGGTGGTGATTTCAACGAACCATCTCATCTTGATTGGACAGAGGCAACCCGCGACAGCGCCGACCATCACGGAGTGGTCATTGAGTGGCCCAACACACTCTCGCTTCAGAAAGCCGGTTATCGAGACGCATACAGAGAAGTCCATCCCAATCCTGTGACTCATCCGGGTTACACCTATCCGTCGGACAATGAAGCCCTTCCACCAGAAAAAATCACATGGGCACCACTTTCAGACGAACGTGACCGCATTGACTATATCTTCTTCCGCCCCGATGCTTCTACTGAAATGCAGGCTGTAGACGCTGCAATCTTAGGACCGAAAGGAAGTATTTCTCGCTCACAGCGCATCATCGAATGCTCAGACGACAACTTTATATTGCCTCAAGGAGTGTGGCCCACAGATCATAAAGGTGTATTTGTAAGGCTCAGTTATAACTAAGCCTTACACTTATCCGAAATATACGATAAGTCCACCTACCAGAATGTAAATTGCGGCATAGGGAATGACGGAGCGCAATATTGCATCGTCACTGCCTTTCATATCACAGGCCGCCGTAGCAATCGCTATGCTCTGAGGAGAGAGCATCTTTCCTCCGGTAGCTCCTGTGGTGTTTGCTGCCAATAGCCAGTTTGATTCTGACCCTCCCATACCCAAGAAGGTGTTTTGTCCTATATAACCCAGATTGTGGGCTACATCGACTTGTAGCTTTGCAAACAATATGTTCGACGATGTATCGCTGCCGGTGACAAATGTTCCGATCGCTCCAATGAGGGGCGCGAATATCGGATAAAAATTGCCTGTGATCGCCACGATGCCCACTGCCATAGTGCTGATCATACCACTATAGTTCATGACAGACGCAAGAGAGATAAGAGATACAATAGTGATAGCAGTGGTTTTCAGAGATACTAAGGTCTTGCAGAATATTTTTAAGAGTTGTGCTAATCCTACTCCTTGTATGAGTCCTCCAATTATACTACCGATAAATAATATGAAAGCCGCGTTTGATATCCAGCCGAATTTGAAAGCCGAATTGATTACCGGAATATTAAAAGACGATACGAGATGTGAACGCAAGAATGTATTTACTGGCTCGCATAAATTGCCCGTAAAGATAATCAATGCCAGAATGATCAGATAAATACTCCAAGCTCTGAGAGCTTGACCGACTGATATATTGGATCCTTTTTTTTGAATATCTGATTTAGACCGGGATATTTTGGCTGCTACAATCAATGCGAATATGGCAGCTATGGAGCCTATTATGGCAGGAGTCTCCGCTCCAAGATGCACGGCGCATAGATATTGCGATATGAGAGATACACTTCCTACCCAAATTGAGAGTATGATGTTTTTTACCCATTTGGTTTTATCCGTCAACATCAATATGGCAAATGGTATCAGAAAGAATAGGGGAGATAACTGAAGGATAGTGAACCCTGACACTTCCTTTATCATTGACAGAGGAGCCTGCCCCCCACTTACTGCCTCGTTGCATAGAGTGGTGATGGGCACTCCTACAGCCGCAAATCCCGTGGCCACAGTATTGCCTAATAACGCTACTATAGCTGAAAAAAATGGCTTGAATCCTAATCCAATCAAAATAGCCGCCGGTATGGCCACTGCAGTGCCGAATCCTGCCATACCCTCTAAAAGACCACCAAACCCCCATACCATAATTAGTACCAGGATACCCTTATCGTCGGTAAGAGAAATGAATTGCTTCTTTATTACCTCTATTTGTTTTGATTCTACAAGGATATTGTAGCTGTATATCGCCATCAAAATTATAAGAAATATTGGGAACAGGGCCTTTAAAATACCTGCGACTACGCTCCATCCTATGAGTGAGAATATGTTAGCGTCGGTAAATTCTTTCGGGATAAGATCAAGATGAGGAGCTATAAATATTGCAGATAATATGGCAACAATGAGGGTGATTACTGCACTGACATATCCTGATAATTTAAACTTCAGCATCAGGATAAACAGTACGATGATCGGTAGTACTGAAATTATATACTGCATATTCAGAATTTCATTATTTAAGGTTTAACGGTGCATAGAATAGCGGAAGTAAGGAGAAGACAATCATATACAATTACATAGATGTACCTCGGTGACGAGTCTCGCGCATTAGGGGGAGGCCTGACTCAGTAAGCGAGAAATTGATGAAATCATTTAGACGCTTTATCTGCTTCAAAGCCGGAATCAACTGCCGGGCAAAATCATTTTGATCGAAAAACGAATCAGGCAACGGCAAATCCACGGCGAACTCGCGTGGACGCACATAATCTATATACTTCCAGTCTCGTGCGAATCCTTTGGGAACGGTCTTAAGAAGATTATATCCTACCTTTGGAAAAAACTCCTTGAATTCCGGAGATTCCACTATTGACATATATTCTTCAATATTATCACGTATGTCATTACGAATTAGTGTCAGGTACTTAGTGGGCAGCTCGTAATTACCGCCATACAATGACGACGACCCGGGCTCAAGATGTAGATAATAGCCTGACAATAGCGACTTCTTTCCTAACGGAGGGCAAACGAAAATACCTATGTGGGTCTTATAGGGTGTCTTGTCGCTGGAGAAGCGTGTGTCGCGCATCAGCCTGTACACACAATTCTGTACCGGAAATCCTGCTGCGTCAGGCTCGACGGTAGCCACAGCGTCGATCAGCTCTTGCGCCATCTCATTGCGTATATCCATACACTTGCGGTACTCCGCTTGATGTTCTGCCATCCACTCACGGTTGTTATTATTTTTCAATTCCTTAAGGAATTCAAACAGCTTGTTTGTCATAATCGTTTGTGTATATTATTCCCTGAATTATACCGGAATATTTGTCTTATTTTGGCAAAGTTACAAATAATAGCTCAAATCAGCTCTATTATTCTGATTAAATATTACTATTTGGCTTTTTGTTGCCACAAAGGGAGCAAGGAATTAGACCGTCTGACCTCCAATTTACCTTCTGTTCTGGAGGAAGTGAACCGGAGACAAAGCAGAGGATTCAGACGGTAAATTCATGTCATAAAGAAAAAAAATAGCTTAAAGGTACTTTTTACTATCATTTTTCTAATACAAAATAAAAATGGTTGAGAGTCTTATTGCACTCCCAACCA
>CAZJKZ010000039.1:0-23211 GCA_964546885.1 uncultured Bacteroides sp.
TCAACCGCAAGGTGCTTGCCGACCTCGCCCTCAACAATCCCGCCGCTTTCAAGGCTATCGTTGAAAAGGTGAAAAATGCATGAGAATTCCAATCTACGTAAGACACTAATATAAATCATCTCGAATATGATCATCGTACAAGTAAAAGAAGGCGAGAACATCGAAAGAGCTCTTAAGAAATTCAAGCGCAAATTCGAAAAAACCGGTATCATCAAAGAGCTTCGCAGCCGTCAGGCTTTCCAGAAGCCTTCGGTAACCAACCGCAAGAAAATGATGAAGGCCGTGTACGTTCAGAAACTTCGCAACGTAGAGGAATAATCACTGTCCTTTCCACTCTTCTGAAAAAAATATCATAAAAATTCACCGATTTTTTGGTAATCTGAAAAGTTATAGCTAAATTCGTGACATCGTTTTATTTCACGTATAGTCTGAATTTATGCTGATCGATGACTTCAAAACATATATACGGTGTGAGCAGAATGTTTCCGCTCACACCGTTGTGTCTTATAGCACCGACCTGAGCCAATGGGCAGACTATGCCACAAACGGGAAGCCCGAAGAGCTTAACGCTATGGATGTCACCACCTCAGACCTCCGTCAATGGGTGGCTCATCTAAGCCGTAACGGCATCTCAGCCCGCTCTATCAAGCGTAAAGTGGCGGCACTAAACTCTTTTTTCCGATACCTGATGAAGCAGCATGGACTAAAACAGAATCCGGCTGCTGATTTGGTTGTGGCACGCCCCAAGAAAGCACTGCCCTCCGTAATCCCCGCCGCGCAGACCAAAAACGTACTTGATAAGACTCCTGAGCCTGATGATTACAGGCAAGTACGCAACCACCTTATCGTGGAGATGCTGTACGAAACCGGCATGCGCGCATCAGAGCTTGCCACTCTCAAAGACTCGTATGTGGATACAGCTTCTGGGACGGTGAAAGTGACCGGAAAGCGCAACAAGCAACGTATAATACCAATTGGAGAACGTATATGCCAAGAAATAACAGCATATCGCCAACTGAGAGATACAACGATCTCAAAACAATCTGACGATAATGATTGTTTCTTTGTTAAGCATGGAGGGACATCTATCTCGTATCTCACCGTACTGAAAGCAGTGCACGAGGCACTTGACGGAAATGTGACGGCAAGCAAACGCACACCCCACGTGCTGCGGCATTCCTTCGCCACCGACATGCTTAACAACGGTGCCGATCTCAACTCAGTAAAAGAGCTGCTCGGGCACCAATCATTAGAAACCACGCAGATATATACACATATATCTCTAAGCGACCTAAAACATAATTACGAACTCGCACACCCACGTGCACTAAAAAAAGGAGGACACCATGGAAGTTAGAATCCAAGCCATCCACTTTGACATCTCCGACCGCCTTACTGCATTCATCAACAAGAAGGCCGAGCGTCTGGCACGCCACAACACAGAAATCAGTGTTGTAGACGTTATTCTTAAAGTCGTAAAACCTGAATCAGCCATGAACAAAGAAGTGGTGATAAAGGTAAACAATCCCGCTCACGAAGAGCTCGTTGCCACTAAAACGGCCGACACATTCGAAGAAGCTGTAGATCTAAGCCTCGAAGCGCTTGACCGTCAGCTTGAGAAGCGTAAAGATCGCAAATAATCCCCTACTCTCCTCCGTAATGTACCAAACAACATACGGGTGTGTCAATATCTTGAGAAAATAAGCATTTTGACACACCCTGATTGTATTTTTTCTTAGCCTAACAAGCTCGCGAATACCTTAATAATCCAATGAAAAGAAAATTAAGTGCACTAACACTTTGCAGCTGCATTTCGTGTATTGCAGCTTTTTCACAACCACTGACAAGCTATGTAAATCCATTCATAGGCACAACCAATTTCGGCACATGCAACCCCGGAGCCGTGACTCCCAATGGCATGATGGCGGTAGTGCCATTTAACGTGATGGGATCTGACACTAATAATTTTGATAAAGACTCGCGTTGGTGGTCAACGCCTTACGACAAAACCAACAGTTTTTTCACAGGGTTTGCCCACGGTGCACTCAGCGGTGTAGGCTGCCCTGAAATGGGATCGATTCTTACCACAGCTTCATCAGGCCCCCTCGATGTCAACTACCACAATTACGGCACCTCGTACTCTTCAGAAACTGCATCTCCGGGATATTACTCCATCAATCTCGACAAATATCACATCAAAGCTGAAGCCACTGCAACTCCCCGCTCTTCCTTAGAACAATATACCTTTGTCAATGGGGGCACCGGCAACATAATACTTAACCTCGGAGAGGGACTTACCAACGAATCGGGAGCCACAGTGCGTAAGGTAAGCGACACTGAGGTGGAAGGCATAAAGCTCCTCGGCACCTTCTGCTACAATCCACAGGCAGTGTTTCCCGTGTATTTCGTGATGAGAGTTTCAAAAAAGCCATCTGCCCAAGGATACTATAAACTTCAGCGTCCAATGGGAGCAGAGGGCGAGTGGGACCCGGATAACGGAAAATACAAGCTTTACACAAAATACGGGCGTGAATTATCGGGTGATGACGTGGGATACTGGTACACCTACGATGACCTGAAACCCGGAGAGAATGTGGATGTAAGCGTTGGCATATCTTATGTTTCTATTGATAACGCTCGTGCCAACCTCGACGCAGAACAGCCTAATGGATTCAACTTCGACAAAATACGTGCAGCCGCCTCTGACAGCTGGGAGAAAGAATTGTCACGTATTCGCGTGAAAGGCGGCACTGACGAACAGAAAACTGTGTTCTACACAGGTCTCTACCATGCCCTTATTCATCCCAACCTTATAAGCGACGTAAACGGAGAATATCCGTTAATGGAAAATAGTGGAGCGGTTGGCAAAAGTTCGAGCCCACACTATACAGTGTTCTCTCTTTGGGACACATACCGCAACCTTCACCAACTTCTTACTCTCGTTTACCCCGAAAAACAGCTCGACATGGTAAGGTCGATGGTGGATATGTACAAAGAATGGGGATGGCTGCCTAAATGGGAGCTATACGGACGCGAGACATTCACAATGGAAGGCGATCCTGCGATCCCGGTGATAGTCGATACATGGCGTAAAGGGCTCCAAGATTTTGATATCGACGAAGCTTACGCAGCTATGAAAAAATCGGCCACCACTCCCGGAAAAGACAACCCAATGCGTCCGGATATCGACCCCTACATCGAACTGGGATACATACCTCTCGGATACTATTCCGGCGATATGTCAGGCGACAACTCTGTGTCGCACGCACTTGAATATTATGTGGCAGACAATGCTCTTGCATGGCTTGCACGCGAAAGAGGCGACCTTGCTTTGGCTGATACCCTACAAAAACGCGCTTTAGGCTACCGCAACTATTATAGCACTGAGAGCGGCACTTTGCGACCTATCACACCGGAGGGTAAATTCCTCGACCCATTCAATCCTCGACAGGGCGAAAATTTTGAAACGGTACCCGGATTTCATGAAGGAAGCGCCTGGAACTACACTTTCTATGTGCCCCACGATATAGAAGGCTTGAGCAAATTGATGGGAGGCAAACGCAAATTCGTGGACAAGCTGCAAAAAGTATTTGACGAAGGCCTGTATGATCCCACCAACGAGCCGGATATAGCCTATCCTTACCTGTTCAGCAGATTCAAGGGCGAAGAATGGCGCACACAAAAGACAGTGGCTGACCTTCTTGAAAAATACTATACAACAGCTCCTGACGGCATACCCGGCAACGACGATGCCGGTACGATGTCGGCATGGGCGATATTCTCAATGATGGGATTATACCCCGACTGCCCGGGCGAGCCATATTATACCCTCACAACGCCGGTATTCGACGAAGTGGAAATAGACACTCCTGACGGCACATTAAAAATCAAGAAAAACGGCGAAGGATATATAAAGGATATCAAATTAGGCAATAAGACCTCCAAGGATTTCCGCATAAGCCATGACCAGCTAATGGACGCCGGTTCACTCGAATTTAATCTTAAGCAAAAATGAGAAACGGAGTAATCATTGCGGCAGCGTCAATATTGATGGCAGCATGTGCGTCAGAAAATAAAGATTATACACAATACGTAGATCCGCATATCGGCACAGGAGGTCACGGACATGTGTTTGTAGGAGCTAATGTGCCCTACGGCATGGTACAAGTGGGTCCGACCAGTATACCACAGACATGGGATTGGTGTTCAGGCTACCATGAAAGCGACTCTACCGTGATAGGATTTTCCCACACTCATCTATCAGGTACAGGCATCGGTGATCTCTTTGACATCACCGTGATGCCTGTGATAGGAAATGACTTTGCCTACTCTCGCGGAAAAGAGGATGATCCAAAGTCAGGCATGTGGTCATACGCACAGCGCAGCAAGGAAATCGCCGAACCGGGTTACTACTCTGTGCCGCTACTTCGCCACGGCATCAACGCCGAAATGACAGCAACGGAGCGTGTGGGTCTTCACCGCTACACCTTCCCCGCAGCTGACAGCGCAGCCATAGTGGTTGACCTTGAAAACGGAGGATGCTGGGACCGGGTTACAGACACGAATATTCAACAAGTAAGCGATACCCGAATCACCGGTTGGCGCCACTCGGCGGGATGGGCCGCCGACCAGCGTGTATATTTCTGCGCAGAGCTCTCCAAGCCATTCACATTTGAGGTGGTGGACAGTCTATACGGACGGCTGAATTTCAGCACGGCAGATGGTGAAGAGGTGATGATGAAGGTGGCTTTGTCGCCGTACAGCATTGAAGGGGCCGAAGCCAATATGCAAGCTGAAATGCCCGGATGGGATTTCGACAACGTACGTGCTGACGCAAAAAAGCGCTGGAACGATCAATTGTCGAAAATCGACATATCCACCGATGACGAAACGGCTCGCAAGATATTCTACACGGCGCTTTACCATACGATGATAGCCCCATCACTCTTCAGCGATTATGGTCAAGATCCTAAATACACGACGTTCTCGCTGTGGGATACATACCGTGCGGCTATGCCATTGATGACCATCGTACAACCGGAAAGAATGCCGGAGATGGTGAATACCATGCTTGACATATATGACGAACAAGGCAGACTGCCTGTATGGCATCTATGGGGCAATGAGACCGATTGTATGGTTGGAAATCCCGGGATCCCTGCTGTGGCTGACGCAATTGTGAAAGACATACCCGGAATTGACAAAGAGCGTGCCTTTAATGCGATAAAACATACGGCCATGAACCCCGGACGCGGCAACGGGTTTCGTATGAATATGGGATATATCCCCATTGATAGCATGAACGAGGCAGTGGCGTACGATATGGAGTATGCTATAGCCGACGGCGCAGTGGCTAATGCGGCATTGGCATTAGGCAAGACTGAAGATGCTGAGTATTTCAAAAACAGAAGTCATTCTTACCGCAACTATTTTGATACCACTACCGGATTTATCCGCGGTCGAGACAGCAAGGGAGAATGGCGCATGCCTTTCAATCCATTCTCTTCTACCCACCGTGCTGACGACTATTGCGAAGGCAATGCATGGCAATACACCTGGCTTGCACCACATGACGTAGACGGACTGATAGAGTGTTTCGGTGGAAAGGAGGCTATGCTCCAAAAACTGGACTCTCTGTTCTTAGTACCTTCTGAAATAGCCGGGGCAGAGTCATCTCCTGATATTTCGGGCATGATAGGGCAATATGCGCACGGCAATGAGCCAAGCCATCATACTCTGTACCTATACACGATGCTGGGCCAACCGTGGAACACAGCATCTCGTGTGCGTGAGGTGCTCAGCGACCTCTATCACGATGCTCCTGATGGCTTGTCGGGTAATGAGGATGTAGGACAGATGTCAGCTTGGTATGTGCTGTCGGCTTTAGGATTCTATGAGGCAGAGCCTGCCTCCGGACGCTACTGGTTCGGTTCTCCTATTTTCGAAAGCGCATCAATACGTGTGCCAAATGGTACATTCAATATCATTACTGAAAATAACTCTCCTACTAATAAATATATACAAAGTATCACTCTCAACGGCACCCCTTACAATTTGCCTTACATCTCACATTCCGATATTATGAACGGAGGCGAGCTTCGCTTCAAAATGGGTGATACGCCGACGCTCTGGTACGAAGAATATACCAGGTAATTAGACTGATACTCATATAAAGAACTGTCTCAACATTAATGCCACCCCAAAGTCAGATAAAGATTTTGGGGTGGAATCTTTTAAGAACCCGTGTGAGTTTTTCTGAATCAGGCTTAACTATTAAAAATATTTAACATTTGGAATTTGTTCACTAAATTTTTAGTGTATAACTTTGCACTAAAAATTTAGTGATATGAAAAATTCAAATGTAAAGCTTACCGAGAAAGAAGAGGAAATAATGCTACGAATATGGGAATACGGACCATGTAGCGTAAAAACAATCATCGATCATCTACCGGATCCCAAACCGCACTTTAACACGGTTTCAACCTTTGTGCGCATTCTTGAGAGTAAAGGTTGTATTGAGCGTCAGGAAAGCAATGGACGCGGATTTCTGTATAGCGCAGTAATCCCAAAGAAAAGCTATTTTAAAAACATCCTACACAGGATGGCTGTCGATTATTTCGGCTCGAGCTTTTCAATGATTTCAGCTCTTGTTTCAGACAATGAAATTACACCCGAACAGTTGCGCGAACTTCTTGATATGATTGAAAAATAAATAATAGCCATGGGAACAATTTTTGCTTATTCACTCACCGTTTCGCTGATTATCACGCTTGCCTACGGTGGCTATCGGCTGAGCCGAAACGGTTCGGCACAAATGAGACGTACAATATTGCTCAGTATCTATTTCTTAGCTTTGGTTATCGTGCCGACATTGCTTAATATTGATTTAAATACAATTTCAAAAAGTACAATTACGCATGATGAGCTTGCATTTGCCGAAGTGAAAATTATTAATGATTATAACCCTTCTGCATCCAATTTCAATTTTGATTTTTTTCTTTGGGTATATATAATTGGAGCAGCTATATGCCTTCTCACGACCATTGTTCAGCTTCTCGGTGTTTACAAGTTATTACGCCATTCAAAGAGACTTAATTTAGCGGGTCTTACAATATATGTGATCAACCATCGTGATATAATACCTTTCAGTATTGGAAAAATTGTGGTTGCAAATATTTCCGACATTGAAAATCCGGCAATCCTAATCCATGAAAAGGCTCATATCGAGCATTTACACATTATCGACCTCTGTATAGCGCAGTTGACATGCCTTCTATGCTGGTACTGTCCTTTTGTCTGGCAAATGCGTAGAGAGCTAAAACTTGTTCACGAATTTCAGGCTGACGAGACTGTGGTCTGCAGTGGCGCAGATACGCGCACTTATTGTCGACTTATCGTTGAACGGGCAGCTCGGAGGAAAATTATGTCTATAGCCAACGGTCTTAGCCATAATAATTTAAAACAGAGGATAAAAATGATGCAGGCACTCCAATCAGGCTGCCATAGCAGCAAAATGTGCGTACTGCTTTCGTTGCTGGCCGTAATTGTTGGTGTTGTGTTTCTTACAGTTCCGGCTGTAGGAAGCGTAATAAGTCAAATATCTCAATCGACTGTCCAAGATAAAAATATCGATAATAAACAAGCCGTAAATAGCTTTGTAATATATGGTGCAGATATTAACCCAAGCGATAGTTTAACGGTCCTCCCTCGCATTGGTGCAATTATCTGCTCTGATAGGACAGTCGTTGACCAGATGATGCCACAAGTTAGCACGTATATTGTAGATGGTAAGATAATGTCGGCCAAGGAATTTTCCAAGATTCCGTCAGCAGAAATCTGTAAAGTGATAGTCAGTGGAAAATCGCTCATAGTTTATACCCGCAATACTCCGGAAGGCAGATATTTTGATGCGGTTGAAGCAGCTGTAGAAGCAGAAAATAGATATTAAATCGTATAACCATGAATAAGATTTTTTTGTTCGGAGCAATTATGCTCCTGGTCAGTTGCGAAAATCAGCATTTTCCCACGGTTGTAAATATGCCATATTGTGATGCCAATACAACTGTTCCCGCAGTTGAACTAACGCAAGTGGAGCGTACCGATTCAACGACCGAACTTACATTTATGGCAATGTATGATTATTACTACATAACATTTACATTAGGAGATGATATCGAACTTGTGAGCGGGGAAAGCAAGTTGCCTCTGCAAAGGATAGAAAGCATAGGTAATGCTTTAATTAAAAAAAACTATGTAGTTATGCCAAAAGGTGTTCCTGTACAATTTAAAATGATATTTCCGGCTTTGCCAAAGGATGCGGAAACCGTAGATTTTATACAAACCGAAAATGGTAAAATAATAAATTCAATATGGGGCATTGATCTTACCTCCAAACGCTCACCAAACGATTTACCTGCTGAAATTCCGGCAAAATTACTTGAGCCAGGTCCGACAGACGGTCCTCTACCTCAAATTGTAAGGAAAGATGGTATAGCAAAAATCACGGCACATGTGGTGGCTTGGCGCAAATGGATGAATGACAGTGTAAAATTTGTAGTTAATACCATTGATGACACTCAGGAAATTATCAAATCGAAATTTGATCATAAAGGCGTGGTGACAGTTGAGATTCCTCTGAAAGGGACAGCTAATATCTCAGTAAAAACTTCACATAACTATTATTCAGATTTTTACGTCGATCCTGATGAGGATATTAATGTCTACATCTTACCCATTAATAATTCAGAGACTCAGCGTTTTACACGTCCCCAAACCGTTATGGACGGCAAGTATCGCAATTTTGAGGCAATGTACAACAAACTCTTACTAATGTTATTATATGATTATTCTGATTCACTTTTACTTAATAAAACTGATCCCGATGAATACTTTTCAGCTATGATGAAGATACACAGCAATTACCTTGATAGCATAAAGGCCCGTAATTTCGATCCTGAAATGGAGAAATATGCCCGCTCATACGCAGATCGTCATCTGATGGACCAAGCAGTGAGACCTGACGGCTATACGACTCGGAATATGGATGAACGTGATGCAGCGAAGGCTGATAGCGTCTTACGATTCTCTCCCGATCAAATTCGGCAGATTCGTTCAAGCATTGACTTCGACAATCCTCTTCTTGAGGTCAAGAGTATTCGCTATAACGGATCCCGAAGCTATTTCCTTAACGCAAAAAAACTGATACTTGCCGAATAGCAACATATCCGGATTGAGCAAATTTTAATTTAAATTATTTGTATTCAGTAATATATATCTTATGTGAAACAAGATATATCTTATGTGAAAATAGATGCTAAAATTTGCACAGTCCAAAAAAACAGCGTAACTTTACAGAGAATAAATCTTAATACCTAAATAATAAACTCGTAATCCACTATGTTTAGAGAATTTAAAAAAATTATTACTGTGTGTACAGTAGCTCTTGCCGGAATGAGTGTATCCGCCTCATGCCCGGCACTTACAACTCCGAATGTCGCTCCTGCCGAACAGAACGATGACGTATCAGAAGACGGCTCATGGGTAGCAATACTGGTTACCGAAAACATTATTGATGCAACCACAGCGGTCGGAGGCAATTGGCTTTCTGCCGCAGAACTGGGCCAAAGCTCAAAGCACGACAGCTATTATGACGGCTTTCTACTCCCTCACATCAATTCAGCCTATATAGCGAAGAAAAGTGTACTCGACAAATTCGTTGCTCCCGCAAACTATATTGTCGATCAGTACTTCAACGAAATAACTTTTGAGGAGTATCAAAAACTTCCTATCGAAAAGATAATTTGCGCCGGTATACTCACCGGTACGTTTGAAGGGAAAAAGCAGGTGGGAGTAAGGCTTGTGCTCAACAATAATGATTTCAAGAGAAATCATTCTACCGATGTTACTGCCGTGATGGAAGTCGTCGGTTTGCTCAAATCGGAGCAGAAAGACTGAATCTGTCGCCTCGTGTAGTGTTCATCCATAGTATGAACTTTCCCGAAATTTTCTGCGTGTGTTTGGACTCACCAAATAACATTGATCTAATCAAAAGAATCGGCAACTTTTTCCGAGCTGCCGATTCATCTTTTTTAGGGTTTTCTTATCCCTAACCGCGTTATTAAGCAAATATAGTATCTTTTTCAAATATTATTTGTATTTTTGTAGCATAATTACGATAATAGACAAAATATTGCGGTATGATACGAGATTTTTGGGTAAAGAACTATCTTTCCATTCGCGACAAGCAAGAGTTAAGCTTCGTGGCCAAGGGGCCTTCTTCAGAACTTATCACCGAAGTTACGGATGGTGTGTTCTTGTACAAATTAGGCATCCTATATGGCTCAAATGCTTCAGGTAAGTCAAACATGCTGATTGCAATAAACGAAGTGTTCCGTCTGTTGATCATGCCAAAATCGGATGCGACAGTCGAAATTGGCAGTTGCATTCCCTTTGTGCTCACCAAAGATGAGCCAACAGAAATGCATGTGTCATTCTATGCCGATGACATCCGATATGATTACGATGTCAAGTTCAACGGCAAGCACATTCTGAGTGAAACCTTGTACTATTACCCGAACAAATCAAAATCGCTGTTCTATGAGCGCAATTTTGTAGGCGAAAATTTACAGGCCGATATCAAGTTTGGAACGAGTCTCAAACTTCAAGTCAAGACTCAGGAGAGCATCCGCGAAAACACACTGAACAACCACAGCGTTTTGTCCGTTTGCCGAAAAGCTGCCTTGAAAGAAGACATAGCTCCATTCAACACGCTTCACGCTTGGATTATGTCCAATTATCATGATGTGGACGGTGATGTAGAAAAGGGACTTGTTGAAATCTTGAAGGATGCTTACAGCAATCCTAAGAAGCGTAAGTTCTATTGCACAATGCTCCAGAAGGCTGATTTGAACATTATGGAATATCGGCCTGATGTGGAAGATCGATTTGTACCTATTGAATTCCGCGAACGTATACAGAAAGAGAACATACCGGAAGAGATAAAAGATGTACTGTTGAAGCCAACATCACATACTATCATCTTCTTAAACCATTCAGACAATGGCGATTTTGACATTCCGCTTAAATTACAATCGAAGGGCACTTTGAAGTATATCCGCATATTGGATGCCTTATATGACTTGATTACGAGTCCACATGTGTACTATCTTGATGAACTGGGTGAGGATCTGCACAACGATCTGTTGTACTACTATCTCAATGTCTTCATCTTCAACTCCGATAAGTCGCAGCTGATTATTACGAGTCAGGAGACCACCCTTCTGTCACAGGATATGATTAACGATAACAGAGGCGTGGTGTGGTTTGTAGAAAAGAACAAAGAGACCGCTTCGTCCGAATATGCCCGTGGTGATTCATTTGGTTTGCATAAGAATCTCTCGCTCTATAATTCATATCGCATTGGCAGATTGGGAGCCAAGCCCGAGTTAGGTAGTATCTTTATAAATCTGGAGGACTGATATGGGAAAACTAAGACAGACAGCACTCATCTTAGGTGAAGGGCCAACGGAATTCTTCTATTTCAAGTCCCTATGCGACGTGTTCAAGCGTCTGACCATCAAGCCCGACTATCCAAAGCATACCAATATCAAGGAACTGGAAGCCAAGATAGCAGAGGGCGTGGAAATGGGTTATAGCCATATCTTCTGCATAATCGACATGGACACGAAGGGCCAGGAGCCTGAGCGTTCACAATACCAGAAGCTAAAGGCAAAGTATACCAAGCCCATCGACAAACCAAAGAAAGGTATATACTGCGAGGTCGAGTTCTTCGAAACTCACCGCTGCACAGAACTGTTCTTCCTCTATTATTTCCGATACACCGCACGTCCATACGATGAGCAGGAGTCACTGCTCAAAGACCTAAACAAATGTGTTGAGTATCGGAAGACGATGGAGTTCTTCATCAAGACCAAGGGACTGCATGGTTACTTCGAGCGCAATGGCGGCAGTCTGGATAAGGCTATAGTCAATGCCTATCGATCAATGGATGAGAAGCAAAAGGAAGATAGAGATTATACCTACTCAGAGTTGGGACGGTTGATGGAAAAACTGAAAGTGTTTAAATAATAACATTTTTGAGGGTATAAAGGCTGATAGGATCTTACAATTCTCTCCCGATCAAATTCGGCAAATTCATTCAAGCATTGACTTCGATAATCCTCTACTTGAGGTCAAGAGTATTGGCAATATCGGATCCCGAAGCAATTTCCTCAAAGCAAAAACTGATACCTACAGAATAGCAACATATCCGAGGCTCAACTACATCGTACACTATCAATTAATGTGGCGATGTACTATAGTAGTATATAAAACGTTCGTCTCACTAACTGAACAACACAAAGTATTATATGCACTTTAAATACTTCCAAACTAAACTTTTTCATCCTTTCCTTTGTTAGATGTTAAGAGTAATTAAAACGTTATGCATAAAAAGATACTTATTCTTGCGATGCCTTTGCTGATGGCGACGGCATTCTTCAGTCCCACAACAAAGGCATGGGACATAAATACTAAATATACAGGACCAAAGACCGTCACTACAGACACAACCTGGCATGCTGATATTCTGCCGGGATATGAGGCCCGTTATGTCAATCAGGGCGAAGAGTTTGACGGTCCGTGCCGTTCAACCATAGTAAGGCTGAAATGCAACAAACCATCAAAAAAGGGATTCCTTTATATACATGGCTTCAACGACTATTTCTTCCAATCGGAGATGGGAAAACGCTTTGTAGATTCAGGATATCATTTCTATGCAGTCGATCTAAGGCGATACGGAAGGAGCAAGGAGCCATGGCAATACCCCTACAATATACGAGATATGCGCAAATATTACGATGACATAGACTCTGCCGTGGTGCAGATGCAGCGCGACGGAATTGAAGATATTACTCTTGGCGGCCACTCTACCGGAGGACTCACCGTAATATCTTATGGTGTTGACAAATCGGACAACATTCCGGTGCAGCGGATAGTTACGGACTCTCCATTTCTGGCCTGGAACTTTAACTCCTTCTACAGACACATGCTGATTCCGGGTGTGCGCAATCTTTCAACAGTAATAAAGAATGCCAAGATACCCCAGGGGCATTGTGACGGCTATGCTTATTCACTCCTTAAAGAATTCGACGGAGAATGGACCTACAATACTGATTGGAAGATGATCTATTCTCCACCTGTGACATTCTCATGGGTTGGACAGATACAGTCGACCCAGAACAGGGTAAAGAAACACGGTGAAAAGCTCAAGGTGCCGGTGCTTATAATGCATTCGAGCCGTAAGGTGGACGGCTGCAACTATACTCCGACATTCCAATATGGCGACGCTGTGCTTGATCCGCACATGATTCAGGATGTAGGTATGAAGATAAAGAAGAAGAGCAAGCATCCCGTAATCGTCTGCACCATCGACTCAGGTCTTCACGATCTTATTCTCAGCAAGAAGCCTCACCGCGACGCAGCTTACGACTCGATATTCTCATTCATCGAACATCACTAACGGCGATTAAAAACAGATAAAAATAAATCTTTGTCGATAGTGCTTTAATTTTTGGATATTTTTTGCGAAATTTGTAGTCTCAATTCAGAAAACAAGATTTTGCAAAACACTTATGCACTCATTTGCCATCTACAGAAAACCTTATGAAACCGCGGTGACGCTCGTGAAACAAATCCACGGTTCAAACGCACTGCTCGACTCAGCTAAAGAGCTGGATCACGTGTCAGGTTTTTTGGTGGCACCTTTTGAAACTAATGCAAACATCCCCATAGTGGTGATCAACGGCGACGCTATAATGCATTATAGTAATGCTGACTCAATACCAAAGGCACTGTTGACATCAATGGACAGATGCTGCGAAGCAAATGCAGGACAAGCGCCTGAAAACGACAGCACCTTTGACGACTACCTCAACGATTTCGAAAAATATCACGCCGCCCTGCTAAAAGGCGAATTCACAAAACTCGTGCTCGCCCGTCAAAAAACCCAGACAAGAGACAAAAGCATATCGGCAATAAAACTCTTCTTCGACGCCTGCAAGAGATATCCACGACTCTTCGTCGCACTCCACACCACACCCGTAAGCGGCACATGGCTCGTAGCCAGTCCGGAACTACTGCTCGACACACGCGAAGGCTTATGCCATACGATGGCCTTAGCCGGCACAATGCCGTATAACGCCGATATGGACGCATCGCAATGGTCAGAGAAAAATAGACAAGAGCAAGACATTGTCAGTCAATATATCAACGAAGTGATACGCCCCGATGCCGAATTTGTCAGCGTATACGGTCCTCAACCTGTGCGCGCCGGGCATCTGATGCATCTTCGCACCGATTTCACATTCTGCCTCAACAACGGAGTAAGCTTTGGAGAACTCGTGGACCGCCTATCGCCCACTCCCGCTGTATGTGGTATGCCAAAAGAAGAAGCCATGAATTTTATAATCGCAAACGAGCATGCCGACCGCGGCTACTACAGCGGCTATTGCGGACCGGTGGATATCGACGGATGCACGTCTTTGTTTGTTTCGCTCAGATGCATGCGTATATTCTCCGGATCCTTTTTGCTATACGCAGGCGGAGGCCTATTGCCGGACAGCGACGTGGATTCCGAATGGAACGAGACTGAATACAAGATGCATACGATGGAGTCGCTAATAAATGACGATCTTTGAACCGACTGCTCCTAAGAAATGTATAGCGATAAAATAAATATTAATATACTTACGGCGGTGATGAAGGGCCACGGCATAGACACCGCAGTGGTGTGTCCCGGGTCGCGAAACGCACCGCTGACCCACAATTTTGTAGAGTCAGGCTTTCAATGCTACTCCGTTACCGATGAGCGTAGCGCCGGATTCTACGCCATAGGTCTCGCTCTATCTTTGCGCCGACCTGTGGCCGTATGCGTCACGTCGGGCAGTGCTGTGCTCAACCTTGCGCCTGCGGTAGCCGAAGCCGCATATAGGCATTTGCCAATTCTCGTAATCTCTGCAGACCGCCCGGCTGACCGAATAGGACAATTAGAGGGACAAACAATAGTGCAACCGGGGGTATTCACCACCCACACTCCCCCGACTTACATACTGCCCGAATCGCATGACGAAGCCACGTATAACCACTGCAACCGCCTTGCCAATGAAGCGATGCTGTCATTAAGCACAGAGCAGCCCGTACACATAAATGTGCCAATTACCGAACCCCTATACAATTTCACCACCCCCACCCTTCCGGATGAGCGCATAATCAATGTATTGAAAAGCGACATCTGCAACCCGGCTGGCGCTGTAGCCCAACTGGCGACAAGGCTATCGTGCTGCCGCCGCCCTATGATACTTATCGGCCAATCTCCGGAAAGCGAAAATCTCAACTATGCCATAAAAAAGTTGTCAGAGAGATTTGTAGTAATATATGAATCACTCAGCTGCGGATACGGCGGTATTGACTTTGACCGAATCCTTCCCAAATGCGAGGACAAGGAGTATATGCCTGACTTCGTGGTGTATACGGGGGACACATTCGTAAGCAACAGAATTAAACAATTCGTGAAGAGAGCGAAGGGATGTGAAGTATGGTCGATTAGCCTGAAAGGAGAGATACACGACACTTTCAACCATCTTACCACCGTGATTGACGGAAAAGCGTCTGAAATTCTTTTTAGCTCGGCCAACACACCAATAAATATAACAGAAGACGCCATTTCCTTCAAAGAGATTTGGGACAAATCGCTTACAGGCATACCGACAGAAAACAAATGCTTCAGCGAGGAAAGTGCCGTAAGGGAATTTGAGACAATATTGGGCGAGGCAAAGGATGCCACGGTGCATTACGCCAACAGCATGGCAATAAGGCTGGGCAACAAATACGCACGCCACTATTGCTACGTCAACCGCGGGACCAACGGCATAGAAGGTACACTATCAACAGCCGCCGGATTTTCACTCGCTTCGGCGAAGCGCACCTACTGCGTTATCGGCGATCTTAGTTTTTTCTACGACTGCAATGCCTTATGGAACACTCAACTTAGCGGCAACCTGCGCATATTGCTGCTCAACAACGGCGGCGGCCGCATTTTCGATTCGCTCAAGGGAGCTAAATCAAGTCCGGCTTTCGAACAATATATATCTGCCTCGCACTGCGCCACAGCAAAAGGCATATGCGAATCTTACAATGCGCAATATCGTAAGGCGACTAACGCCCAAGAGCTCACAGAGGGACTTTGGTGGCTGATAGGAGCAGAGAGCCCTCGCCCGATGGTGCTTGAATGCATTTTCTCTTAGACATAATCAAATATTCTCAATAATTACGAAATATCAACTAAAAATAAATGCCAATGCAACGCGAATGGAAAAAAATACGTGATTTCGAAGAAATCCTTTTTGAGGAATACAACCATATAGCAAAAATTACTATTAACCGCCCCCGCTATCGCAATGCTTTTACGCCTAAGACCACTCTCGAACTTTCGCAGGCTTTCTCGCTATGCCGCGAGATGCAGGACATACGAGTGGTGCTTCTCACAGGAGCAGGCGACACAGCTTTCTGTTCGGGAGGCGACATGCATGTAAAAGGACGCGGAGGATACATCGATGAGGCCGGAGTGCCACGCCTGAGTGTGCTCGACGTGCAGATGCAGATACGCCGCTTGCCCAAACCTGTCATAGCTATGGTCAACGGTTACGCTATAGGCGGGGGACATGTGCTACATCTGGTATGTGACCTCACAATAGCATCTGAAAACGCAATCTTTGGACAGACAGGACCAAAAGTCGGCTCATTTGACGCTGGATTCGGGTCGTCATATCTCGCAAGAATAGTTGGTCAGAAGAAAGCAAGGGAGATATGGTTCTTATGCCGCCAATACTCAGCCACAGAAGCCGAACAGATGGGCATGGTCAATAAAGTGGTGCCTCTCGACCGCCTGGAGGACGAGTGTGTAGAATGGGCAGAAACAATGATGGAGCGCAGTCCCATGGCTCTGCGCATGATAAAAGCCGGACTCAACGCCGAGCTCGACGGTCAGGCGGGAATACAACAACTCGCAGGAGATGCCACAATGCTTTATTACTTTCTCGACGAAGCACAGGAGGGAGGCAAAGCCTTTCTTGAGAAACGCAAGCCCGACTTTGACAAATATCCGCAGATACCCTAATGGCTTATGACCCTGAACGCTAAAATCACAATTGATCCGCACACTTTTGTGTTCAAACAGCCGGCCGGCACCTCAAGGGGCATATACACCACCCGCAACTCCACGTATGTGACACTCACAGATATCGATGATCCCGCTCATAAAGGTGTGGGCGAATGTGCTCCACTGCCCGACCTTAGCTGCGACTCGATACGCAATGTGCCCGAATACAACGAAATATTACGGGAGGCGTGCAATGTGCTGCAGGAAACGGGTGAGGTGCCTTACGACATTCTGCGGGACTATCCGTCAATTTGTTTTGGCCTTGAAACTGCGCTGCTGCACTACAACCGAGGCACTACAGCTCTCTTTGACACTCCTTTTTCAAGAGGAGAAGAGGGAATTACCATCAACGGACTCGTATGGATGGGATCATTTGACGAGATGACGGCGCGCCTTGAGGATAAACTTGATCAAGGCTTCAGGTGCATAAAGCTTAAAATCGGCGCAATAGACTTTGATAAAGAACTCAACTTGATAAAGAGAGTGCGCGCCGCCTTCCCTAAGGACAGGGTGGAATTGCGTGTTGACGCCAACTGCGCATTCTCCAAAGATGACGCCCTTGACAAACTCGAAGCTTTAGCCCGATATGACATACATTCGTGCGAACAGCCAATACGTGTGCGACAATACGCTCAACTCGCTGAAATATGCCGCCTTTCGCCAATACCCATCGCTCTCGACGAAGAACTTATCGGCTTAAATACCGAGAATGACAAACGGCGCCTTCTGGACGAGACGAGGCCACAGTATATCGTGATAAAACCCACTCTGCACGGCGGCATGCGAGGAACTGAAGAATGGATATCCCTCGCTAAAGAGCGCAATATCGGGTCGTGGATCACAAGCGCTCTTGAAAGCAATGTAGGACTGAATGCAATAGCTCAGTTGGCGGCTCATCTTTACGGTCCTGATATTGTTACGCCTCAGGGCCTTGGCACCGGACAACTTTTCGTAGAGAATACATCTATGCCTCTGGAAATAAAAGGCGACAAACTGTATTATGTGCAAAAAAATTGACATAAAGGATATCCCTTTCTATAATGAATGGTTTGATGGCAAATACACAGTGACTCTGCACACGAGCGGATCCACAGGAATTCCGACAAAATTTATAGCAGAGAAGCGAAGAATGGAGGCTTCGGCAAGGCTAACGTGTGCATTTTTGGGACTAAAGAAGGGCGACCGGGCACTATTGTGTATGTCTCCGGATTTTGTAGGCGGCAAGATGATGATAGTACGGGCTTTGACGTGTGGTCTCACGCTTGAATGTATAAGTCCTTCGGGGCATCCACTTGAGAATGTGGATGACGCACCGTTTGATTTGGTTGCGATGGTGCCGCTGCAGGTGTATAATTCTTTATCATCACAAAAAGAGCGGGAAAGGCTACTAAATATCCGCAATCTAATAATAGGCGGCGGTCCTGTCGATGACGTGCTGGCTGAGCGTCTCAAAGATTTTCCAAATGCTGTATGGAGCACTTACGGCATGACAGAGACACTGTCGCACATAGCGTTGCGCAGACTTAGCGGCAAAGAAGCCGATGATTGGTATACGCCCTTTCAGGGAGTGGACATATCATTGGACCCGAACGGAAGAATAACAATATCTGCGCCTAATATATGCCCCACTACCTTAACTACCAACGATCGGGGCGAAATGCACGCCGACGGGCGCAGGTTCAGAGTGCTGGGGCGCATGGACAATGTGGTGTGCTCCGGTGGCCTGAAATTTCAGATAGAAGAAATTGAGGGCAAACTATCAGGCAAGCTGTCTGTACCTGTTATTATCACCAAACGACCCGACGAGAAGTTTGGCGAAATTGTGGTGCTTCTCTATGCCGAAGGCGATGAAAATTATCTGCGTGATGCCTGCTGTACTATCCTTCCAAAATATATGCAGCCAAAAACCTACATGCGTGTCAGCTCCCTACCCTACACCACATCCGGAAAGCCGGCAAGAGCTGAAGCACTAAAAATAGCCAACTCATAAAAAGACTACGACCATCGCACGCTCATAAAGGCATACGGTGGTCGCATTGTATTTTGACCTTTCAATTTGGATCAATATGTAATAATAGGCTCGAGCTCCTTTGCCTGTTCGATCATTTTTTCGATTTCAGCAACTGAAGGCACTCTATTGCATAGATTCTTCTCTTCGTTTACCTCCACCAACTTAGGATATAAATTGGCGGCTACTCTATGGCGGAATTCCTTAACGGTATCTACACCTCCTGCTTCAAGAAGTTCGGCAAACTGGCCTGCAACACCCTTGATACGGAAAAGGTCGGCATGGTTAGTCCATTTTAAGATGAGTTTTGCGCTTATCCCCGTTTCCTCGGCAAGTTTCTTCCTTCCTGTAGGGGTTGCACACTTGTTAAGAAGATCTTCAGTGGTCTTGATTCCGGCGTCCTGAAGCTTTGCGGCATAAACATCGCCTATGCCTTCGATTTCTGCAATTTTATAGGCCATAACATTTCATTTATTTATTGGGCAGATTATTCCACCTGTAGATACAACAACCGCCTATTTAATTTTGTTCACAATGTACAACATATTTTAATCAGACACCTGCAACGAGCCGCAGGAGACGCTTGTTAATGTCGTCAATATCCACGTAGTCAAGGTCGGGATTGCCTTCGGCATCTGTTCTTTGCCACCATTCGCCCACCCATTCAAGCTCGGCTTGCTCTTCGTCCATATCTAAATTCTGGTCATCATTCTCTTCCCCTTCCTCGCCTTCGGTAATGGGGCCGTACTTGTTGAGAAGCTCTTTCAAATGTGCATACTCCTCGGGGCCACCGCAATCCTCAGGGGGGCAGCATCCTTCACCGCCAATGCATATCGGCAACTGCTCAGGCTTGGCATCATCTATGATCTTTTCAAGCTGGATCTCGTGCTGCCAGTCATCGCTAAAGTCATAAATGTATATCATATTGGGGTGGTAGCCGTTGAGGTAGTCGCTGATTTTCACCGACGAGGCATCATCGGTAGTGGGGTCAAGAGCCGATTCAGGATCGGGCAAGCCAATGCAGAACGACGAATCGTAAGCACGGTAGCCAAACTGCCAGTCATGGTCAAATTCCCAACCCATAACGGTCTGAATTATCAAATGTAACTGTTCGAAGGTAATACCGTCCCACACTAACACACGACGCCACACCTTGGGATCGTCTATATTCAAAAGTTTAATTTTCAGTTGATATACATTCATAAGAAGTGTCTTTATTGTAAAAAGAGGTAGTTTTTATCACATTTAATAAACACCTTAACCGCTCTTTTGTTGAATGCAAGATTTCATTAATAATATTTTTTGCGTACATTCGGCGTACCCTTTAATAAATTTAATGTGATTAACAAAAGAGGTAAAATGTTAAGATTATGGCATCAATAAAAGTGAAATACCGCGCCTCAACGGTAAAGAATAATGAGGGGACAATTTACTACCAGATTGTCCACTGTCGCATCGTGCGTCAGCTCACCACCAATTATCGAGTAAAGGCCGACGAATGGGATGAAAAACGTTCGATGGTCGTAGTAAAACAATCCAACGAACGGAGATTTATCCTCGGGGCGATACGCGATCGTATACTCTGGGATGTGATACAGCTCAACAAGACTGTGAAAAAACTTGATGAGACTGGTCTAGACTACACAGCCGACGATGTATTGGCTGAATTTAAGAGCTATACCGACGAGTACACCGTGTTCAACTACCTCGAGCGCCTGATAATCATCTTTAAGCAGAATGGCAGAATCCGCCCCGCAGAGGCGTACAGGGCTGCCCTCAACAGTTTCAAAAAATTCAGAAAGGATGAGGATATCATGCTCGATTGCCTCAACTCTCAGGTGATGGAGTCATACGAAGCGTGGCTAAAGAACAAAGGCAACATCCCTAACACGCGTTCCTTCTATATACGCATCATCCGTGCGGCCTACAATCGAGCAGTGCAGGACGATATCATAGAAAATCATCATCCGTTTCGCCGAGTGTACACGGGTGTGGAGAAGACGATAAAACGTGCCTTACCACTTAATTATATAAAGGAAATAAAGGCTCTGAATCTGCCCTCGAATTCCACCCTTGACTTTGCCCGCGATATGTTTCTTATGAGTTTCTACCTTAGAGGGATGAGTTTCATCGACATGGCCTATCTCAAAAAGTCGGATCTCAGAAACGGATATATAATATATAGACGGCGCAAAACCGGGCAACTCCTTATGATAAAATGGATGCCGGAAATGCAGAATATTCTTGACAAGTACAAAATAAACCCTACAGAATATTTGCTGCCTATCATTAAAACCAAGGACACCAACGAGCATTACACCTACCGGAATATCAGCTACAACGTAAACCGGAGCTTAAAGACCATAGCCAAAATGGTAAATGCCAACTTGACCCTCACGATGTATGTGGCCCGACATTCCTGGGCAAGCGCGGCCAAAACCAAGAACATACCTCTGAGCATAATAAGCGAAGGCATGGGCCATGAGAGCGAGACCACGACACAAATATATCTCGCGTCGCTCGACAGCTCGATCGTGGATGAGGCCAATTCTATCATCATATCATCGCTATAGGCTCCTCACTGACAAAATGTCAGTATTTGTCATGGCTTTGTCATTTCTATGGATTATTAATCATTTGATTTTATTTAGAAAATTTCTTTCAACTTTTTTGGCACACGATTTGTTTATTATACGAATGCAAACGAGAACCACAGGTTGGCTCGGGAGCACGACTAAAGTATAGAGATTTAAAATTAAAAAAATTAATTAATAATAATAACGATATTAAAACTCAACTATTATGGGAAAAATAATTGGTATCGATCTTGGCACCACTAACTCATGTGTTTCGGTGCTTGAAGGTAAAGACCCCGTGGTAATTCCTAACTCAGAGGGTCGTAACACAACTCCATCTATTGTAGCTTTCGTAAGCGACGGCGAACGTAAAGTAGGTGACCCCGCTAAACGTCAGGCCATCACTAATCCCGAAGGCACTATTTATTCAATCAAACGCTTCATGGGCGAGCACTACGACGAAGTGACTGAAGACATTAAGCGTGTACCTTATATTGTTTCGAAGAACCCCAACGGCATGGCTCAGGTATCTGTTGACGGCCGTGTTTACACCCCGCAGGAAATTTCAGCCATGATTCTTCAGAAGATGAAGAAGACCGCTGAAGATTATCTTGGACAGAGCGTTGACGAGGCTGTGATCACTGTACCTGCTTACTTCAATGACTCTCAGCGTCAGGCCACTAAGGAAGCCGGCGAAATTGCAGGTCTTAAGGTGCGTCGTATCGTAAACGAGCCTACCGCAGCAGCCCTTGCTTATGGTCTTGATAAGAGCAACAAGGATCAGAAGATTGCAGTATTTGACCTCGGTGGTGGTACTTTTGATATTTCTATTCTTGAATTAGGCGACGGCGTATTCGAAGTGAAGTCAACTGACGGTAATACCCACCTCGGCGGTGATGACTTCGACCACGTAATCATCGACTATCTTGCTGACGGATTCCAGAAGGATTATGGTGTAGATCTCCGTAAAGATCCTATGGCACTCCAGCGTCTTAAAGAGGCTGCCGAAAAGGCTAAGATCGAGCTTTCAAGCTCTACATCTACTGAAATCAACCTGCCGTACATCATGCCGGTTGACGGTGTGCCAAAGCACTTGGTAACTACCCTCACCCGCGCAAAATTCGAGCAGCTTTCTGACAAACTTATCCAGGCATGCGTTGAGCCTTGCCAGCGCGCTCTTAAGAACGCTGACCTCACCGCAAGTCAGATTGACGAGGTTATCCTCGTAGGTGGTTCTACCCGTATTCCTGCTATTCAGGATATCGTAAAGAAGATTTTCGGCAAAGAGCCCAGCAAGGGTGTTAACCCCGATGAGGTTGTAGCCGTAGGCGCAGCCATCCAGGGCGGTGTGCTCTCTGGCGATGTTAAGGATGTGCTTCTTCTCGACGTTGTGCCTCTGTCAGTAGGTATTG
>CAZJKZ010000040.1:0-23059 GCA_964546885.1 uncultured Bacteroides sp.
CGATGTCGTCACGCTTTGTAGAAGCGCGGAAAACGAAACGACCGATGCGGCCGAAGCCATTAATACCTATTTTTGTCATAATTTGTTGATATAAATTGGGTTGTTGTTTGCAATAATTTTGAAATCATAACCCTATAGTATGGGGTAATCTCTATTACATCGCAAAATTACGAAAAATTTCCGTAATTCAATAATAATGTGTAAAAATTTTTTTAATAAAATGAAAAAAAAAGCCGCAGCCAAGCTTGGCTGCGGCTTAAGTATAATCAATCAGTGATGATTAGTTGAGAAGGCTGGCGATATCGAAGTTAGCAAATTCGAGATCAGTAGCTGCCTGCTGAGCAAGCTTATTGTCCATCTGGATAGCCTTGGCAAGGTTGCTGGTCACCATGTTGGCGTTGTTGGTGCGAGCGCCTACGACAGCCTTGAGGTAGTAAGTGATGGCATCGGGGTTAGCGATAGCGTTGAGAGCCTGCTGGGCTTTGCTGTAGTTCTTTGTAAGAATTTGAGCAAGAGCGGCGTTGTTAGAGTTAACATCAGCCATTGTCTTAGCGGCAGAAGCGTTGTCACCCATCTTCAGGTAATATGTACCGAGAGCTTCAGCAAGACCGGGAGCGCCGGCAGCAGAGCCGAGAAGCTGTTTAGCCTTGTTATAGTCGCCGTTTGCGAGCTGGATAAGTCCAAGGTTCATTGTTATGTTGGGGTTGTTGGGTGAAAGCGAGTTAGCTTTGTTGAAAGATGTAGCTGCTGCTGCAAGGTCGCCTGCGATGTACTGTGCCAAACCGAGGTCGTTCCAAGCGCGGTATTCGTTGGGATAAGCTACAGTTGCTGCCTTGTAGGTGTTGAGCTTCTGAGCGTTGTCGTTGGTAAGAGTAGCGGCGTAGAGGATTTCGTCAATTGTGAGCGAATTGGGGTTGCTCTGGAGGATGGCGAGAATCTCCTGATCGCTCTTACCGATCACGTTGATAGAAGCTGTGATGCGAGAGTAGCGGAGTTTGGGGAGGATGTTGTCAGCAAGTACGGGGAATACTGAAGCGAGTTCGCGGAGTTTAGCTTCGCGCTCTTCAGGATCGTTGTACATGCCAAGTACGCTGAGCACGAGGCTCTTGTCCTGGATGTTGCTTGCTTCAACGAGTTTCTTGAAGCCTTCCCAGTCTTCAGCTGTGAATTGCTTTGTGATTTCGCCAAAGTTCTCCACGCTGTCCTTCTTGAGTTGTTTGAGAAGGTATTCGTTGGTGTTCATCTCGCGTTTCTCAGCAAGATTGTAGTTGAAGTCGTATCCACCGTCGGGCGATGCGTATGACTTGATGTTGATGTCCTGGATTTCGCGGTTGGCTGCGGTATTTGCAGTGTTGATCTGAGCCCAGAGAGCTTCCATCTGCTGAGTTGTAAGCTGGTCGGGACGGATGTTAGCCACGTTGATAAGGAACATGATGTCAGCAGCGTACTGCTCGTTGATGATGCGCTGGAAAGAGTCTTCCAGAAGGGCGGGAGTCACTGTGCCTGCATCAGCCATGTAAGCTGTACCGATTACTCCTGTAGCCACTTTCACGCGGGGAAGGACATACTGCTTTGAGCCTTGGGTAACGGTGAAAGAGAGTTCGAGATCGCTCTTTGCCATTTCGGGCACATAGTTGTAAGATACCGGGATCGTTACTGTACCGCCATTCTCGTAGCTGATAACGGGAGCGTTACCGCGTACTTTCTCACCCTGGAAAGAGTAGGACTGAGAGGCGGTCTCTGTGCCGTTGTACACGAGGTAAGGTGTGACTGTAACCTCGGCGTTCTTAACGAAGAATTTTGCGGGGATGTTACCGGTAACGGTAGCGGGTACTTTTTCGCCAACCACTTCCAGCGGATTGGGGATGACGGTAAAGTAGTCTGAAGCAAAGTCTCCAAGCTTTTTACCGCAGGAGGAAAGTGCAAGTACTGCACTCAATGCTACGTAACCTAATTTTTTGTTCATGATTATGTTTGTTAAAGTTGGAAATTTATAAATAGTAGAAATGCTCTGCAAAGATAAGCATAATTATTGTTATACGAATAATTATAACACAAAAAATTTCAAGTTTGTTGATATTCGCTTGGCGACATACCGGTAAGATGCTTAAAAAATTTGCCAAAAGACGATTGAGTGGAGAAATTCAGGGCGTAAGCCACCTGCTGAACGTTCTTGCTGGAGAATCGAAGCATATTTTTTGCGTCGATTAGCACGAAATCATCAATCCATTCGGCCGCAGATCGCCCTGTGGCTTCTTTGATTATGCGCGACAGATATTTCGGCGATATGAAGAGCTTGTCGGCGTAGAAGGCAAGAGAACGCTCCTTGGCGTGATGCTTCTGCACCAGTGACATAAAATCCTTGACATACGCCGTCTTTCTTGACGCGTTGATTTCCGATGAGTCGATGGAGCGCGAGTGGTTGTATCCAATCTGCATCATTTGGTAGATTAGAGCTTGGGTTAGCGAACGCGCCACATTTTTTGAGTATATGGTCTCGCCGTTGGTGTCGGCGTTGAGGAACAGAAGATACATATATCCTGACAGCAGCTTGGCCTCTTTTTCAGTGAGATTATCCACGAGAGGGTATAAATCCTTGTCCAAGATGCTGAAATTTAGCACGTTTAAGTCTATATTTATATCTTCAAGAAACTGGGTGGAGAGATAAAGATAGAAAGCGTCGATTTTTTCCGAGCTAATATCAAGAATCTTTACCACCGACGACTTCCTGACAACAAGAAGCGACATTGGATTAAGTTGATATTCCTGTGTGTTGACATCCACCTTCATTTTGCCCTCAATTGTGAAAAAAAGAGTGAATCCCGAGGCCTTCACAGGCTCACGGAAATCCCGCTCATATTTAAAATCTTTTATAGGGTAGGTGATATGTGAGAAAATATAGTCGTTGCCCAGTCGGCAAAAATCAGAGCTTATCTTTTTGAGGCCAGAGAGATCTGTGAATGTTTTGGATTCGTCCATAGTCTTGCTTGTGTTTGGTGGAGTCCGCGCAAAGTCATTCGGCGGGTAAATCTAATATTTCTTTGAGCTCGGCCTCTGTATGTGTCAGCTTTTCGCGGCAAGCTTTGATCAGCACTGTGGCTCTGAGTGTAAGCTTTGCGAGCTGGTCAATGTCGCATTTGTCGCTTTGTATGGTGCGGAGTATGGATTCGAGTTCCTCTATCGATTTTTCATATGATTGCTGCATAGTAGTTGTCATTTAGTGGATAAGACCTCAGATTGTATTACGCCTGAAGCGAGAGTTGTCACAATAGTCTGTCCGGCTTTCAATCCCTGAGCCGACGTGATGGCATGTCCATCGATATGGGTTATTGAATATCCCCGCTTTAGGGTTGCTTCAGGAGAGAGTGCTTCGATCAACTGCTCTATTGATTGGAGCCGTCGGCGAGCCGTTGATAAAGCCGTTTCTACAGCTATTGCGAGCCTGTCGGAATAGGCATGGAGTTTTACGTGCTCAGGCCGTAGGCGTCGGTCACTCACCGCTCTGATGGCAGAGTTGTAATTGTCAATTCTCGCCTTTGCCTTTGTCAAGGCGTTTGTCACTACAGCCGGCAACCTCCCTTCTATGAAAGATAACTGGCGATGGCATCCGCTCACCTTGTCGCTTACAGCTATTAGCATGGCCGAAGCTATATCGTTGAGATGGGCTAACGCCTCGGCTCCGTGTCTGATAAGCCATTCTGCGGCGGCTGTCGGTGTCTTTACTCTCATGTTGGCCACATAGTCGAGCACTGTAATGTCGCGTTCGTGGCCGATACCGATTACTACCGGTATGGGGAATTGAGCTATATGAGCCGCTAAATCGAAATTGTCGAAGCATAGGAGGTCGGTGGAGGCTCCTCCACCGCGTATTATCACAACGCAGTCCCAAGAGTCGAGTTCGGACGCAATGACATCAAGAGCTGAGATTATTGACGGTGCGGCGTTCTCGCCCTGCATCACAGCCGGAAACAGCTTCGTGCAAAACCATAATCCATAGGGATTTTGGTGGAGCTGATCCATAAAGTCGCCGAAGCCAGCCGCTCCTTCCGCCGATATTACGGCTATGCGCTGTGCCACAGTAGGCCATTGTAGCATGCGGTTGTCGTCGATGATACCGTCGGCTTTCAGTTGTTCAAGTATTTCGTTGCGTCGCCGTAGAGTGTCGCCAAGAGTATAAGCTGTATTGATGTCGGAGATGTTAAGCGACATTCCGTAGAGAGGATGAAAAGTGGCGGTCACTTTCACCATCACTTTCATATCACTCTGCAAATGTTGGCCGGTTTCTCTAAGAAATTTGTCGGCGATGGCATAATACCTGCTGCTCCATATTGTGGCTCGGACCTTTGCTGTCTGTCGCCCGCCAGAGTTTTTCTCTACGAGTTCGAGATAGCAATGCCCTCCGCTAACCCTCAGGTCGGAAGTTTCGGCTGTAACCCATACATCTTGTAGATCGGGCTGCAGATTGATGACCTGAGCAATCAGTTTATTTAATTGTGAAAGCGGTACAGCATGTATTTCTGTGTACTGTGTCATTTCTCCGGTAAGAAAGCCTTAACTTTAGGTTGCCATTTGTATGTAATCTTATCCTTTAGCATGGAGATAGCGTCAGGCGTGTCGGCAGCCACGAAATATTTTGAAGTGTTGTTGGTGGCGGTGAGGGTGCCAAGAGCCGGGTCGTAGGCGAACGTTGCCAATACAAAGGGTATTGAATCGGATATCATCTCCAAGTCTTTGATATTTGTCGGTTTTACCCAAGCATTGTAGTCCGGTTCGCGCCCAAGCGCGTTATTTGCTGTTGCCGGTATTACTGTCCAGTCCGTCTGATAAAGGGTGAGTGCACTGTCGGGGATCGGGGTTTCAAGAGTCTGAATAAGTCCGATCACGGGTTTTGGGCTTTTAGGGTCGAGTACAAACATTTGGTATTCAATTCCGTTGCCGCCGATAAATGTAATGGAATACTCCTGCATATCTGTGATGCTGCATTTTCCGCCTATCGAGTTGGAGGATTGGCGGTCAAGCCCCGCTCGATAATAGTCAATCATATCGAGCCTTGTGTTAGGAGATATGAGTCCTAACACAGTGCCTGGAGCTTCTTTGAAGCACTTCTCGGCTGTAAGTCCTATATTATCTTCAGCGTTAGCGACACCGGCTTGGACCGATATCGCTAATAATAAAGATAGGAGGACAGTGGTGAGCAATCTACGATACATATAATGTTTGCGTTCTTTCTAAAGTTGCGTATTCTATTATTTGCGTTTTTTCGACTTGTTTCTCTGCTTCATCAGCTTGTTCTGAGCCCGGTAGTCCTTGTCTTTCTCGGCTATCTCGCTGTAGAGATGCTTTCCGAAAAATTCACTTCCTTTCAGAGCCGCTACTGTGCGCTTGGCCTCGGCTTTCGGCACATCAAATAGGGTGTATCCCGGCAGAAGATCGATACGACCCACGTCGACGCGCTTTCCGGGAACATTTTTGTTAAGCAGTTCGATTAGGTTTCCGGCAAAAAAACCGTCTTGTTTTCCCACATTGACATATATGCGCTCCATTCCGCGCTCTGCTGTGCGACGATCTTTCTCGTCATCGGTCATCTGCGAGCGGTCTTTTTTGCTGCTTTTGCCCTTGCTGTCCTTGGTCGGCTTCTCGTCGATAAAGTCGATTTTGGGAGCGTCCTTGTAGTAGTCGAGGAGTCGGTTGAATTCAAGGGACAGCACGCGTTTAAGGAGGTCATCGCTCGAAAGCCAAGACAGTTTGCGGCTTACGCCCTGGAAATACTTGTCGATTTCATTATCGTGGACTTCTACTTTCTCCAGACGATCGGCAAGGTTGTAAAGCTGCTTCTCGATTATATGCTCCGGAGTTGGCACATCCTTGCGTTCGAATTTTTTGCCTATGATTCGCTCTATCTCGCGTAGACGGCCTTTTTCGCGTGAGTGGATTATTGCCACTGATACACCTGTCTTGCCGGCACGGCCTGTACGTCCTGATCTGTGGGTATAGACAGAAACATCTTCCGGCAGTCCGAAATTGATTACATGGGTAAGGTCGTCGACGTCAAGACCTCTGGCAGCCACATCGGTAGCCACGAGAATTGGAAGCACTCTGTCGCGGAATTTTTTCATCACCAGGTCGCGCTGCTGCTGCGAGAGGTCGCCGTGCAGAGCCTCGGCGTTGTATCCGTCGGCTATCAGGTGATCGGCTATCTCCTGGGTGTCGCGGCGTGTGCGGCAGAACACTATGGCGTATATATTCGGAGAATTGTCAACGATTCGCTTTAGGGCAAGATATTTGTCCTTGGCGTTCACCATATAATATATGTGTTTCACATTCTGAGCGCCTTCGTTGCGGTTGCCGATGACTATTTCCTCAGGATTCTTCATGAATTTCGAGGCTATCTTGGCCACTTCCTTAGGCATAGTGGCTGAGAATAGCAGCATCTTTCTGTCTTCGGGCACATGACCGAGGATTTCGTTGATAGAATCGACAAATCCCATATTCAGCATCTCGTCGGCTTCGTCAAGCACAACAGTGTGCACATCGTTGAGCTTCACTACGCCTCGATTGATAAGGTCAATCAGACGGCCGGGAGTAGCCACGATAATTTGCACGCCTTTTTTAAGCTGACGTATCTGGCTCTCTATTGAAGAACCGCCGTAAACGGGCAATACCACAAGATGAGGAATATATTTTGAGTAGTCGGCAAGATCGGCAGCAATTTGCAGGCAAAGCTCTCGTGTAGGTGCAAGGATGAGAGCCTGCGGCTTATTGGAGTCGAGATTAATACGCTGTATGACGGGCAGACCAAAGGCTGCTGTTTTTCCTGTGCCTGTCTGTGCCAGTCCCACCACATCGTGGTCGCCGTTGAGCAGCACAGGTATCACCTTTTCCTGCACAGGCATTGGATTCTCAAACCCTAATTCTTCTATGGCTCGCCTTAATGGTTCGTTTACGCCTAATTCTTCAAATGTTGACATAATCTCTTTTTATTTTTGTAAAATTATACTTATTATTTAATTCGGTACTAAAAGTACATATAATATAACAAACAGTAGTAATAAACGGTTGTGCTGGATATGTCAAATTCCTTTATTCGATGCGTGAGCCCAAAAGGTGGCGTATCTCTTCCGGTGTCATTGACCGAGTTTTGGCATATTTCTCCACATCATCGGGGGATAGATTGCCCACGTCGATGAAATGTCCGTTGCTGAGCCATAGTCCGCATATTGATTCAGGCGGAATAATCATATAATTTTCGGTGAGGCGCATTGGCTTGAGTCGCTCCACATCAAGCAGCCGGAACACATCGGCTTTGAGCGAATGGTCGGGAGCGGCAGGATATCCGAAAGCTATACGGCATCCTCCGGGCAATACAGCCTCGGCAAACGCTTCGGCGAGTCGGTCGCACAGAAGTTTGGCCATAATAGCATGATAGTCGTCGTTCTCGTTGCGGTATTTAACGGCAAGTTCGTTAAGGCCGATACCGGCAGTTATGGCGAAAAGAGTGATTTTGCTTCCGGAGATCTCTAAGAAATCTGTGACGCATTCTCTCGTGGTGGCGTTGCGGAGCATGGGCAGCCGGTAACTGCTATCACCGAGGTCGAGCACGATGTCATTGCCATCCGGATGTGCGTCGAATGTGCGGATTACTCCTTTGAGCGATATTTCTCCTGATTCTTTCCATTGGTTGAGCATCTTGCAGGCATCATCGTAGAGCTTTTTCGCCTCTTCGCCTCGTTGAGGATGAGAGAAAATGTCAGGATATTTACCGGGTACTCCCCAGCTGGCAAAGAAAAATCCCCAGTTGATATATGGCTCTACCTCTTGGATTGTGGGAGATACCAAGCCTTCATATTTTATTTCCGGCGAAGGGGCATGGTGGTGTCCGCAGCACGGGCATCCTCTTTTAGGAATAGCTTGACGTCTGTTGAGGTTATCATATTCTTCTATCAGCTGCTTCTGCTCTGACCTTTTTGAAGCGATAAAAGCGGCGGAATCCTCGGATAGAAGCATTGACAATAGAGAAGCGTTGTTGGCGGCATCCGTTGAGTGCAGCACGGGAGCCTTAGTCACACTCGCTATTTTAAGGGCGGTGTGCAGCGGTGAGGTCGTGGCGCCGCCAACCACGATGGGGGTGGTCAGTCCGCGGCGTTCAGCCTCCCTGGCCACATTTATCATTTCGTCGAGCGATGGTGTAATGAGTCCGCTCAGACATATTACGGCTGCGTTGTGCGCGATAGCCTCGGATATTATAGTCTCTGAGGGCACCATCACGCCAAGGTCAACCACATTGTATCCGTTGCATGCAAGCACAAGAGCAACAATGTTTTTGCCTATATCATGAACATCGCCCTTGACTGTGGCTATTATAACAGTAGGACGAACGGATGCGGGGTTGGTCTCGCTCTCTGTCGAGGCAGAAATATACGGCTCAATTGCCGCAACTGATAGCTTCATCACGCGTGCCGACTTCACCACCTGAGGTAAAAACATTTTACCTTGTGCAAAAAGATCTCCCACTTGTGCCATTGCAGGCATAAGTATATTGTCAATGATGCCCACTGCCGATTTAGTCAGTTCATAAGCTTCAAGAGTGTCTGTGGTGATGTACTCTGAGTCTCCTTTAAGCAACGCTCTGGTTATCCTTTCTTTCACAGGAGCTTGTCTCCACTGTAGCGAGTCAGTCTCTATCTTTTTTGTGTCTGTGTCAAGCATCTTTTCGGCATAAGCTTGCAATCGCTCGGCTGCGTCAGGATGCTTATACAATATTAGATCCTCAACGAGTGACAGCAATTCAGGTTCGATTTCGTCGTAGAGCTGCACCATCTGCGGATTGACAATAGCCATATCCATTCCGGCAGCAATAGCGTGGTAGAGAAATACGGCGTGCATTGCTTTGCGCAGTGCGTTATTTCCTCGGAAACTGAATGACAGATTGGATACACCGCCGGACACTTTAGCATATGGCAGATTTTTCTTTATCCAGCGTGTTGCATCGATAAAATCACGAGCATACTTGTCATGCTCGGTTATACCGGTGGCGATAGCGAGTACATTAGGATCGAATATTATGTCTTCAGGAGGAAATCCTATGTCCTGCAATAAATCATAAGCACGGCGGGCAACTTCAATTTTACGCTCATAGGTGTCGGCCTGACCTTTCTCGTCGAATAGCATCACCACAGCCGCGGCGCCATAGCCCATGATTTTTCGAGCTTTTTCGATAAACGCTTCTTCTCCTTCTTTTAACGAAATGGAGTTGACGATGCTTTTGCCCTGTACAGCTTGTAATCCTGTCTCTATCACGGGCCATTTTGATGAGTCGATCATCACCGGCACACGCGATATTTCCGGTTCGGAAGCCATTAGATTGAGAAAATGGAGCATGGCTTGGGGACCGTCGATCATGGCATCGTCCATACACACGTCCACAATCTGCGCTCCAGCCTCCACCTGTGCGGCAGCTATATGGAGTGCCTCAGCATAATTTCCTTCACGAATCAGGCGGGCGAATTTGGCTGATCCGGCCACGTTGGTTCGTTCGCCAATATTTATGAAGTTAGCCTCAGGGGTGATGGTAAGAGGCTCAAGGCCACTAAGCACGCAAACGTGCGACGCATTGACTGCGCTTCGAGGCTGAAAATCCTTTGCAGCCTCGGCTAAAAGTCGTATATGTTCGGGAGTGGTGCCACAGCAGCCGCCCACAATATTTACAAATCCCTCTGCCATAAACTCGCACATGTCATGAGCAAACATCTCTGGCGTTTCGTCATAGGTACCCATCACATTTGGCAGCCCGGCATTGGGATGGACTGATATGCCTGTATGTGCTACTTGGGAGAGTCTACGCAAATATGGCAACAGATGTTTGGCACCGAATCCGCAATTCAGACCGACTGTGATTGGGCGAGCGTGTGCTATGGATGCATAGAAGGCCTCGATAGTCTGGCCGGTAAGCGTGCGTCCGGACGCATCAGATACGGTAGCTGAAACCATTATAGGTATGTCAGGCGAAATATCGCGCACTGCGCTGATGGCCGCTTTGGCATTAAGAGTGTCAAATATAGTCTCTATTAGTATTAGGTCAGCACCTCCATCAATAAGTCCTTTTGCTTGGCTGAGATATGCCTCGTACATTTGGTTATACGTGACTTCCCTTTGTGCCGGAGCGTTGACATCTGCCGACATAGATAAGGTGCGATTGGTCGGGCCCATGGATCCTGCAACGTATCTTGGCTTATCTTGGGTGGCGTATCTTTTGGCGCACTCCTTGGCTACTGATGCGGCAGCCTTAGCAATATCATAAGCTTTATCAGAAAGAGCGTAATCAGCGAGAGAGATTGCATTTGCATTGAATGAGTTGGTAGAGATGATATCAGCTCCAGCTTCAAGATAGGCGTTATGTATTTCGGCTACGATATCGGGGCGCATAATCGACAGCATGTCATTGCAGGTCCCAGGCTCCAGATTGTATTGCTGAAGCATGGTGCCGAATCCGCCGTCGAGTACGAGTATTTTGTTTAGATCAATGGTCATAGGCTTATTGCTCCTTGGATTTGTAAGCGAGAGCGTACATCTTCATCTGCTTCACCATTGCCAATAAGCCATTGGAGCGGGTGGGAGACAGATGCTCGCTGAGTCCTATGTCGTCAATGAAATGCAGGTCGGAGTTTATGATTTCATCGGGGGTGTGATCAGAAAGTACGCTTATGAGCAGAGATATTATGCCCTTTACTATTATTGCATCTGAGTCAGCTGTGTACTCCACCTTCCCGTCCTTATAATCAGCATTGAGCCATACGCGGCTTTGACAACCTTCTATAAGATGGTCAGGAGTCTTGTATTTTTCTTCGATTGGGGGAAGTGTGTTGCCCAGATCTATAATATATCCGTATCTGTCCATCCAATCGTCTATACCGGAGAACTCATCGATTATTTCTTCTTGTTTTTCGTTGATAGTCATATTTTACTTGTATTAATAATTAATGTAATATCGCAACATATTATATGTGTGAGATTAGTTTACTCACTATATATTGCGGTAAGTACAGTTTCACCCACCGCGCGTAAGGTGGCTGGATCTATATTGTCTATATTGTCGGCATGTGTGTGCCATGTGGGGTTGAAGCATCCGGTAGTGGGATTGGCACATTCTATAATATCTATCGCAGGTATACCGGCCTTTAGAAAATAAATATGGTCATCAATAACGGGTGATCCTGTTCCACTAATAAATCTGTCTGAATGCCCGGCTTTGGCGGCTGCGCTCCACACCTTATCATTGATATTGCGGGCACGACTTTCGCTGAAGTATTCGCGTGAGAATGTAGCGTTTTTCCCTCCTACCATGTCAAGCAGAATGGCATAACGAATTTTCGAAAGGTCTAATGTGGGATTCTGCACCCAATATTGTGTGCCCAAAGCCCATGATTCTTCATTCGGGTCCTCATTGGGGTCGTCGGCGGGACGGCCGTAATCTTCTGCGTCGGTAAATAGAATATCAACTCCGATTCTTGAGGGGTTATTTTTTAAAGTTCGGGCTATCTCAAGTATTACGCCTACTCCTGACGCTCCGTCATTCGCTCCGTCAATAGGCATGGATTTAAGATTTGCATCTTTTTCCTGGTCAGCCCAGGGACGAGAGTCCCAATGTGATAGCAAAAGTATGCGTTTATCGGCTTGTGGGTTAATTGAGCCGGTGATATTTCGCGCATTGAGTACAGTGCCGTCAAAAGCCTTTAGCTGAACGGAGTCGGTGCATACGTTTTGTACGCCTAATTCTGTAAGCTTGTCGGCAAGCCATGCAGCACATCGGTTGTGCGCTGGTGTATTTGGCACTCTCGGGCCGAAGGCCGTCTGGGACGCAACGTATGCATAAGCCGAGTCGGCGTTGAAGTCAACTGTTATATTTTTTGGTGCGTCTACCTGAGCATCAGCTGTAGATTTGGATGCGTTTCCACAAGCGACGAGTGATGCAACACACATTAATAATATATATATTTTAGCAAAACGCATAAACAATCAGAATAATATAGATACAAAAAAAGGGCAAGCTTACTACATCGCACCGCTACAACCTCATACCCTTGCTTCGGTCAAGACCTGGGGGAATTTTGAGGGAGCTGGTCGTGTAGGACTTACCCGAGTGCAAAGGTACGACTTTTTTCTGAATTAGCAATAAAAATTGCAAAAAAAATTCGATAAATTTTTCGGTCTGATGATAATTTGATGTAGGTATAGCTCGGAATGTCTTTTTATTCGGATTAAAATATTAATTTTGCGTCATAATGATATCAAAACAATATCAGAATATGGAAAGAGAGAAATTGTGTGTTTCCTTACGAGGGAAAGATCCTGATGGCACTTGATCGGCTCCGGGATGAGGAGGTGATTGTACTCGATGAGGAGCGACGTCGGATATGGTCAGCCATCTTCTGTTGGTGTTATGCGGTGATGAGCCTGCTCAGCCTCTATTCAACACAGGCCTTTCTATCAGTAATAGAAAAAAAGATGGTTAAGATATGGCTAAACGACAGGGTTATCAGCTGATACATAAAACATCTTTTATACGGACTCTATAAAAAACGTCTTGATCTGTGTTCCAATATATTACATAAATATAAAATGAAGGGCTTGGGGGAAATTTGAGAGGAGGCGTATTTAAAAAATCGTATGGGGTGTATGGTTAGTTATATTTTGTGTAACTTTGCAGTGTGAAATATAAAATATAGGTTTAAAACACGATGAGGAAAATTACACTAGTATTATTTACAGTGCTGTTGGCGCTGTTTGCTACGACAACTTTTTCTTGTTCAAAAAAACAGGAAGTAAAGTCGAACTCCGACGATAAGGGGAAAATGATTGTATGCTACTTCTCTGCTACCGGTACAACAGAGAAGCAGGCTCAGCGCATCGCTGAACTTACGGGAGCAGAAATTATGGAGATTCTGCCGGATAAACTCTATACCGACGCTGATTTGAATTGGCGAGATAGCCTCTCGCGCAGCTCGGTTGAGATGGCTGATGCCTCGTCACGTCCCGCTCTAAAGACACCATCGGTTAATCTCGCCGATTATGATGTTGTGTTTATTGGATATCCCAATTGGTGGAATACCTGCCCGCGAATCATCAACACGTTCGTCGAAGCAGCAAATCTTAATGGTAAGATAGTTGTGCCGTTTATGACCTCAGGTGGAAGCAATATCACAAATAGCGAAAAAGAATTATCGGAGGCATATCCCGATATCAACTGGAAAAAGGGTCTTTTGATGAACGACGTCAGCGACGAGCAAATAAAGGAGTGGATTAAAATCGTAAACGACTAAACAATAATGACAAACGTGCACCCCGACACAATTTCACCGATATCAGGATCAAAACGGCATATCTTTTTGGATGCTCTAAGAGGATTTGCTCTTATGGGTGTATGTCTTGCGAATTATCCTGAATTTTCGCTCTATACCTTCCAGCCGGATCCGGTAATCGAGTCGATGCCGACAGCTGGAATTGATCGTATTGTAAGATTTCTGCAATATCTCTTTATCGACGGTAAGTTTTACACACTTTTTTCACTGCTGTTTGGAATCGGTTTTTCAATTATTATCTCTCATGCATCAGAGAGGGGAGCCAATGGGTTCAGGATTTTCTATCGCCGAATGATAATATTAGCTATGATCGGCTGCACACATCTTATGTTGATATGGAGTGGCGATATTTTATTGTTATATGCCGTTTTAGGGATGCTGCTTCCATTGTTTCGCAACATGTCCGACCAGAAAATCCTGATAACGGCCGCCGTCATGCTGCTTCTGCCTGTGATGGTTGATGGAGTGGCCGAGCTTACAGGAATATTTATCGCCAAATATCCCTACGATAAATGGTGGCATTATGCCGGGGTATATGGTATAACGGAAAATAATTTCGGCATATGGCTGCGAGATGCTTCAAGTTACGCCGATGTGCATCAATTCCTTATGCAGGGAGCATGGGAAAGGATGTATGAATTTATCGATGGCAACCGCTATTTCAAGGTAATGGGCCTGTTTCTTATAGGATTTATGATAGGGCGGCATAAGATCTATGCCGATCTTCAGGCTCATAAGTTGTTTCTTAAGAAGGCGGCGCTATGGGGCTGCAGTGTGGGTATTCCTCTTTCGGTGTTGTATGCCATCAGCGGTATGGGTTCGCATCCGTTCGGAAACACCTTCCATACGATTCTTTACACCTTAAGTGTTTACCCACTTGGATTTGCTTACGCTGCTCTAGTAGGACTTTTCTGTATGAAGCATACACATTGGATTGTATGGAGATGGTTTGCTGCCCCGGGCAGAATGGCTCTGACCAACTATATTAGTCAGTCGTTGATAGGCATGTTTCTTTTCTATGGGATTGGCTTGGGGTTTGGAGCCGGCGTAGGACTTGGTGATACCGAGTTGATTGCGATAGGAGTGTTCTCTTTTCAGATAATTTTCAGCATGTCATGGCTTAAAGTGTTTCGTTTCGGTCCGCTCGAATGGATTTGGAGAATGCTGACCTACGGCAAATTGTTGAAAATAACATATTAGTCAGCGCTGTTAGCATCCCCCATCAATTCACGAATATAAAAAATAAATCCAAATCGCCATTGGCGATTTGGATTTATTATCTGAGTAGTCTTACCAGGATTCGAACCTAGACAAACAGAACCAAAACCTGTTGTGCTACCATTACACCATAAGACTATCATGTTGCCCAGCCATATCAGCTAAAGCACTGCAAAGGTACGACATAATTTTGATTATGACAAAAAAATCTGTTAAAAAAAATCTTAAAACTAAAAATTATTGCGTAAAAAGCTACGTATACCCGTTAAACGCTTTCGTATATAAGAAAAAAAGGCTAACTTTGCATTAATCACCAATCATTTCTCTAAATACCAAAATGTCAATACACACATTGCTAAGATATGTAATATCATCATTGCTGCTACAAATTTTCACAGCATCGGCATTAGCTTACGATTTTTCTGCTTCAACCTCAACAGGGGCGTTAATATATTATAATGTGCTTCCAGGCTCTGCAGTAGAGGTGACTTACGATACCCGTTTCAAGCCCACGCCTTCATATAGAAATAAAATAGAAATACCATCGAAAGTGGTATTTGACGGTCAGGAATATACCGTAACGCGTATAGGCGAACGAGCTTTCTTCGACTGTAGAGAACTAAATGGATTAGTTATCCCTTCTACGGTAGCGGAGATTGGGAGATGGGCATTTGCATGGTGCGATGCATTGGCCAACGTATCACTACCAAACGCCTTGACATCTGTAAGTGCCGATGCTTTTGACGGATGTTATGCACTTGCAAAAATTGATTTGTCAGGAGAAAGCTTTTCGTCGATTGACGGTGTGGTATTTTCAAATGACCGTTCTAAGCTCGTAGTATTTCCACCCGCTTACGAAGGTAGCTACGACGTGCCCGCGACCACAACTGAAATTTCCGACAGGGCTTTCGGCGGATGCGCTTTTGTAAGTGAAGTCACTCTGCCCAAGGAAATGCATAAAATAGGCAAGCATGCGTTCTACTATTGCAATTGGTTGCGTAAGATAAATGTACCCTCTACAGTCACATCTATTGGCGATGGCGCTTTTGGCGATTGTGCGTCGCTTTCAGATATTAATGTGTCGGAGAGCAATAGCTCATTCTCATCGCATAGGGGCATACTATATGATAAAGATTTCACTACATTGATTCAGTGTCCTGGTGGAGCATCTGATGATGCAGATATTCCGGCTACCGTGAAAACTATAGGCAAACAGGCCTTTTTCAGAAATCTGGGCATGCCTACCATAGCACTGCCTGAAGGCGTAGCCACTATTTGCGAAGGCTCATTCCTTGACAGCCAGTCGCTTGCCGCACTACAAATGCCCTCTACTGTGAAGAAAATCGAATCTATGGCTGTTGCAATGTGTCCGTCGCTTACAGCAGTGTATGCTGACATGCCCGATCCGTCTTTAGTGGAATTAGGAGATGAAGTCTTTGCTGAAACTGATTTAGATAAGTGCGTGCTGTATGTGCCGATGGGTTCGAGCATGAAATATAGAAATGCTCCGCAATGGAACGCATTCAGGCAGATATATGAGGTTGACGGCTTGAAAGAGCAATCAATATCATGGCTTGGTCAGACCGATTCCATTGATTTTAATACACAAAGTGTGCGTCTTGAGGCGGTAGCGTCTTCCGGACTTCCTGTAAAGTATACTATCTCGCCCAAAAGCGAGGGTTTTGGTTACATAAGCGGTGACACTTTGGTTGTCATACATCCCGGTGAAATTTCTGTCACTGCGTTTCAGACCGGCAATAATAGTTTTTATCCGGCTCCCCCTGTCACCTATGTATTCCGTTCCAATCAGTCAGGCATTCAATCGCCTGAGACTGACAATGTGAAGGTTTACGGCTCAATCGGAAGGATAATAATTAAGGGTAGCGAAGCTAACAATTTGGTAAGAATATTCTCTGTAAGCGGAGTGTTGATATATAGCGGATATGATGCTGATGTGCCTGTAGATGCGCGAGGCATATATATTGTGGCAGTGCGCGGTCGCTCGTATAAAGTGGCCGTAAGATAAGCTGAGTGCGCAAAAAAGATGCAAAAGGCACCCTCTCAGTAAATCTTCCTGCAAAATCTATCGTAACTTTGCTTATTAAATAAAATATTATTACTAACTTTGCAAAAATAATAACAAAAAGGCGGTTATTACCGCCTTTTTGTGTAAAAATGTAAGCAAAGAAAGCTGATTTAAAACACTCGACTATGAGCGACAGATTATTTATTTTTGACACCACGCTGCGCGACGGAGAGCAGGTCCCGGGCTGCCAGCTTAATACTGTAGAGAAAATTGAAGTTGCCAAAGCTCTTGAGGAGCTTGGTGTGGATGTGATAGAAGCCGGGTTTCCGGTATCGAGTCCGGGCGATTTCAACTCTGTGGTTGAGATATCAAAAGCCGTGACATGGCCCACTATTTGCGCACTTACCCGTGCTGTGGAGAATGATATACGTGTGGCTGCCGAAGCGTTGCAGTATGCTAAACATAAACGTATACATACAGGTATAGGCACAAGCGACGCGCACATACGCTACAAATTCAATAGCACTCGCGAAGAGATAATAGAGCGTGCGGTAGCTGCCGTGAAGTATGCGAAAAAATTTGTTGAGGATGTGCAGTTCTACGCCGAGGATGCCGGACGTACCGACAATGAATATCTTGCCCGTGTGGTGCAGGCGGTTGTAAATGCCGGAGCCACCGTGATAAATATACCCGATACCACAGGCTACTGCCTCCCGCAGCAGTTCGGCGAGAAAATCAAGTATCTCATGGAGCATGTCGACGGTATACATAAGGTGACAATAGCCACTCACTGCCATAATGATTTAGGTATGGCCACAGCTAATACCATGGCAGGTGTGATGAATGGCGCGCGCCAGGCAGAGGTCACCATCAACGGTATAGGCGAACGTGCAGGAAATACTTCGCTCGAAGAGGTGGCGATGATATGCCGCTCACATAAAGAGCTGGATATCGTCACAAATATAAACACACATCATATCACAGGTATAAGTCGTATGGTGTCGAGCCTTATGAATATGCCGGTGCAGCCCAACAAGGCTATTGTAGGCCGCAATGCCTTCGCTCATTCCTCGGGTATACATCAGGATGGTGTGTTGAAAAATCGTGAAAGTTACGAGATTATTGACCCCGTGGATATAGGTCTTGACGAGAACTCAATCGTGCTAACAGCACGCAGCGGACGCGCCGCCCTCAAGCATCGCCTTCATACCCTTGGCGTGGATCTCTCCAAGGAGTCACTTGACAAAGCATACGAGGCATTCCTCAAGCTTGCCGACAAGAAAAAGGAGATAAACGACGACGATGTGCTGATGCTCGCAGGAAAGCACAATACCAACCATCGCATAAAACTCGATTTCCTGCAGGTTACTTCCGGTGTGGGCATAAAGTCAGTGGCAAGTGTAGGTCTTGACATAGCCGGTGAGAAATTCGAGGCTTGTGCCAGCGGCAACGGTCCGGTCGACGCTGCTATTTCAGCCCTTAAGATTATTATACGCCGTCAGATGCTGCTTAAGGAATTCCTTATCCAGGCCATAAATAAAGGTAGCAATGATGTGGGTAAGGTACACATGACAGTAGAGCATGACGGACGCGAATACCACGGTTTCTCGGCAAATACCGATATCGTGGCTGCAAGCGTGGAGGCATATATCGATTGTATCAACAAGTTCGTGAAATAATCAGACTTTTAAGATTTGAAAGATGTCAAAAACATTATTTGATAAAATATGGGATGCTCATGCGGTAGAGGTGATACCGGATGGCCCCACCCAGCTTTATATCGACAGACACTACTGTCACGAGGTAACCTCGCCGCAGGCTTTCGACGGCCTTAGACGTCGTGGACTTAAGGTGTTCCGCCCGGAACGCACTATCTGTTCGCCTGACCATAATATACCTACACTCAATCAGGATAAACCGATTGCAGATCCAGTGTCGCGCAATCAGGTGGACACTCTCTTGCGTAACGCCTCCGACTTCGGACTCTCAATCTTCGGGCTTCTGCATCCTAATAATGGTATCATCCATGTAATAGGTCCTGAAAATGGTCTGACTCTTCCAGGCGCTACCATAGTGTGTGGCGACAGCCATACATCTACCCACGGTGCAGTGGGAGCTGTTGCTTTTGGCATCGGTACTTCGGAGGTAGAGATGGTGCTTGCGTCGCAGTGCATATTACAGCCAAAACCCAAAACGATGCGCATTACTGTCAACGGTCCTCTCGGCCCGGGTGTTACAGCCAAAGATGTTGCACTCTATATAATATCCAAGATGACTACGAGCGGTGCCACCGGATATTTTGTTGAGTATGCCGGTGATGCTATAAAGTCTCTTTCGATGGAGGGACGTATGACTCTTTGCAATCTCTCGATTGAGATGGGTGCTCGTGGTGGAATGATTGCGCCCGACGAGACAACATTTGAATATCTAAAAGGGCGCCCTTATGCGCCTAAAGGCGAAGAGTGGGATAAGGCAGTGGCTTATTGGCGGACTCTTCCTTCGGATGCTGATGCGGTGTTTGACAAGGAAGTTACTTTCGACGCTGCTGATATCGAGCCGCGTATTACATTCGGAACAAATCCTGGAATGGGTATAGGCATTAGCGAGAAGGTGCCGGAGTGTGTAGATTCCGATCCGGCTGCTATTGCTTCCTTTAAAAAATCACTTGAATATATGCAATTTGAGAGTGGGCAAAAACTCGAAGGCGTTCCTGTGGACTATGTGTTTCTTGGAAGTTGCACCAACGGGCGCATCGAGGATTTCCGTGCTTTCGCATCAATAGTGAAAGGAAAGAAAAAGGCTGATAATATCACAGCTTGGCTTGTTCCCGGCTCGTGGAAGGTGTATGATCAGATAAAGGCTGAGGGCATAGATAAGATACTTGAGGATGCAGGTTTCGAACTGCGTCAACCCGGATGCTCGGCTTGCCTTGCTATGAATGAGGATAAGGTGCCTGCTGGAAAGCTCTCCGTGTCCACCTCTAACCGTAATTTCGAGGGCCGTCAAGGTCCCGGTGCGAGAACAATTCTTGCCGGACCTCTTGTGGCTGCAGCTACAGCCGTCACCGGAGTGTTAACAGATCCTCGTAAACTTTAAGCTCCTAATGTTATGAAAGAAAAATTTGATGTAATAATATCTCGGTGCGTCCCTCTGCCTGTTGAGAATATTGACACGGATCAGATAATACCCGCACGATTTTTGAAAGCGACTTCTCGCGAAGGTTTTGGAGATAATCTTTTCCGTGATTGGCGCTTCGATAAAGAGGGCAATCCAATTAAGGATTTTGTGCTCAATGATCCTACATATAGCGGATGTGTGCTTGTGGCCGGAAAAAATTTCGGAAGTGGCTCGAGCCGAGAGCATGCTGCCTGGGCGATTCATGATTACGGCTTTAGAGTGGTGGTGTCGAGTTTTTTTGCTGACATCCATAAAAACAACGAACTCAATAGTTTCGTCCTACCCGTGGTAGTGAGCGAGGCTTTCCTGTCAGAGCTCTTTGCCTCGATAGACGCTGATCCTGCCACTGAGGTAAAGGTTGATCTTCCGGCGCAGACTATCACCAATCTCGCGACAGGTCGCACGGAGCATTTCGATATCAATTCTTACAAAAAGCAATGCTTGATGCAGGGTCTTGATGATATCGAGTATCTTATGTCAAAGTTGCCTGAAATTGAGGCTTGGGAAAAGGAACGTTGATGTTGCGAATCTTTAATAGAATCATAAGGGGCCTCGGTGCCATAAAAAATAACAGCTGAAAATGGATTTTAAAATAGCAGTGCTTCCGGGCGATGGTATAGGCCCGGAGATATCAAAAGTGGGAGTCGATGTAATGACTGCCGTGTGTGAGAAATTCGGACATAAAGTGGAGTATAAATACGCTCTTTGCGGTGCAGCGGCTATTGATGCTGTAGGTGATCCTTTCCCGGAAGATACATATCAGATCTGCAAAGAAGCCGATGCCGTACTTTTCTCCGCTGTGGGGGATCCGAAGTTCGACAACAATCCTGCCGCCAAGGTGCGTCCTGAGCAAGGACTTTTGGCTATGCGCAAGCGTCTCGGGCTTTTTGCTAATATTCGTCCTGTTCAGACTTTCGCATGTCTAATTCACAAATCTCCCCTTAAAGCCGAACTTGTAGAAGGTGCTGACTTCATATGTATACGCGAACTCACGGGAGGAATGTACTTTGGCGAAAAACACGAAGAGCCTGATATGGCTTATGATACTAATAAATACACTCGTGCTGAGGTAGAGCGCATTCTGCGTGTAGGGTTTGAATACGCTATGCGCCGGCGTAAGCATCTCACGGTGGTGGATAAAGCAAATGTATTAGCTTCCAGCCGTCTGTGGCGTCGTATCGCTCAGGAGATGGCACCGGAATATCCGGAGGTGGAGACAGATTATATGTACGTTGACAATGCTGCTATGCGTATGATACAGGAGCCTCGCTTCTTTGATGTGATGGTGACTGAGAATACCTTTGGCGATATTCTCACAGATGAGGGGAGTGTGATAAGCGGTTCTATGGGTCTGCTGCCATCTGCATCGACCGGAGAGAGCACTCCTGTCTTTGAGCCTATACACGGATCGTGGCCTCAGGCTGCCGGTAAGGACATTGCCAATCCTCTTGCCCAGATTCTTTCTGTGGCTATGCTTTTTGAATATTTCGGTCTTAAGGAAGAAGGATTGTGTGTGCGTCAAGCTGTCGATGCCTCGCTTGATAGCTTCGTTCGTACTCCGGATATTCAGGTGGAGGGAAAGCCTCTCTATGGCACAAAAGCTGTAGGCGCTTGGATTACCGATTATATAAAAGGTAAAAGATAAAAAAATAATAATGTGTTATAATATTAGGGGTTGTGTCGTATGGAAGAGTCGTGACACAACCCCTAATTCAGTTATTGGGGTTGAAAATAATAAGCAACTTTGCATAAAAAAGGTCTCTTATCCCGAAAGGATAGGAGACCTATGATTGTGTTAGTATTTACTAAGGTTAAGCAAGTAGCCTTATTGAGCTACTTATTAGTTCTGTGCTGCGGGAGCTGCTTTAGCGCAAGAGTCGCAAACGCAAGAGTCGCAAGCGCAAGTAGAGTCACCGGGGCAAGCAACAGCTACTTCAGTAACTTCTTCTACTACTGCCTCTACAGCATCATTAGCTTCGTTAGCAGCATCATTAGCTTTTTCAGAAGAAGAGCATGCAACCATAGATGCGCCGAACATAACGGCGATGATTAAAACTAACTTTTTCATTTTCCTTTTTTCTTTAAATATAGTAAACAATATTTTTTTATTCGTTTGAAAACCGACACAAAGTTACGCCTATTTTTTCAATTGACAAACTTTTTTTTGCCTTTTTTTTGTTTTTCGATTAAACCTTTTTGTAAAATATTGGTATATAATAAATTGCTTATTGTTAAAATTGTTAAATGCTTATTGGCCTTTTTCATAGAATCAGGCATTCATTTGGCTGTGTTCTGCGGGATAAGCGACACCATATCGAAGTTTACGGTGGATGGCGCCTCTATTGCCAATTGCAGGCGTGCGCGTTTGCAGTCCCGCGACGGCCGCAACGATGCTTTGTAGTCGTCCCACGCTCCTCGATTCACCACTATCCTCTCGCTGGCAATGGTGAATCCCTCAGGGTCGATAAGCGACACTATTACGCCCACGGGGATTTTGGCGTGCGCTTTCATGGAGAAGAGATATTTCTCAGCCGACTTGACTGGCATGCCGCCATATCCGTTATTGATTATCCGATATCCCGGCACTTTGGCCTTAGCGGTGAGATAGTGTAGATTATCGGGGTGAATTGGATTCATCGTTGATACGCCAAATGATCCTTTAGCTTTATCGGGCATTTCCCAAGCATAGGTCGCATTATTGACTATGTCGTCAGGGTTGTCCGGCGACCGGTATTCGAAGTCCCGATTTTGTACAAGTTCCGCATTAGATCCTTGTGGTCCTTGCGCCGCAGCAGAGAATGGCAGAGCAAAAGCGGCAAATATTATAAGTGGTAGTATGTTCATTGTGGTTAGGCACTAATTGTTTCTAAATTGCAAAATTACGACAAATTACTATCAAATATTTTGCCCATAACAGACATTTTATGTATTTATACAATTTTTAACGTTTGTATTGCGCAGATTTACTCTTTATTTATGTAAATTTGCAACGACATATCGCTCGCGGAGTCCCGATATGGGGTGACGCGGTGGGATGTGATTATTGCCTTGGTGCGTTTTTTGACAACCCTTGGCAAAGACATAGTAAGAGCGTTTATCCAACGCTTATTCTTGGCTTCTTGAAATCTGGCAGTTTCATTATCTGAGTCAAGGATGAGACAACGATAGGCGCCTTCGGGGTATGGTATACCTAAGTCGGAGTGTGTAGCGATACATGCTCTCGGCTTAATATCATACAGCGTGAGGCTCCGCGTTGCTCGTTCTACTCAGATGGGCACATGCC
>CAZJKZ010000041.1:0-22503 GCA_964546885.1 uncultured Bacteroides sp.
CGTGCGAAATTTATAATGTGAACGAATGTTAACGTATAACATTTTGATTACAATTATATTTATATCATTGATATCAAGACATTTATATGTTTAAAAATCTTTACAAGATTATTACACAGCCGCAATTATTTACATAATTGTATCATTATTTACCGAAATTATACAAGCCTTTAGGCAAAATCCATGTGCACATATAAATTTACACCATTATATCGTCAAGAAGAACGTTTAAAATACTTGCTTATGTCAATCAGTTTCTCAGCCGGTCATTATAGGGACAAAATTTTTCTTCTTAATACAAGAACATTTGATAAGAAAATATAATATGCAAGAAAATCTATGGAATAACTTAGAATATACGCCGTTGACACCTGTGGAAATGTCAGTGCTTGCTCTGTCAGCTGAAGGGAAATCTGTTCCTCAAATTGCACATATAATACATAAGGCACAAGACACTGTTAAATCAATTAGGAAGCGTATATTCACAAAATTACAGGTATCAAATATAACAGAAGCCATAATTAGTGGTTTAAATCACAAAATCATATAGTCCTAAGCGTTGCTAATGTAATTGATTTTACTGAATATTTAAACCAGGCAGATAGAAGACCGGATTGTAAATTCTATATTTTTTAGCTCAGACTACTTTTTTTTTATTAAAATGAAGTTTTGAGGTAATGATTTTGGCTATTAAGTTGTCATATATATAAAACCGACACAGAATGCCATACTCCACTGCCGAATTTGAAACTCTATACACCGGATGCTTCCCTCAAGCCATGAGGTTAGCCATGAGCCTTCTCCACGAAGAGGATGAGGCTCGCGATGTTGTACAGGAGGTGTTTCTAAAACTTTGGGAGTCGGATATACGAATTGACAATCCAACAGCCTTCATCATCAGAGCCGTACGCAACTCATGCCTGAACCGCATCAGCATGCTTGATAATCGCGAAAAGATACGGCAGAAACTGATTCTTGACTATCCGCCCGATGATATCAACATCGAACATCGAAACAGCGAGGTGTTGACGGCAATATCCCGGCTACTCACCCCACGAGAACAGCAGATAGTCAACAGAATATTTTCCGAAGGAATGAGCTACAAGGAGACAGCGGAAGATCTCGGGGTCTCTGTAGCGGCGGTGAATAAGCACATCGTTGGCGCACTGAAAAAATTAAGAAATCACTTCAAAGCCGTAAAGTCATGACAGAAGAACAGAAAGAAATATTGATAGCTAAGATGCTCGACGCTCCCGCCTCTTTGACGGACGAAGAGCTGGAGTCCATAATTACTGATGATGAGCTTAGAGACATCCACAGGGTATCGTCTATCGTAAGAGGAGCTTGCATCAAGCATCCGGAGATTGATATGGAGGAAGAATGGAAGAGATTCAGCCTGCGTATGTGCCTTAAACCGACAAGGATGAGACGGATTATGCGAGTGGCCGCTGTATTATTAGGAGTAATGTTTGCCTGTGGGATTGTGGTAAGACTGATTGATTATTATGCTTCTCCCAACACTCAGTCATTGATTGTAAAAATGGAACAGACTCTCAATTCAGAAAATACTCCGCCGATCATTGAGAATTTGCAAATATCGGACTGTAAAGCAGATTCAATATATAAATCAACTCCACAGGAGAATCAAACAGTCATCTCGAAGCGAACTCTTGCCAAAACAAAGATCGCAAAGCCAAAGATTGAGCAATTGCCCGAAGCAACGGATATAGATGTTGATGATTATTTACGTATCTATCAGGCACGGATTGACAATGACTTAGCAATGCAGGAAGCTGAAATATACAGGGAGGAATATGACAATGTAATGGCGATACTGTATTCAGATGGCAAAATTACGCCGGAAATTGATAATATGATCAGAAATCTAACAATGCAATAAACAATAACCGCTTGATATATGAATACTAATCTTTCACGGCTTATAAGCCTAATGCTCGCAATCGTACCGATGATGACGGCTGCGCAAACCGGTATCCGCTCTGCTTTTGACGCCATAATCAAATGCCCGGATGCCCGGATAACTGAATGTCATACTCTTGATAAAGATCCAGAAACAAACATCAAAACCGGTCAAAGCGATATTTATAATTTCGCCATACCATCCGGTAAAATTCGCCTTATAAAAAATGCTATTGACGCATTTGACAAGGAGAGCGAAACCGCATATAGTGTAAATAGTGGAAAGTCAATTGATTCTTCCCTAAGGATTGAATTGGCCATAGGTGAGACGGGTGAAAACAGAGTGTATATTAACGAACCGGACTACGAATATGTCTACTCTTTGTTTTTGCCTACAAAGTCAGAGGATCCGGAAGGAAAATACCGTTACGCATATGGTATTAACTACAAGGAAGGCGGTGATACTATTACAGGCAAACTTATTGTGACATATGCAACCACATTAAAATATCGTCAACAAGCAGAGATTGAACGACAAAAGCATGCCCTTAACAGCTATTCGAACGGATCAGATGTTGTATCCTCAATTTATACATATCAACCAACTTTGTTTTCGACTCTGATGACAACCCTAAATGCTATATCCAATGCCAATCCTCGAAGCCGTGTAGTACTCGCAGTTAAAGCATACGATATGATCAAAGAGGCGTGTAAGTCTCCGGAAATGACTGATTTAGACAAAGACACAATACGCGATATTTTGAAAGTTATGCTTAATGATAAAAAATATGCCGATCCTATGCTTAATGAAATCCTGAGTCGTTGTTTGGTTGTCCTTTCATAAAAATTTTTAGGTTCTCGAAAGAATTAGCTCTATCCACTCAGGAGAGATAACTGCCTCTATAAATCAAGATATTCGAGAATTTTGCATATCCTGTTATCAAGACAGCAGCGCCGGGAACAATTACAATCCCGGCGCTGCTGCCTTAAAAATTCTTATGTGTGTTTTTCTATCTTATTGTTGGGGCCTTATCATGTCAATTGCATAAAAAATTTCTATTACTTATGGCCTGCCTCTCGATCTTTGTCCGATATACTTCATAACTTATCTCCAAAACTTATTATCTACTTAATTACTTTTCACTTATCTCTTTTCACTTTTCACTTATTTATAGTCTGAAAATCTTTCCTGAAGCTTCTTGCGGGCGAAGAATATGCGGCTCTTTACGGTGCCGAGCGGGAGGTTCATCTTCTCGGCTATCTCGTTGTACTTGTAGCCCGCTACGTGCATAGAGAAGGGAATACGGAAATCGTCAGAAAAGCTGTTGATGGCGGCGGTGATCTCCTGCGCTGTATAGGAACCGTCGGGGGTCTCAAGGCCGGAATCCTGCGACAGGTTCAGATGGTAGAGGTTGTCGGTGGTGTCGACCATTGTGGCGGTGCGCGCACTGCGGCGATAGTTGTTGATGAAAATATTGCGCATGATCGTGAAGACCCATCCCTTGAAATTTGTGCCCTCGGCGTACTTCTCCTGGTTGTCAAGAGCCTTCAGGGTTGTGTCCTGCAAAAGATCATAGGCATCGTCACGGCTGGAGGTAAGCATCATTGCGAAATTAAAAAGGTTGGCCTGAAGCGTCATCAAATTGCTCTGGAATGTCTCGGTTCTCATAATCTAAAAGTTTTAAACGGTTGAAATTTTAGGGTTTTGTTTTCGTTTGTCGAGTGGTTTTGTCCTCCTGACATTGCAAAGTTAAGCACTCCATCCGACCCGTGCGAAATTTACAATGTGAACAAATGTTAACGTATAACATTTTGATTACAATTGTATTTATTATATTGATATCAAGACATTTATATGTTTAAAAATCTATACAAGATTATTACACAGCCGCAATTATTTACATAATTGTATAATTATTTACCGAAATTATAGGCGTATAGGTCAAATTATACAGGCCTTTGGGCAAAATCCACGTGTGATATAATTTTTATTTAGATTTTCAAGAAGCATCCCGACGACTGGGAGGAGTTTATCTGCGCCGGGATTTGGTATAAAGGATTTTACCGTGGGATCAGGAAGCCGGGAAGCGTGATCAAGCACTCCTCCCAAACTCATAAAAGAACAGTCAAGTTACTCTTCGGGATTGAGCGAGGCTATATATTCTGAGAATTGCTGGCGGTATGAATCTGAGACCGGGATTGCGTTGCCTGCAATTATGAGATGATTACGTTCGATAATGCTGATTTGGGCAGTATTCACTATATAAGAGCGGTGTACACGCATGAATTTGTCGGAGGGAAGGGTTTGTTCGATTCCCTTCATTGACATGAGTGTAAGTATTGCTTTAGGTTGGTGGGCCACGTATATCTTTATATAGTCTTTCAGTCCCTCAATATATAGGATATCAGATATGCGTATCTGTATCAGGCGATATTCGCTTTTCACGATTATAAATTCGCGCTGTCGCACCGGAGCGGGTGCCGGTCTCTCAATTTCTATTGCTTTTATCGCACGGTTGGTGGCATCAAGAAATTCCTCGTAGCTTATAGGCTTGAGCAGATAGTCCACTGCGTTGACGCGAAAGCCCTGTACTGCATAACGGTCGTAGGCAGTGGTGAAAATGATGCGGCAAGTGGAGGGTACGATTTTTGCGAACTCGATGCCGTTGATCTGTGGCATTTCTATATCGAGGTATAGGATATCAATATTTCCTTCTATGATCTGCTTTACAGCCTCGGAGGCTGAAGCAAAAGAGCCGCAAAGTTCAAGGGCCGGAGTGCGCTCCACGTAGGATGTGATCAGTCTTACAGCCAGAGGCTCGTCATCAATTACACAGCAGCGGTACGACATAGTGAGTGTTTTTTATGTGTGTATAGTAAGGATAGATTCATATGTGTCACCTGTGATTTTGGTGGATAGGGAGGCATGCTTGCCGTAAATAAGGTGGAGGCGTCTGCGTAGATTTGCCAAACCGATACCGCCGCTCTTGCCGTCGGTTCTATTTTTTGGCAAGAAATGGTTGAAAGTACGACATATCACTGTACCGTCACTATCCGATGAGATGGATATTTCGATAGGCTGTTTTTTATCTCCAGTATTGCCATGCTTGAATGCGTTTTCAATAAGGGTGACAAATATCAGCGGCGGGATGTCAACATCCGAAGCCACATTATTGAAGTCTGCTTTTATTGACTCTTTGCCTAAACGCATCTCCATAAGAGATATATAGCTCTTGACAAAGTCAATCTCATTGGAGAGTTTTCCAGTCATTTCGCTTTCATAAAGCATGTGCCTGAGAAGTTTTGACAGCTTGTGTATGGCATTCTGCGACTCCTTTGGGTCAATTTCTACAAGCGAGTATATGGTGTTGAGAGTGTTGAATAGAAAATGAGGATTCAACTGGCTTTTTAGTCCCTCGAGCTCTTCTTCTCGCTGTGATGCGAGGAGCTGTTCGTGGCGTTTTTCGATGCTTGCCCATCTCTCGGCGAATCTTAGGGCCGCACTGAGCGCAATGGTGAGAATTACCATTACCACATCTCGGATCATCCATGACCAATCGCGCAGCATCTGCATATATCTTGGCAAGTCGGCATGTTTATGGTGGCGAGAATGTACGGGCAGCAGAAAATCGCAAATTAAATTAACGAAAAAGAAGATGGAGATTGTAAGCAATATATTCCATACTACAAACATCAGATAGTTGCGCCTTGTCGAGAGGAGAGTATGCTGTATTATAATATAATAATTTATATAGAAAACAGCCACAAAACCTGCCGAACGCAGATACATCACATACGACCAAGCCGGGTTGCGGTCGGGATGAGAGATATCAGCGAGAACATCCGGAAGGAAAAAGAGCATGCATATCACGATAAGGTGGGTGAAAAATCTCATCCACTGCTGTCGGTTGATTTTGTATAAGCTTATCATTTGCGGTGAATAATTTTAGCAAAAATAAGCATAATATTCCGAGAAATCTATCGGATATAGATGTACGGTAATAATTTATCGACGTTTGATGTATTCAATCACCAGATCGGCTATGTCGGGTATGGGAAGTCGGGATGTGTTGAAGGTAAGATCGTAGGTTGCCGAGTCGCCCCATTTCTTATCACTGTAGAAATTGTAGTAGTTGGCACGGAGTTTGTCGATGCGTTTTGCCATTTTCTGGGCTTCGGCATGGTCTTTGCACTCAGAGCGTCGGACTATACGCTCGGCGCGGTCTTCGATGTCTGCAGTAAGAAAAACACTCACCACACCCTTTAACTCTCTTAGCACGAAATCAGCCGTGCGACCTACTATTATGCATGACCCTTTTTTCGCTAAGTCAAGTATAAAGTCGCTTTGGGCTTGATACAAACGGTCGTCGCTTATGGCGGAGCCTGTGTGCCAAGGCATGGGATTTACACCGAAATTGAATGGTATTATCCCGTTGATAAATTTAGGCACCCGCTCATCGTTGTTGACGAAGAAATCTGGATTCATGCCGGCGTCTTTGGCGGCATGGTATAGCAGTTCTTTGTCATAAAATGGGATATTGAGCTTTTGCGACAGCACTTTGCCTAATTCTTTGCCACCGCTTCCGAATTGGCGTCCTATTGTGATTATAGCTTTTTCCATAAGTATAATTTTTAATTAAAAGGCATTTTCTTCTCCTGAAGCTGCATTTATCACGGTACGGGCGATGATTTTCAGATCAAGGAGAAATGACCAGTTTTCGATGTACCATACGTCGCATTCAACGCGCCGCTCCATTTTCCATAACTCGTCGGTAATGCCGCGGTAGCCGTTGACTTGTGCCCATCCGGTTATGCCGGGTCTCACAACATGTCTCACCATATATGGGGCAATCAGTTTAGTGTACTCTTCAGTGTGTTTTAGCATATGAGGACGTGGACCCACCACCGACATGTCTCCCATCAGCACATTGAAAAATTGCGGAAGCTCATCTATGCTCGAATGGCGCAGAAATTTGCCGAGAGGCGTCACACGCGGATCTCCTACCTGTGCCTGCTGCTTGTCTGAATCCTTGTTGACACTCATTGATCTGAATTTCCAGCATAGGAATGTACGCCCCATATATCCTGTGCGTTCCTGTCTGAAAAATACGGGTCCCGGTGATGTCAACTTAATGGCTATTGCTACCGGTAGGAATACAAGGGGTGTAAGGACAATAAGAGCGGTTGTGGAGAATATAATATCGAATGTGCGTTTAAGCGTACGGTTGAGAACATCGTTAAGCGGATTGCGCCGTATCGACATTACCGGTATAGATCCAATGTTATGAAGCTCGAATCCGCGATTGATGCTTCTTGGAATATTGGGCACGTAGTAGAACGTGATCATATTGTCGTCGGCTATCTTCAGCACGTTTGATAGCTTATTGTCGTGGGAGCCCGGTAGGGTATAGAATATTTGGTCGATAGCTAATTCCTTAACTTTTTTTGACAAGTCGCTGATGCTTCCGGTAATCTCGCTTGAAAAATCCGGATAGGGATTGTCCGAAAAATACCCCACTATCTTGTAGCCGAAACCGGCGTCTGAGAGGAGCTGCTGCTTGAGTCTCTCGGCCACGGGCCCACTACCCACAATCGCTACCCTCACAAAATTATAGCCTCGGCGTCGCATCAGCTTTAGTACACCGCGCGATATCACCCACCAAAGGGGCATACCTACGGCCATAAGCGCATAAAATGTGATATACTCTCTTATGGGTAAATAAATATCCACAAAAGAAAGCAGGGTCATAAAAAAGAGCGCGTGCACTATCACTATCCATAGGGAATCCCTCACAATAAGATCCATAGTCAAGGCTCGGTGGTAATGAGGCTTGGTGCGGAACCATATAATCAAAGGACAGAAAGCTGTGGACACAAGTACCCACACTGTGCGTAGACGTGGCAAATCAAAAATTTCGGGGTTAATGAGCAAAGAGATGGCAAAGAGAATATTCACCATTAGAAAGTCGGATAAGGTGAATAGTCCCGGAAGAAATTTACCGAATTTTCCCCGTTTGAATGTCATCATGAATAAGATTTTAATGATAGCCAATCGTCATAAAAAGCGATTGGCTATCATAGTCTTTCTTTATTTAAGCTTTGAATCTATAAGATCTATTTTCTCTTTTATTTGATTGATGTCTTCTTTAAGACGCTGTATTTTGTTACGGAACTCGTTGACCATCGACTCTCCTGACTTTGACTTTGAGGTGAGGAATCCGATATTGTTTTCGTAAGTGCGTATTTCGTTGCGGCGACCTTCCAATGCGCGGGCCAGACGGTCGCGTTCACGGTAAAGACGCTGCTGGTCGCCTTCGAGCTGTGAGATGTTGGCCTCGAAGCGATCCATGCGCGCGCGGTTCTCGCGCACGTTGAGGCGTTGGCGCAAAGCGTTGACAGCGGCGCGGTATGCGTCATTTATTTTGTCCTTGTCGCGGAAAGGCACATGTCCGGTTTGCTGCCACTTGTCCTGAAGCTCGCGGAGTTGGGCCACAGCCTCGTTATCGGGCATGTTTTCATCTATATTTTTGAGGGCTTCGATGATTTCGCGCTTGGTCTTGAGGTTGGCATGCTCCTCAGCGCGCTGTCCCGAAGTGGCTTCCTTCTTTTTGTCGAAGAAATAGTCGCAAGCAGATAAGAAGCGGTTCCATATAGCATCGCTGTGACGTTTGGGCACAGCTCCGATGGTCTTCCATTCTTTTTGCATTGCCACAAACTGGTCAGTGGCTTTGCGCCAGTCGGTACTGTCCTTAAGGGCTTCGGCGCGCTCGGCAAGAGCGGTTTTCTTAGCCAAATTGGCTGCGTACTCTTCTTTTACCGATTTGAAATAGTTGGCTTTTGCCGTGAAGAATTCATCGCAGCTCTTGCGGAAACGCGCGAAAAGGGCGTTGTTGATCTTGCGTGAAGCGAATCCGAGAGCTTTCCATTCATTCTGCAGACCAATGATTGTATTTGTCATTTCGTCCCATTGGGCGAATGATTTCAGCACTGAATAGTCAAGGGCTTCTATACGCTCGCATAATGCGTTTTTAGCCTCTTCATTGGCTGTTTCGCGAGCTTTGCGCTCTTCAAAGAAAGCCTGGTATTTTTTGTTAACAGCAGCTGACGCATCTTTGAACTTGTTCCAAAGATCTTCGCGTATCTCTTTGGCCACAGGGCCTATCTGGCGCCATTTGTCATGGAGGTCCTGCAGACGGCGGAAAGCTATAATTACGTCTTCTTCGGCGTCGAGAGCGATTGCCTCTTCAAGAATGCTGTTCTTTAGGTCGAGGTTCCTCTTGAAGTCATAGTCGCGAAGCTCCTTGTTGATTTTTAGATTGTCGGAGTATCTCTCTCTGGCTTCTTGGAATCGCTTCCACACAGATGTTTCTTCTGTGGGGGGCACTTCGCCGATAGCATTGAATTTATCCTGCAACTCGCGGTAGAGCTGGAATGTGCGGTTCACATTGTCGGTGTCCTCGGCGAGAGAGTTTATCTGGTCGATTATGTCGTTTTTGGACTTTAAGTTGTCCTGGCGCTCTTTCTCCTTTTGTTCGGCCCAGATATTTTTCTTCTCCTTTATCGCGTTGATTATCTCTGCGAAAGCGTTGTCTTCAGGATCCTCGGTCACGATGAAGTCTTCTGGAGCATTGCCTTCCTCCACCCAGAGGGTGCGCGCGCTTTCCACATCGTTTTTGCACAGGGTGTTGTAATGCTGGCGAATGCGTGTTATCACCTCGCGTTGGATGTCGGCGGGGTCCTTTTCGAGGAGAGCTTTTGCCTGTTCGATTAATAAGGCTTTGGTGAGAGGTATGTTTTCTGTTTGCTCCTCTTCAATAGCAGTAGATACTTCCAGCTCCACCTCGGCTTCAGGATCGACGGAGGTAGTGTCTGAAGAGTTGTCGTTGATAGCCGCATCAGTATCGGTGGCACGATCCGGCTGGGTGAGAGTCTGCTCCTCATTAGCCTTTTCGGGCTGCGGGCAGGAGGGTTCACGCATTTCCATAATGGTTGGTCTTGGTTGGGTTAACAATGTGCTAAATTACGGTTGTAAAAGCGTTTATAGCCTTTAATCCGTCAAAATTAAGCAAAATTTTTTAAATGGCAATAGCCAATCGCAAAAAAATTAATTTTATCTGTTCCACTTGCGAAATGAGGAGGTAAAACCTCTTATTATATAGTTAAATATTATAAAATATATGTAATAAATATTTAATTTACCATCAAAAGGACAATAATTATATAATGAATTTGCAAAATGTCGCAGAAATGCTTAATTTTGCACAAGAATACAACAGCGACGGAGGAGGCCACGGCTTCCTCTTGTTTTTTAATTAATAAAAAGTAATTAGGAAATGATAGATAAAGACAAACTGAAGACCACGGTGGAAGACGCTATCAAAGGCACAGGAGTGTTTTTGGTGGATATTCAGATTAAGCCGGACAATGAGATAGTGGTGGAGGTGGATTCACAAGACGGTGTGGATATTGACACATGCGCCGACCTCACACGCCGTATAGAGGCCGCGTTTGACCGTGATAAGGAGGATTATTCCCTCGAAGTGGGTTCGGCAGGGCTCACTGCTCCGTTCAAGGTTGTAGAACAGTATACCAAGAATTTGGGTAAAGAGATAGAGGTGCTTACAAAAGATGGTCGTAAGCTGACGGGTGTGCTTGCAGCCGTAGATGGCGACACATCTTCGTTCACCCTTGAAGTGCCGACAAAGGTTAAGGAGCCCGGTGCAAAACGTCCGTTAGTGCAGCAGGTGCCTGTGCATCTTAAGATGGACGAGTGCAAGATGGTAAGGCATTTCTTCAGATTCAAATAATAAAACAAAAATACAAAAATAAATGGCAAAAAAAGAGGTAACACCTAATATGGTGGAACAATTCTCCGAGTTTAAGGAGTTGAAAAACATCGACAAGACCACGATGATAAGTGTGCTTGAAGAGTCGTTTCGCAACGTGCTGCAGAAGATGTTCGGCACCGATGAAAACCTCGATGTGATTCTAAATCCCGACAAAGGCGACGTACAGATATTCCAGAATCTTGAGATAGTGCCTGATGGCCAAGTGGACGATCCTAATCTCCAGATTGCGTTGAGCGACGCTATCGCCGACAACGACCCCGATGCCGTGGTGGGCGAAGAGCACTCAAAAGAGATAATCTTCGCTGATTTCGGACGCCGAGCCATTCTTACCCTGCGTCAGACTCTCCAATCTAAGATACTCGAGCTGCAAAAAGAAGCTCTCTTCGAGAAATTCAAGGGTCTTGAGGGCGAACTCGTGTCCGGCGAGGTGTATCAGACATGGTCGAAAGAGACTCTTATTATGGACGATGAGAAAAATGAGCTTCTTCTGCCCAAATCGGAGTCTATTCCCGGCGACTTCTTCCGCAAAGGCGAGACTGTAAGAGCCGTGATCGCCAAGGTGGACAATAAGAACAACAACCCCAAGATTGTGGTGTCGCGTACCAACCCCGATTTCCTGCGCCGCCTGTTTGAACTTGAGGTGCCTGAAATACACGAGGGCCTTATCAGTATTAAAGGTATTGCGCGCATCCCGGGCGAACGCGCCAAGGTGGCTGTTGAGAGCGTTGACGACCGTATTGACCCGGTAGGAGCATGCGTGGGCGTGAAGGGTTCGCGTATCCACGGCATTGTGCGCGAGCTGCGCAACGAAAACATAGATGTCATAAATTTCACCTCCAATCCTTCGCTCTACATACAGCGCGCCCTTAGCCCTGCCAAGGTGTCGCAGATACGTCTCGACGAAGAGGAGAAGAAGGCAGAGGTGTTCCTTCGGCCGGAGGAGGTGTCGCTTGCAATTGGCAAGAGCGGCTCCAACATCAAACTTGCATCTATGCTTACAGGCTACCAGATTGATGTCTACCGCGACGCAGAAGCCGCCTACGAAGACGATATCTATCTTGATGAATTCAAGGATGAAATCGATGAATGGGTAATCGACGCTCTGAAAAACATCGGATGTGTCACCGCCAAATCTGTACTTAACGCACCTCGCGAAACCCTTATAGAAAAGGCCGACCTTGAAGAGGAGACCGTGGATTTCGTGCTTTCTGTGCTTAAGGCCGAGTACGAAGACTAAGATGAAACAATAATAATGGATAATGAATGACGCGGCCGACGACAAAAGCGCACCCATTCACTATTCCTTTTTTACGTATAATTTATGTGATTGCTGTAAATAATCAGCTTAATGTCGTCGGCCCCTCAATTCACTATTCACTATTACTTATATCTTATTTATGTCCAAAAAAATCAGTAAAATAGCTAAAGATCTAAACGTTTCGCTTTCTACGGTGTTCGAGTTCCTACGCAAAAATAATATCGCTGTGGAGGAGCATCCTAACGCCCGTATCGACGATAGGATCGAGAGCATGCTTATCAACGAATTCCAGCACGACAAGGAGGTGAAGAGCAAGTCGTCACGAATTATGTCAGACAGAAAAAAGGACGCTCGCCAGACCAACAAACCCGCCGACTCTGAGGATAGACGATCCAGCCGACCGGCTCAGGCATCTCCAAAAATTCTCGGCAAGCTTGAATTTGACGCTTCGGGAAGACCCGTGGTAAAATCAGCCGACTCGCCGGCACCTGCTGCACAGGCTCCGAAAACAACATCTCCGGCTCAGGAGCCGAAGATTGCCCCTACAGAGCAAAAGCCCGTGGAAAGTAAGCCGGTAGAAAGTAAACCGGTAGAAAATAAGTCGGCCGAACCTAAAACAGTAGAAAGTAAAGCAGAAGCGAAAACTCCGGAACAACCTCATAACCGAAAACAGCAGGAGGAGACGAAAGCTCCTCAGACTGTAGCTACAAACAAAGCGACAGCTAAGTCAAATAATGAAAAATCAGAATACAAGGCTGCGGCAAAGCCTGTGGCTAAGGTAGATGTATCGAAAAAAAAGGAAGTAGACCAAGTGACAGACAACAAACAGACTCAACCCGAAGGTGAGGAAATCTTCAAACCGACTACGGATATCAAGCCGGCTCTCAACCTCAATATTGTCGGTAAAATTGACCTTTCGGCTATTAATCAGTCAACTCGTCCCAAAAAGAGAGGAAAAGAAGAAAAGCGTGCCGACCGCCGCCAGAATCCACAGAACGCAAATGCAGCTGCACCTGCTACAGCCAATGGCGACCGTAAAAAGCGCCGCCGTATTTCTGGTAAAGAAAAGGTGGATATTGAAAAAACCACTCAGCAGGCGGCCGGAAACGGCCAGCAGGGTGGTGGAAAGAACCGTGACAATAATCGCCGTCAGTCGCAGGAGAACAAGAAGGCCAATCCTCGCCGCCAGGCTCCCGTACACACAGAAGTGTCGGAGGAAGATGTATCAAAGCAGGTAAAGGAGACTCTCGCACGTCTTACCGCTAAGGAGAAGGGCCTTAAAAAAGGCGCTAAATGGCGCAAGGAGAAACGCGAAGCTAACGCATCACGCGAACGCGAAGCCATGCAGAACGAGATGGAGCAGAGCAAGGTGCTGAAGCTTACCGAATTCGTTACGGCAAATGACCTCGCAGTGATGATGGATGTGCCCATCAACCAGGTAATAGCCACATGTATGAATATCGGCGTGATGGTGTCGATCAACCAGCGTCTTGACGCCGAAACGATCAACATCGTGGCAGATGAATTCGGATTTAAGACTGAATATGTATCTGCTGAGGTGGCTGACGCTATACATCAGGAGGAAGATAAGGAAGAAGACTTGGTGCCGCGTCCGCCGGTAGTGACCGTGATGGGACACGTTGACCACGGTAAGACCTCACTCCTCGACTACATTCGTAAAGCAAACGTAATTGCCGGTGAGGCCGGCGGTATAACTCAGCACATAGGTGCCTACAATGTTAAGCTTGAGGATGGCCGCCATATCACCTTCCTTGATACTCCGGGACACGAGGCATTCACGGCTATGCGCGCCCGCGGTGCGAAAATCACTGACCTTTGTATTATTATCGTTGCTGCCGATGATAATGTGATGCCTCAGACAGTCGAGGCTATCAACCATGCATCGGCTGCCGGTGTGCCTATGGTTTTCGCCATAAACAAGATTGATAAGCCGCATGCTAATCCCGAAAAGATTAAGGAGGAGCTTGCTGCCATGAATTATCTTGTGGAGGACTGGGGCGGCAAATATCAAAGCCAGGATATTTCGGCCAAGAAGGGTATCGGAGTAAACGAGCTGATGGAAAAAGTGCTTCTCGAGGCCGAACTTCTTGATCTGAAAGCTAACCCCAATAAGAATGCCGTGGGGTCAATTATTGAGTCGTCGCTTGACAAGGGTCGCGGGTATGTAGCCACTGTGCTTGTACAGACCGGTACGCTGCACGTTGGCGACATTGTGATAGCCGGCAACCATTTCGGAAAGGTAAAGGCTATGTTCAATGAGCGTAACCAGCGTATCTCCGAGGCAGGTCCGTCAATGCCTGTGCTTATACTTGGTCTTAACGGCGCTCCTCAGGCCGGCGACACTTTTAATGTGCTCGACAGCGAGCAGGAGGCACGCGAAATTGCCAATAAGCGCGAGCAGCTGCAGCGTGAAATGGGTCTGCGCACCACTAAGATACTCACTCTTGAGGATATCGGTCGCCGCCGCGCAATCGGTAATTTCCAGGAGCTCAATATCATTGTAAAAGGTGATGTCGACGGTTCTATCGAAGCTCTGTCGGATGCGCTCATCAAGCTCTCAACAGAGGAAATAGAGGTTAAGGTGCTTCATAAGGCTGTGGGTGAGATATCCGAGAGCGACGTCACACTGGCGGCTGCTTCTGATGCCATCATCATAGGTTTCCAGGTGCGTCCGTCAATGGCCGCTCGTCGCGAGGCCGAGCGCGAGGGTGTGCAGATACGTCTCTATTCTGTAATCTATCAGGCTATAGAGGATGTGAAAGACGCTATGTCGGGCATGCTTGCGCCTGAAATCAAGGAAGAGGTAATCGGTACTGCCGAGGTGAAGGAAACCTACCATATCTCTAAGGTAGGCACTATCGCCGGATGTATAGTACGCGAAGGCAAGATACGCAAAGGCACAAAGTGCCGCCTCATTCGCGATGGTATCGTGAAATACACCGGCGAACTTGGTTCGCTTAAGCGATTCAAGGATGACGCTAAGGAGGTGCTTACAGGTCAGGATTGTGGTATGTCTATCTCCGGGTACAACGATATAAAGGTCGGTGACCTCATCGAATGCTTCGAGGAGAAAGAGGTGTCTCGTTCGATCGACTGATGTCCACTGTATATCTCAACATAGGATCAAATAAAGGCCACCGTCATGCTCTCATTGAGCAGGCGGTGGCTCTTATATCTAAGGCGTATCCGGATGCGGAATTGCGCAGATCATCATTTGTCGAGAGCGAGCCTTGGGGATTTGAATCGCCATATAAGTTCCTGAATATTGGTATAGCTCTTGATTTCGCTAATGATGTGCAAATCCAGACTCTTTTGACTAACACGCAGAATATCGAAAGGTCTATTTCGTCTCAATCTCACCGTAACGCCGACGGTTCATATCGTGACCGCTACATAGATATCGACATAATTGCTGTGGATAAAATAATCATCAATTTGCCTAATCTGATAGTGCCTCATCCGAGAGCCTATATGCGTGATTTTGTGATGGAACCGCTGCGCCAGCTCGCCCCGCCCGATGTAGTGGACTTCGTGGCTCATATATCTTACGCTCGCAAAAATTCGGGGAAGGATTCTCAGACTATAGATAAGTAATGAGTTTTAGTGATTAGTTATGAAGCATTTTATCCACAACTTATTTCTTCCACTTGCCAACAATCAGATAATTGTTGTCGTCGATTGATATGCTTTCGTGCAGCTCTGTCATGCGAGTGCGATCTTCATCGGATAAATTCGGTTGCTCATCAATAGCTTTCTGCAGTGATTCCTTAAGATCGCCGGGATCAAGATTGAGCGAGAAATAGTCGGTGTTTTTGGCAAAAATCCAATTATGGTCAGCTGTGATTGGCCCTATGAAATCGAGTACTACCTCTACGGGACCTCCGCGTAGAGTCTTCTTGTCGATCATAATCGGAGTAAGAATCGGATATTCGTAACTACCCGGTAGGACCTCTACAGGTTCGCCCACAGTGTTAACTATATAGAAAGCGGGGAAAGACATGTAGTTATGGATAGGTACTTTATCGCCAAAAACGGCAGTGAAAACCGGATTTAGCGCTCCATGCGAATAATTATAAATCGTATCAGGCTGGTCATCCATTCTGAATAGTGAGTAGGTGAAATCTCCATCCCCTGTGCCTTTGTATATTTCGTTGCTGAAGTCAGGAGCTACAGCCAGATGATCCGCCTTTGTGCCTTCAGTCATGTTTCCATGTAAATCCTGTGTCCATACTACATATCCATCCTCATTGTTGGAAAAAACCAGTGCACCTATTGTCAGCGTGCCATCGGGATTTATATTAATGAAGCCTTTCATGGCAGCATGAGCCAGAGGTATATCGCCGGTAAACTTTCCTTCAAGATCATAGCTCAGTATCTTAGTTGCACTAAAGGCGAGAAGATAAATCCTGCCATTAGCCTCGTCAATAGCGATATCGTATGGAGCTATGAAATATTCACCGGGGCCATTGCCTTTCGCACCGACTTTCCCGAGGTACTTTCCACTACGATCAAATTGCTTTACTTCATTGCCGTCAAAGATAATGAATCGCTTGTCTGACAGCCAAAGATTACCCGATCTTACAACCGCTTCTTCGGAATCGTCGAGCTTCACTATCTCCAGGTTATCAGCAAGATCGCTTAGCAGTAAAGCCTTTGTATCGCCCGACGAACTCAGATTCGCTACTATCAGTGAATTGTCGTCCGAACCGTTGCGAGTGGCCACAACGTCCATTTCGTCGAACGACACTACTTCTACATCTCCGATGGTACTCAGTTTCTTCCCATTCGAGTTTTTAGAACCAAAATTGCACGATGTCAGAAGTACGGCAGCAACCCAGGGAACCAGAAATTTAGCAGAATTAATCATATCGTTGTGCTATTAATGATATTTATGATTACAGAATACTATCAGCTGCAAATTTACGAAATATCCGTATATTCCCCAATATTATTGATTATAATCTCACTTCTTCGACAAATTTAAACTTTGATGAAAATGTAGATGGTTGACAAAAAAATTTTGTAACGATCAGAGAAAAAATGTGTCTTAATATATAGAACGCAATTTTTTATTATGACTAACGAAGAGTTTAAAGCAAGCATCTTGCCGCATTACATGAATATGTATCGCATAGCCGCCTCTGTTATGAGAAGCGGCGACGAGGCGGCCGATGCGGTGCAGGATGCAATGCTTAAGCTTTGGGATAGTCGTGACAAACTAAAAAATGTGGCGGATCTGAAAGCCTATTGCCTCAATGCGGTGCGTAATGTGTGCCTTAACACCATACAGCGCACCAAGATGCCCACGGCTGATGAAACAGGCACGGATATCGCATCGGACGAGGACGTGCACAGCAACGTGGAGTGGCGCGACTCGGCGGATATCGTAAATCACGCCATGAGTCGTCTTCCTGCCGACCAGCGGTATGTGTTAAGGCTCAGTGCGTATGGCGGCTTCTCGAATGCGGAAATAGCGGATTTGCTTGGCATATCACAGGGCAACGTGCGCGTGCTGCTGAGCAGAGCCCGCAAGAGACTCAAAGAATTAATGTCAAAATAAAACAGGATATGGAATTGAATGGAATAAAAGATTTGCTTGACAGATACTATTCGGGAGATATCTCTCCTGATGATTATGAGATTTTGCTATCGACGCTGAAAGAATGCGGCGAGCTTACCCCTGACCTGGAAATGGAGCGCAGGATGCTTCTCGCTGTTCAATCGTGCGAGCCTGTTATGCCTGAAGGTCTTGAGAAGAGGCTTGAGCTGGCAATAGACAGAAGGAGTAAACGTTTCGGCAGAATAATGAAAATACTTTTTACAGGAGTGGCTGCCGCCTCCGTGCTGCTTTGTGTTTATGTGGCCTCGCTACGCCGGACCAATGATATACCTATGGATTCTAACTTAGTAGCAGAAGTTAAGATATCTCGGGGATCGGTCGAAGATGTCATTACAGAAAAATATGTGGATACAGTGGAAGAGAATAGCGTCGGCAAAACAGTTTTTATAAATAATAAACCACGTGTCACTTCTGAAATGAGCGATGAAGAGTTGGAAAGAGCTGCTCAGATAGTGGATGATGCTCTGCTGAGCGTGTTTTCGGGTATCCGTAAGGGCCAGGAAGAGGCACTACAATCAATAGAGAGTATAAAAATAGACCAGAAATCAGTTATAAATAAATTTTGATATGAGACGTATAGTTATAGCATTTGTAGCAATTTTGTTTATGGGAATCAGCATGTTCGCTAAAAATGATGAAAATCAGCAGCATATAAATGATATGATAGGGATAATTAACCATCTCGAATCGGTCCCAGGAGTAAGTATTACCTATCTTACGGAATCTTCGCTGAAAAGACTTAGTAAGATTAAATCCAATAGTCCGCTTGCACTAATTTTAAAAGAAGATGGTGTTAATTCCGTGCGTGTATTCGAATTTGAGACTCCTGACGCACAAAAGGCAGGTAACCAATTCCTTAATGTGTATAAAGGACAGAATGCCGATATGGAATTATTTCATCTACAAAGAGATAATTCAAAAGAAATAATGATCTATGCAATACCTGATCACAGGATTAAGACGATACTTAATTATTATAGTACGATCCTAATGTATTCCAAAACTCAGGGGGCGAAATCAATATTAATTATCATATCCGGTAGAGTAGAAGAAAGCACTATAGGAAATATCATAGCCGCTTTTTCCGAATAAATCAGGTAAATTTTCTATTAAGTACTCATCCAAATGTACATAGCGCACGGACGCTTACAATGCCGAGAATAACGGAAGCTCACTGTCCAACAAAGGGAAAATAAATTATATTTACTCCTTAGAATGTTGATAGACAACCTCGGTGAATTATGACGTAAATACTTTTCAATTTCAAATAATTTAGAAAGATGGACATAATAAGAAGCATTTTGCGTGGGGCGATAGCAATCGTAGCAGTAGCAACTGTCCAACCTGCTATTCCGGCGCCCATCGACGCCACTGAGACAAAAGCAAAGATATCCGTAAAAAACTTTGGAGGTAAAGAGCTTCAGGTGCGGCATAGCATCCATGGAGTGTTTAATGGGTACTGGGTGCCTGTGACATTTGCCGAAGATAGTACTGCCGTTATATCAATTCCTACTGACGGGATAGAATTTATGACGGTGTTTGTCAAAGACGCTAAAGGTGAGCAACGCTCTCTTAGTAAATCAATATACCTATTGCCAGGCGTTACGGAAGTGAATATTGATCCTGTCTCTGACGACCTAATCAACGTGAAAGCTCCAACAGGTAATCCGGTGGACGGAGAAGTGGCAGACGCTCTATCGGGGCTAAATGATATATATTATGGGTTAGTGGTAATTGGATGGTCGGATAAATTTGGAATCAAGAACGACTCTGTAGCGAGTGAAGTTAGCGGTAAACTTGATCACTATATCGACAGCGTATGCGGCAGCTACTCAGCAGCTACCTCTGAGTTACTGACCACTCTCCGCAATAATTTGAGCCTTGGAGCTATGCGATGTTTTCTTACCAAATATGATGATTATAAAGGAAATCCGGAATGGGATGCCGAGTTTGAGCGTCTGAGGCCGAAGATCGATCTCTCGGCTCAGGAGAATGTAATTTGTTATTATTACCCGAGTCTGGTGCGTCAGCTGTACTCTATAGACACAGGCAACAATGTGGTATGGAGTGTTCCTGACTCTCTGATAACACCGATAGTTGACTATGCCGTGGAGACACTTTCTCCAAAAGGCGCAGAAGCGCTGATTGGTAATATTTTGTATGACGATGGCGCCGCTGCTGCTTTCAGCAAGTCAGTCCCGGCATTAACCGAACGGTTCAAGGCGCTTTATCCTCAAAGTTCCTTCATCCCGTTGCTCGAAGATTTGGCAGCCCGTAATTTAGCCTTCAATAATCCTGTGAACAATAAGGATGTGAATTTTCTTGATAATTCATCGGTAAAAACGGTAGTAGATATTCTGAGTCCCTATAAGGGCACACCGGTGCTCATTGATCTCTGGTCTACTTGGTGCCATTCGTGTATTGAGGGCTTTAATTATGTGGCTCCCATACAAAAATACGCCGCTGACAACGGAATTCAGCTTCTATATATATCGCTTGACGACAGCGATAAGGAAAAAAGATGGAAGGATCTCGCTTTGGCATATAATCTAATTGGCGACCATATTATGATCAACCCTACTGTGAAGCAGGAGATATATGACACATTTGGGAGCAATAGAGGACTGGGGATTCCTCTGTATGCTATTGTCGATAGGGAGGGCAATCTCACAATCCTGCCTCAGCCCATAGCCGAGAGCCATGATTTTGAATCTCTGCGATCGGAGCTTGAGAAAATCAAATGAGATAGACTACAACAAGCTATCCTCCGCCAAAATACTTTGCGTGAGATATTTTCAATTACAAAAAAATTCGTAATTTTGCTAAATACTTTCCAACCTCAATAATCCTTTATAAAAATGAGCATTAAAAAAATCATTTTGTGTACAGCGATCGCAGTAGCGACGGCATTGACTGTCATGTATGTTATTTCGGATGCTCCCGGCGATAATGAGGTTACAGCAAAGATATCCGTGAAAAATTTTGGCGGCAAAGAACTTGAGGTGCAACATACTAGCCGTGGTGTGTTTAATGGGCAGCTCGTACCTTTAACGTTTGGGGCGGACAGTACTGCTGTTATATCAATTCCTACGGATGGGATTGAATATATGAGTGTGATTGTAACAGATGTTAAAGGTGATCAACGCCCTTTTAGCAAATCAATATACCTATTGCCGGGCATAACGGAAGTTAATGTCGATCCTGTCTGTGATGAGCCAATCAACGTGACAGCTCCTACAGGCAATCCGGTGGATGGAGAAGTGGCAGACGCACTATCCGGGATGAAGAATATATATTACGACCTGATGATAATTGACCGTGCTGATGAGCTTGGAATAAGAAAAGACTCTGTAGCAAGTGAAGTTAGCCGTAAATTCGATCACTATATCGACAGCGTATGCAGTCACTACTCAGCCGCTACCCCTAAGTTGTTGGCAACCCTACGGAATAATCTGCGCCTTGGTGCCATGCTGTGCATTCTTGTCAAGTACGGTAAATATAAAGGCATACCGGAATGGGATGCCGAGTTTGAGCACCAGAGATCGAAGATCGACCTCTCTGCTTCGGAAAATGCAATTTGTTATTATTATCCGAGTCTGGTGCGTCAGCTTTACTCTATAGACACGGGTAACAATGTGATATGGAGTGTACCCGATTCTCTAATAAGCACAATGGTAGACTATGCCGTAGAGACACTTTCTCCCAAAGGAGCCGAAGCATTGATCGGTGATATTCTATATGACGACGGTGCAGGTGCAAAATTCAGCCGGTCAGTACCGGCGTTAACCGAACGTTTCAAGACGCTTTACCCTCAAAGCTCCTTCATCCCGATGCTCGAAGTATATTCTGCCCGCAATATAGCCTACAATAATCCGGTAGATAATCCGGATATTCATTTCCGTGATAATTCGTCGGTAAAGACTGTAGCGGATATACTGAGGCCTTATAATGGACGACGGATTTTCATTGATATTTGGCATACCTATTCTTATTCGTGTATTGCTGGCATTAGTGATATGACACAGCTACAACAATATGCCAATGCCAATGACATACAGCTTCTATATATAGCGCTTGATGAAAGCAATAATGAGAAAAGATGGAAGGATATGGCCCTGGCATATAATCTCATAGGCGACCATATAATGATTAATCCGACTGTGAGGCAGGATATATTTGACACATTTGGTAAGAATGGATACATGACTATGCCTCTATATGCTATTGTCGACAGTGATGGTAATATCATGCTCCTTCCTCGGTCCATAGCCGAGAGTCATGATTTCGAGCCTCTGCAATCAGAATTGGAGAAAATCAAATGAGATAATTTATTTGGAGCGATCGGACCTTGTGCATGCTTGCCTTCACCATGTTTATATGGAGTATCATCTGCAGAGCCGCATATTTTTCGCATGCAGGCCAATAATTAAAGGTTATAATATAATTACATAAGAAAGCAGGTATAGATAAGACAAAAAATATGGGATAGAAAAACACACATAAGATTTTTTTGTAAGGCACTGTGCCGGGATCGATTTTAGTCCCGGCGCAGTGGCTTATTTATAGCTTTTCAATATGGCTCAATGAAGATATTTCCATTCCTGACTCTATCTAAGTGCTCATTCATATAGATTTCGTCCAAAGGCCTGTATAAATTCGGTAAATAATGAAACAATTGTGTAAATAATTGCGGCTGTGTAATATTCTTGTAAAGATTTTTAAACAATTAAATGTCTTGATATCAATACGATAAATATAATTGTAACCAAAATGCGATATATTAACATTTGTTCACATTGTAAATTTCGCACGGGTCGGATGGAGTGCTTAACTTT
>CAZJKZ010000042.1:0-22284 GCA_964546885.1 uncultured Bacteroides sp.
CGTTATTGGCCGTGATTAGATTGTATCCCTTGTTTCGGAGGAATAGCAAGTGGGGTTTCAGGAGATCTATCTCGTCATCAGCCCAAAGTATAGAGTATGAGTTATTTACCATCTGATAATTAGGTGTTATTTTATTCAAGTAGAGGATCGTCTTCGCCTTCGCTGCCTACAGGCAGTGGATCCGGGGTCGTGGTTGGAGGAGTTTGTGGCGCCGGTGTTGTAGGAGAGGCGGGTTTATTAGCCGGAATAGGTTTGGCAACCGGAATGGCTAACGTATCTGGTACAGTCTTTGTATCCGGAATAGCCACAGTTTTAGGAATAGCTAATGTGTCCGGGGTGGCTTGTAGTAATGGCGCGCTAGTCAATATTGTAGACGGCGGAGTATCTTGATCAGAAATATCAGTAATGTCAGGGTCTACAACATCGGATTCCTCAGTATTGGGCTCAACGATATCAGGCTCAGCTTCGGCTTTCATTGCGGCTTCTTCCGCCTCTTGGAGAGTCTCAATCTCTTCGGGTGCTAAAAGGGCGGCTTGCGGATCTTCATAATTATGCTCTTGTAGGAATCGGAAATAATCGTCGAAGGTGCGGCCTTGCTCGAGCAGGGTTTTGAAGTTTTGTTCTGAGATAGCTATTGGCGTAACTCCAGGCGGAAGCTTGAAGTCAGGACTCGATGCCATGACGCGTCGATAGTGGTTGAGTTGATTAAAGTTGTCAAATCCTTTGATGAGCAGCATGCCGAGGCGTCCAAAGTTCATAAGTTCAATATCGAAATCCTTCACTACGAAAGAGTTGAAATTATGACGCGCCACTTCATATAGTAGTGCGTTGGCGGACACCTCATCGGTTGGGAAAACGAGTACGAGCATTTGTGGCACTTCCTCGTTGATCTCAAATGGAGCGATGCTATCATTAGCGGCGAAGGTGGAGTCGTTGGACAGATGGATATCCCAAAGCATGCCGCGCATATTCTTGCCATCGGAGGCAGTCTGCAGCTGGCGTCCCTGAGCCATGCCCTTAAGCCAAGCCGACACGATAGGCGCGAGGTCAGTATTGGGGTAGCGCTGCAGCATATCGCGCAGCAAAGCATTGAATAAGTCTGATTTCTTCTCGGTGACAAATGTCAATGCGTTGAGGAACATGAACTTTGGCATCAACGGGCTCATAGGATACAGCTCCTCCATCTTGGCGTAGAGCGAATGCACCTTGTCGTTGTCGTTGTCGAGATAAGCTTGGTAAGTCTCCTCATACAGCTGGTTCTGCACCTCGTCCATTTTTCGCAGATTGTCGATGTAGTGCGGGTCCTTCAGTGCGATTCCGTACTTCGAGTCGGCAAAATCGGTGAGTATGAGATTGCGGTATTTTTCTGCCATAAGAGTGTTGCCCCGGCGCATATACATAAGGTAAAGATTGTAATATGCGTCCAGACGGTAGATATTATCAGGATAATCCGCCAACAGACGGTTAAATTCGGTCTCTGACGCGTCGTAGTCCTCAAGTTTGTCTTTAAGGATTACGCCCATATTGTACAGCCCTTCTTGTATAATGTCGTGCGACGTGGCTTTCTCCTCGTCGGTGGCAGGTATCTGTTTCAGGTAAAATTCGCGATTATGCGGATCGTTGGCGGCTTCTAATTGTTTTTTCTGTTCGGGAGTGATAGAGTCGTTAGGCTGTGAGTCAGGATTGTCGCTTTCATTTCCCTCTGAGTTGTCCGAGTCGAAGTCGGAGGTGTTGAACACGGTCTTATTGCGTCTGCGCCAGTCGTCTTCAAGTTTGCGGGAGCCCCAGCGCTTTTGGAACTCTGTTTTGCCTGATGATTTTGAGGCAGCGTTATAGAAGTACCATGAATTATCAGAGTTTATATTAAATTCGCGTTGGTTTTTGTCGGTTAGGCGGTTGCCTGTTGCGCCCTGTTTGGCCATGTATTCTTCTCTCATGGCTGCCTCTGCATCTTCTTTTTCTTTCTTCTTGAGGTCTTCAATTATTTTGTCGATCACCTTTAGACGCTCTTCTTCAGGCATAGCTGCAAGACGTAGCAGTGAGTCTTGTAAGTTCACATTTTGTGAATATACAGCCAATTCATCGAGAACATCTGACCGGCGTTTGAGCAAAGCGTAATTGGTGTATGTCTCAGGCAATAGCGGCACAGCCTCGCTATAACATGGTTGTGCTTTCTCATAGTTGTGGTAGTCGAAATATAATGCGCCAAGAGAAATCTGTGCGATAGCTTTGTCGATGCCTGAGCGCGTGCTCTTCTCTACTGCTAGTTCGTAGTTGGCTATTGCATTCGCAGTGTCTTTGCGCGAAAGGTATAAGTTGCCTACCGCATAATATATTTGGTCGAGATAATCCTTATTGCGGTCATATTTTACCATTGAGAGCAGGGATTTCACTTCCGGTTCAATATTCGCTCCGCTGTACACCTCGCTTTGTTTGATGCGTGCGTTGAATTTTGTACGATAGGGTGCGGAAATGCTGCTGCCCGCTTTCTTGAAAGCTTCATACGCCTTGTCCTTCTCGCCAAGCACTGCATACACTTGCCCTAAAAGGAAACGCAGACGTGTCTTCTGCGCGCCGTCTGCTCCGTCAATGGCTGCTGTGAGGTAAGGCACGGCTTTGGCATACTCTTTGCTTCGCAGCAGGAAATTGGCATAGGTGAAATTGTACAGCTGGCGTAGCGAGCTGTTGGTGAGCTCTTCAGGTTTTATACGAGTAAGGATTAGCTCGGCTTCGTAAAGCCAGTCGAGCGAAACGTAGCTGAGGGCTTGCCAGAGCTTTGCGTCGGTCACTGTGGCTGGTAGCCATGTGAAATGTTTGCTCACATAATAAAAGGTGGAGGCGGCTCCAAGAAAATCACCATTATAGTATTGACTGCGACCCATAAGCATCCAGGCATTGTGAAGCACAGGGTTGTACTCATCGCGCTTCATCCATGCTTTGTATTCAGGGTCGCTGCCCTTGCCCGATTTCTTCGGCGGCTTGTTTTTTATTGAACGTATCTGTATGGCTTTCTGTGCCTTTTCGATACTACGTTTGAAATCACCGCTGGGCTGAGGAGCTTTTTCATCAGTACGGGCTTCTACGGGATGCATCAGTACCATGCGCGAATAGTCGTCCTCGTATTTGGATTCCATGTCTTTAAGGGTCTCCTTAAAATGGGTATCGCCGTTGTACATTATATTGTACTTGGTGATGAATCCGGTGTACTGACGTGCGGCGGCTGTATTCTTCTTTTGGGCATTGCATGCAGAAAATGCTGCCGCCACAGCAATTAGCAGGGCAGCATACACAGTAACTATGGGTATGCTCCTATATCTCATTCATTTAATTTCTGACAATTTAATAAACGTTAGTTCTGCTTTTTTATTGTTTGATAACCGGTATTTTCAAGAGGACGTTTAAGTGCATCAGTGATGGAAGCTATCTTTTTCTTTCACCTTCGACAAACCAGCTAACGCAGAGGCTATTTTCCGATGGCTATCTTTTCGGCGAGGGCGTTCATTTGCACGCAGAGGGAGCGTGTGAGGGGTGTCTTTGGCGGCAAGCCAAGGGATATGATGAGAAGGCGACCGGCGGTGCATAGTTTGAAATCATGGGCAGCCGGTTTGAAGCGCTCGCCGAAGGCCTCGTGTGTGATTAGGATGATATTTGCTCCACGGGTTTCGACTTCTGTTCTTATCTCCTTTTCTTCCTGGCTTATGAAAGGGGAGATGAGTATAGTGCCTTTTGAGGCGGCTGAGAGCCATCCTGTGCGCTTCTTAATATTCTCTTCAGGAGAAAACTTTCTGCTGATCTTCACAGCTTCCTTATCAGGGTTGCGGAAAAGAAACAGATTGCCGTATCCCTCATAAACCTCATTCCCTATTCCCAGTTTCCTCGTCTTTTGAAAGAACTGAGGAAACTGCTGCCGCATCGCCAGACGGTGGGGATTTTCCAGTATATAGCGATAAAGTCCGTTGAGGGAACGGTTGTCGTAGAGCGGTTTGTCGCAATATCCTGCTTCGAATATGTCCTCTGCCCCTATTTTTCGCCTTATCGCCGATGAATATTTATCGGCTATCCTCGACATCAGGCTGTGAATATAGAAATCCAGATGATGGTCGGATCGGTAGAGAATTTGGAGAAGGATATGCACATGGTCGGGCATCACGCAGAACTGGTGGAGCTTGATGATCCGGTGTAGATAGGGGAGATGGATGATGGATTTGGCTATGATTTTTCCAAGTGCTGATTCCTCGATAAAAGCGCAGCCGGGATTGCCGGGGGCTATTCTCGCATCTCCTGCCACCGAGCCGAAGACTGGGCATTGCCGGTTTTTCTTCAGGATGATATGATAGATGAAAGGGGAGTAATAATCGTGGGAGAAGGCTCTGCGGTGGTAGGAATGCTCCCCGGTCTCTTTCAATGGTCCGATTTCTGAATAGCCCATGGCTCTGATTCTTTAATTCTTTTGTCTCTTTCACCTTCTACAAACCGGCTGCCGCATGATTTGCTTTGTTTAGCGGATGGAGGTTTGTCGGTAGGTGAAATACGATTAGATTGTGTGGCTCTCTTAGAGCGCTCCGATGACGAGGAGTGCAAGACTGGCGAGGAGAATTGAGAGATCGATGAGCTTGGCTTTGATATTTTTCTCGTGTAGCACAATTACGCCATAGAGAAATGACACTATCACACTACCGCGCCGAAGCATGGATATGATGGAGATCATCGAATCGGGGTAAGATAGGGAATAGAAGTATGCTAAGTCGGCTGTGGTAAGAAAGATTGAGATGCAGGGTATGGCCCAGCGCCATACAAATTTCTCTCCTGACCCATGCAGCTTGCGTAAAATAAGCACTGTGATGCCCATTATGATACATTGATACAGTGAATACCATGCCTGCACTTCTTGCGGCTCGTAGAGTCGCAGTAGGTATTTATCATATAATGCGCTTATTGCGCCTAATGTCATTGCGCCAATCGACATCCATATCCATTTAGAGTGCTTAAGTGAGAAGCCTTCTTTAGAGCCTATGCGTGATATGAAATATAGAGAGGCGAATCCCAGGATAATACCAATCCATTGTATAAGATTTAATCTTTCGCCAAATATCAGCAACGCTCCTACAAGCACTACCACAGGGCGTGTGGCGTTGATAGGCCCCTGTATTGTAAGTGGCAGATGTTTTATCGCATAATAGCCGAGAATCCAAGACCCTAACACTATGAATGCCTTGATCAATATGGACAAATGCCCTGTAGGTGTGTCGCCTAATCCGAAATGTCCGGATGAAAGATTGCCTATTATCACCGGTGACATAAGCAGTGTGCCGAACACGGTGTTAAGGAAAAGCACGATGAGCACATTATTAGCCCTCACCGATAATTTCTTAAATATGTCATATATACCAAGACAGACTGACGATATGATAGCGAGTACAATCCACATGGTGTCTATAAAATTTAGTTATTCTGAACTGTCAAAGGACTGATGATAATCAAAAAAGCGAGCCGCAATGATGAGGCTCGCCTTTTTTCAATATCATAAGTTATCAAGCTTTCTTCTGATTGCGAGAAGCTGTGAGATAAGCTACAGGAGTTGCCAGGAATATGGTGGCAAGTGTACCGATAATCACACCCCAGATCATGGCAAATACGAAGCTGCGTATTGAGTCGCCACCGAGGAAGAATATACAAAGGAGCACAAGGAGGGTGGAGGCTGAGGTCATGATTGTACGTCCAAGAGTAGAGTTGATGGACTGGTTAATTGTGTTGAACAGACTCTGCTTTGGATAAAGATGCAGATTCTCACGTACACGGTCGAATACCACCACGGTATCGTTAATCTGATAACCGATTACGGTTAGAATAGCCGCTATGAAGTTTTGGTCAACTTCCATTGCGAACGGTACGAATCCGTAGAATATCGAGAAGAAACCGATGATGGTGAATGCTGTGAACGCTACGGCTGCAAGTGCACCAAGAGAGAAGGCAACGTTGCGGAAACGCAGAAGGATGTAAAGGAACATAGCGATGAGCGAAAGCACCACGGCTATGACTGCATCACGACGCATATCGTCAGCGACAGACGGACCTACTTTCTGAGAGCTTACAAGACCCAGCGAAGAGTCGGCTGTAGAGAACTCCTCAGGTGTGATGCTTGCGCTCATGTGAGGCTTAAGCACCTTAAATAGGATTTCCTGTATCTCTTTTTCGGTGGCCTCTGAGCCGTCATTGATTTTGTAGTTAGTAGAAATACGAACCTGATTAGAGCTCTCGATGGTGATTACCTTTACAGAGGCACCGGGGAAGAGGGGCTCGAGTTCGTTGTTTAGCTCATGAGCGTCAACGGGCTGATCGAACTTAGCAATATAGTTGCGTCCACCTGAGAAATCAATACCCTGGTTTAGGCCGCGGATGCATAGTGAGGCTACTACAATAGCGCAAATGATAGCTACTACTGTAAAGCTGGTTTTGCGAGCACCAAGGAAATTGAAATGTGCCTTTGTGAACATATTAGCCGAAAGAGGAGTCGAGAATGTGAGGTTCTCGAAAGCTTTAGTCTTACCGAACCAGATGAAGAACAGACGGCTTAGGAATACTGCTGTGAAGAATGAGCAGATAATACCAATGATAAGAGTTGTGGCGAAGCCTTTGATAGGACCTGTACCGAACCACAATAGGATCAAACCTGTAATAATAGATGTGAGGTTGGAGTCAAAGATGGCCGAGAAGGCATTGCTGTAACCATCCGAGATAGCGGTGCGAGAATTCTTGCCGGCGCGGAGCTCTTCTTTAGCGCGCTCAAAGATAAGCACGTTGGCATCCACTGCCATACCGAGCGAAAGCACGATACCGGCAATACCGCTCATGGTGAGCACTGCCTGGAATGATGCAAGAATACCTATTGTGAAGAAGAGGTTGCAAATCAAGCAGAAGTCAGCTATTAAGCCGGGGATGATACCGTAGAACGAGCACATGAAGATCATAAGTAGCACGAGAGCCACTACGAATGATGTTATACCGTCTTCGATAGCCTGCTTACCAAGTGACGGACCAATCACCATATCAGAGATAATGTTGATCTTTGCAGTCATTTCACCTGACTTAAGCACGTTGGCAAGGTCTTGACCTTCTTCCTGGGTGAAGTTACCGGTGATAGATGACTGACCGCCTTCGATAGCTGAATTTACGTTAGGAGCAGAGTACACTTGATCATCAAGTACGATAGCCACAGGACGATTGTTGTCGGCGGCGTTGGCAGCAGTGATGCGTGCCCACTGACGAGCGCCTTCAGAGTTCATGTGCATGAGCACCTCGATACCACGCATGGGGTCGTAGTTGGTCCATGCATCGGTGACAACACCACCCTTAAGGGCCGGGTCGCCATTACCTGATGTGCGCAGCGCATAGAGAGGGTATCCAATTTTCACTTCCTGTTTGCCGTCGGCAGAGGTGCGTGTGTCTTCTTTTACACCCCAAAGCAGGCGCAAGTCGCTTGGAAGAGTGGATTTTGCAAGCGGAGTAGCTAAAAGAGCGTTGACGGCTGCCATGTCCATCGCAGAATTGGCGTATCCAAGCACTGTAGAGGCTGCGCCGTATGTGTTGCGGTTGGCAAGAACTTGTTCAAGTGCGCGAGCATTCACTGTAGTGTCGGCCATTGCGCGTTGCAACAAATTACCTATAGCAGCCTGCACTTCGTTGGCGAGATAAGTATCATAGAATTCAAGAGTAGCTGAACGCTGGAGCAGCTCGCGTACACGCTGGTGATCTTTCACACCGGGGAGCTCGAGGAGCACCTGGCCGTCCTTACCCTGAAGCACCTGAATGTTGGGTGATACTACGCCAAATTGGTCGATACGTTTGCGAAGAACGCTGTTGGCGGCAGTCTCTGTGATAGATTTCACTTTATCTTTGAGGATACCTACTACTGCAGCGTCAGATGATCCTCCGGGTACAAGGTTATCCTTAAATACAACCGAAAGGTCGATATCCGGTTCGCGCTGGCGATATTGCTTAACGAAAACATCGAGGAAATCGATTGATGCGTCGTTGCGAGCCAAAGCGGCGGTAGTGTCAACGGCGGCCTCGAATTTTTCGTCACCGGTTTTGTTTGAAATAGAATGGAGCATGTCGGGTATGTCGACCTCGAGGATCACGTTCATACCGCCTTTAAGGTCAAGACCAAGGCCTACGCCCCATTTGCGTACATCATTAAGGGTGTAGAGACCCATGTACACTTTCTCATCGCCAACCGAGTCCATGTAATGCTTGTAGGCTTGGTTGTAAGCGGAGTCATCGTTGTTGCCCGAAAGCGTGCGCGCATATTGCTCAGCCTTGTTCTCGTAAGAAGAGGATGTGAACGAGAAAGAAAGGTAGAACAGACACACGAGCACCAAGAAAATGGCAATCACACCGGCAACGATGCTCCCTAATTTTCCTTTACTTTGCATGTGTTAGAAAATATTGTTAATGATTGTTAAATATTTGTTGCTGTTTTCGGCTTGCAAATATACGATTTTTCCGTCAATCTACCCAAGTTTGACGGAAAAAATTTGATTTTTAATTGGTTTTTGTTGAATTTAGGAATTTTTGGAGTGAAAAATCATGATTTTTTCAGAATTTATAGGCGATGCCAAAGAGTCCGGTAAGTCCTTGCGCAGGCATACCGCTTATGAGATAGCACCTGTTGTTGAGAAGATTTTCTATATCAAGGAACGCAGTGAGTTGGTCAGACACCATGTAGTCGCCGTGCAGATTCACATTGCTCATATTGCCCAGACTACGGTATGTTATATCAGGAGAATATGATGGTCTGTTGAAGGGATATTCGATTTGTATGGCTTTTCGACAGGCACGAGAACTAAATCCTACTGTTAACGTCAACGGCTCGATAGGCTTTATGGAAAGTGAAGTATCAAATAGCCATTTTGCGCTGTCATGCCACCCATACCATGTAGCTGCCGAAATATCCGAACCGCCGGTCTTGAACCCCATTTCAAATGTGGCAAGAGACTGATAAGTGTAGCGCATGCGTGCTCCTGCGTTCCAGCAGTTGAAGTCAGAGTGCTTCATTGTTGAGTAGGTATATCCGTTACGTTCGATATTAATTATCGGGAGTAGCGCATCACGGGCAACAGCATAACCTCCGTCGACCACTAATTCAAAACCATTGATGGGGCCTACAACGAAGCCGCCTTCCACAACAACCGGAATGTCGGAGCGACGGTAGGCCTCGGCTGGATATATGTAAGGATTGTATTCAAATATATCGGCCATTCGGTTGACGTATTCTCCTCCGTGGGCATGCGCATAAATTTTCAGCCACTGAATACTGTTCCATTCCACCAGTAACTCGGGGGCTATTTTGATATGCGACTCGCCGAGCCCTTTTGCTATACTCACATTAGCTCCGATATGGCCATTGAGATTTTGCCAGTTGGTTCGTACATAAGGTAATACATGCGCCTCAGCCATTTTTCCTGTAAGGTATATGTCCTTCGCCCACTCTTGTATACTATTCGACTTAAGAATTACTCCGTCTAAATCAATTCCTACCCATGGGGTAGATTCGTCTTCGTGGCAAACACCGATTTTGAGGAAACCGTCCAACGCATTCTGAGTGACGTGCTCAAAATTCTGTCCTGTCAGGTCAGTTGCGAGATTTGGCTTGAACTTGAATTGCTGCCATCCGCCTCCAAAGGATAAATAAATGTTGTTGAAAAGAAAACTTAATTTTGCCTTGGGGTTTAGCAAGTAACTACTTTGATTATAGGAGCGGCGATGTTCTATATTGTCGGCCAGATAATAATAAGGTGTCCGGATCACGTTGTTGGCTCCAAGCAGATTTATGCTTAGAGTCGAAGTTTTGGAGAAGGCGAAATCTCCGTTGATCCCTCCGCGTATTATGTGGTTTGTGAAAAGGGCATCCTCAAAATATGGGATATCACCATTGTAACTGCTGCCGTTGTATTGCACCCAGGCTCCCGCTTTTGCATAGTCTTCGTCGACGAATCTATATCCGGCATTGGCTCCAACATTATATAATGGAAAATATCCGGCAGATACATATCCTCTATATGGTGTATGCTCGGTGGACGCACCCCAGCTGACAGGTGGCAGAGGGTTGACCAGGGGCGACAGCGTGCCTTGACCGTTGTATTCGGCAGGGGTGAGAGCGGACTGGGTTATGGAAGGGGAAGTGAGCGTGGGCACTATTCCTCCCGGGCGTTTGGCTTCTCGCACATCTGGAAGCACTGTGCGGTCGACAGTGATTTCAGTGTGAAGATTCTGTGCCATGACTGCAACAGACGTAAGTGAGAGTATGGAAGCTATTATTGATTTCATGATTTCTTTTGCGAGTGGTGTTTAGGAGATGGCGGTTGCTGTATTATTTCAGGCGCTCTTCGATCAGAGTGTGGATATCGTCGGTCTGGTCGGAGTAATTATCTTTGACCGCCTGCAGGTACTGGCGAGCCTTATAGTTGTCGCCTTGAGCATTATATATATCGCTAAGCAAAATAAATCCACGGGCAATCCAGTAGGAGTGTGGAGAATCGGCATTCGCCACTTTTTTAGCCCACTCCTCAGCTTGTTGGTAATTAGAAGAGTCAAAATAGCTCTGGGCAAGGGCATAAGCGCTCTGTATGCCGTATATATTATCGGTAAGACCAGCAACTTCTTCCCATGCGTTTTGTGCCTCGGCATTCTTTTTAGATGAGGCGAGAGCTTCGCCAAGAGAATAGGCGGCTTCGGTGCGTTGCTCAGTATTTACGCCTGAAGAAGCGAGAATAGCCCTTGCTGCTTCAATTACTTCGGAGTACTTGCGGGCATCGCGTCCTGTACGTATTACTCCCATACGAGCGTTGAGTAGAATTTCCGGCGATGAGGCTGTATGCGTCAGTTCGCTCCATGAGCGTAAGGCCAGATTGCCTTTGCCTTGCTTCTCTTCGATTGTGGCTTTGTACAATAGAGCCAGTTGTGCATGTGGGCTTGACGGATACTGTTCTACGAGTTCGGATGAGTATTTATAAACGGCATCGTCGTCACCCTGTGCTAATGATCCTTCTATAATATAATTCAGAGCGCGGTCACGTACTCCGCTATTTCGGTATTGCGATACGAATAATATGAGTTTATCTGTCTTGTCGTTTTCAATATATTGCTTTTCTGCTTCGTCAAAAGCCAATTGTTCGATTTCGGGAGCGTCAAGTTTGGGAGCGCCTGATGTTTTGGCAAGGAAATCGGATAACTCTTGCAGTGTACCGCTGGCGGCAGATATTCGCTTCATATTCTCGATAGCCTGTCGTGCTTCTTCTGACGAAGGATACTCCTTGATGAGCTTCTTATAGTCGTCCATAGCACCCTTAGTGTCGCCGGAGTTTTGTTTCACAAGAGCCATCTGCAAGTAGCCTTGTCGAGCCTGCGCCGTTTTAGGATACTCATTTACAAGAGTTTTGTACACTTTTAGTGCCTCGGAGTTTTTGCCCATTTGCAGATAAGCCTCGGTAGTCTCCAACATAGCGTCTGGCACTAAGGCAGAGGTGGGGTATCTGCGGCGCATATCGTCGAGAGTGGCCACTTTTTGAGCGTGCTCGCGCTGGAAACCTTGCATAAGTGCTTTCTGGAACATTGCGTAATCTCCGGCAGAAGGATTCTTTGAGTAAGCCTGGGAATATGCGTTGGCAGCCTTACTGAAATCCTTTGCAAAGTAGGCGCAGTCACCAAAACGATTGTAAGCGTCAGCGATCACTGCCGGCGTAAAACCGGAAGGATTATTGATGGCTTTTTCAAATTGGACAGCCGCCTTTGCATAATTTTTTTGTGCGAAGAGAGCGTATCCCAAATCATAATATGCCAGTGGCATATTTACCGACGATTTTGATTTGGATATATAATTCTGTATTTCGGAAGCGGCTTTTCCATAATCGCCGTTGGCATAAAGCGCCTCGCCCAATGCCAAAGACACATCAATGTCGGTATTCGGATCATATTTGGCAAGCGACCGGGCTTCGTTGAGGTAAGAAAGAGCTTGCTTTGTGTCGGATGAGGCAAGGGCTTTCACACCTAAGGCGTAGAGTGCGCGTTGTTTTGCGGCGAGGGTCTCTTTGCTGGGTTGGCGCATCTTGTTGATGCTTTCGAGAGCAGCGGCGTAGTTGTTGTCGGTAAGATAGGTGTTGACTATGTGTTTCTGCACTTGTGGCGCATACTGGCTGTTAGGGTAGTATTCAAGAAAATCGTTGAACACCGACACTGTGCTTGTGAAAGGCACACGTCCGCCCATCGTAGCCGCCACTGCGTAATTGTAATAAGCGGCCTCGCGCACTTCTTCGTCGTACTGCATATTTATCGCACGATTAAACGCGATTGCAGCCGAGTTGTATTCTTTCTCGTGCAGGTATGCCTGTCCGATATATAGGTTGGCGCTTTGTCCCATTGCATTGTCGCACTGTGTGACATCGCTGAGATATGTTATGGCCTTATTATAGTCGCCGCTGTTATATGCGCTTAGACCTAAAATATACATAGCTGAAGGCATCGGGTTTTCCGTTTGGCTGACGTATTTTGAAAGCAGATCGTCGGCTTGCGGGTAGTTGCCCAAAGCGTATGATGATTCGCCCGCCACTCTCAATGCCTCGCTTCTGAACTGAGGTTCTATGCCTTTGCGTTTGAGCAGTTGGTCGGCCATGGAATAGGCTTTTTCAAAATCCCCCTCCACATAAGCTATTTGGCTCAAATAAAATTCTGCCATATTGCCCGGAGCTTCTTCGGTATCCACTTCGGCGAACAGATGCTTGGCCTTGTGGTACTCATTATTCATATATGCTATATAGGCGCGGTAAAAAATAGCGGCATTATAGTACTTTGGCGACAAAATCAGCTGCTCGAAGCCTTCGATGGCCTGCGCATAGTCGCCTTGCTGCATACGGCAATATGCCATATTATAGCATAGGAGGTCAGCCATATCGCCTGTAAGGGCGTCTTCCGGGACATTCTCATATATACTCAGAGCTTTGCTGTCATCATTGCCGAAATAGCAATTTCCGAGTAGCACGTAGGCATTATAAATCAGAGTAGACTGAGGATAATCGGCAATGAAACACTCAATCAAGTGTATCGCAGCATTGGTATCGGTATGTACAGTGGCTGCTGCGCGGTAATAGTCAGCCGCCATTTTTTCATCGGGCAGAAGTGAATGTGATGTTATAGCCGACAGCTGGTCGAGGCATCCGATATAGTTGCCGTCAGAGTACATCGCTTTAGCCCGTTCAATGAAGCCTTCCGGCTGTGGCGAGTTGATTTGTGCGTTTGAGGCGTATATGGAGGCTGCAGCGGCGGCTGCCAAAAGAATTCGCTTTTTCATGATTTGCGTATGTTTCCTTAATTCGCTACAAAGGTACGCACATAAATTCAATTGGCAATCTATTTAAGAATTTTTTTAACAAATTGGCTACTAAAAACAACGATGTCTAATTTTCGACTCCTGTAAGATGTTTTTCGTAATAATCCCGGAGAGCCACTACATACTCATCGATGGATATAATCGTTTTAGGATTATATAGTGAGGGATTTTCTACCACAGTGTCGATTTCATCGGGTTCAATGAGCCAAGCGCCAGACCGTGCGAGTGCGGTCTCAAAGGCGGATATGTCGTTGTCAGTGATTATGGCAGCATGGCATGCCGTGATTTCAGGCAGCAGACGGTACTCTTCTCCCACCCATATCACTTTGTTGCCGTTGGGCATATGGCGCGCCATCCTTACAAGAGGCATCACATCTTTTGCCTTTCCGGTGCCGCATACTCTTAAAGTGAATGCTCCCGATCGCTCAACGGCATCCAGGCATTGGCGCAGACGCTCGGTGTTGACTATATCGCCGATCCATGAAAACACCACCTCGTCGCATATAGGTTTTACATCATGGCCGAAATCCTCAAAGGATAAGCATTGGAGGACGAAAGGGGTCTTACATTGTTGCGGATACTCTTGCATAAGCCTTTGTGAGGAAAACAGCCAACCGTCAACGCTTGATAAAATATCGTTGGGAATAGATAAAGGCACAGGCGAATTAGGCATCACCCTATACACGATTTTGTAGTCTTGCTTTTCAGAGAGTTTGCGTGCGGAAATTGCGGCGATGGCGTCTTCAAGTCGCGACACCTCTACTATATCAGCATAGTTTTTGTCAATCGCTTTTGCAATCTTCATTGAAGTAAAAGCACTGATGAACGCCGGAGACACACCCACCAGGCGCATGCCGCGGTCGTCAAATGCCTTTGTTTCGGCATCGGATATTTCTTGTTTTGTAATCCTTAATATCTTCATTTGGTCGTATCAAACATGAAACATATTGCAAACTTACGAAATAAAATTATAAATCCAAAGCAAAGGAAGCAGTAAGTTGCTGAAACTTATAAAATATTGATGATTTTTATTTGTCGGGAATCATATGTTTTGTATCTTTGCATATCAATTCTCCACGTTAATAATCTTTAAAGAATATAATTTATGAGAGTCAAACAATTCATTTTCACCCTTATGGCGATATCAATGGCCATAAGTGCCTTTGCAACCAAGCCGAAGTACATATTCTACTTCATCGGCGACGGTATGGGTATGGGTCCGGCGATAGCCACCGAAATGTATAATCGCACAGTGCTTAACAATCCAAATCCTATTGCAATGCTGGGTTTCCCGGTGGTGGGTGTGGCTATGACATATAGCGCAAGTTCGCCTGTCACCGATTCGGCAGCTGCCGGTACAGCTCTTTCCACCGGAGTGAAGACAAAGAACGGAATGCTCGGCATGGGTCCTGACACGGTGGCTGTGGCCTCAGTGGCGCGCGTGCTCAAAGATGACGGTTACGGCGTGGGTATTGTAACCTCAGTAGCCCCCGATGACGCTACTCCCGGTGCTTTCTACGCTCATGTGCCCAACCGCCAGATGCGCTACGAAATCGACGTCATGGCGGCCAAGAGCGGATATGACTTTCTCGCGGGAGCCGGACTTTGCGGCGAGACTGACAAAGACGGCAATCCTACCGACATATTGGAGATAATGAAGGAAAATAATGTGCAGGTGGTGCGCGGACGCGAAGAGATGGAGCAGGCCACCGCAGAAAAGATATTTCTCCTCAATACTGCAGGCACACCTAATTACAATATAGGCTACACTATCGATTCTCTCGAAAATGTGATCACATTGCCCTATATCACGCAGACATGTCTCAATCACCTAGAAAAGGTGTCACCTGACGCTTTCTTCATGATGGTGGAGGGCGGCAATATTGACCATGCTTTGCATGCCAATGACGGTGGCGCGGCCATAAAAGAGACTTACAACTTCAACGAGGCCTTGGAGATTGCCGTCGATTTCTATAAGAAGCATCCTCTTGAGACTCTCATCGTGGTGACTGCTGACCATGATACGGGAGGTATGAGCATAGGCAACTCGTTCACCGGATACAATGCTTTCCTTAAAAATATTGATTATCAGAAGGTGTCGAAGGAGGAATTTGAGAACTACTGTCGCAGCCTCTTGGAATCAAAGAAAAACTACACATGGAAAGACATGCAGTCATATCTTAAAGAAAATTTTGGCTTCTGGAAGAATGTGAAGATAACAGAGAAGCAGGAAAAGGCTTTGAAGGAACAATTTGAAGAAACATTCAAATTGCGTCATAGCGCCGACCAAAAGACTCTGTATAAGAATTTCAATGCTTTCGCGGCAGAGGTGTTCAGAGTGTTCAACAACGTAAGCGGTATTGGGTTCATTGCCACAAGTCACACAGGCAATCCTGTGCCGGTATGCGCAATGGGCGTTGGCGCGGAAGAGTTCAGTAATTTGAATAATAATATTGATATACCCGCAAAAATTCTTAAACTCGTCAACAGCAAATGAAACTTGTGAATTTTGATGAGACTCCATCATTGATGAGCCAGCTCATGATGGAGATGCGAGATGTCACTATCCAAAAGGACAAGATGCGATTTCGCCGTAATCTCGAGCGCGCAGGCGAGATAATCGCTTACGAGATTTCGCGTACGTTGGATTACAAGGTGGAAGAAATCACAACTCCTCTTGACACAGCCAAGTGCCACGTCATTACAGATAAGGTGGTGATTGGCACTATCTTCCGTGCAGGTTTGCCTTTCCATTTGGGATTTCTCAATTATTTCGACAATGCGGAGAATGCATTTGTATCGGCTTATCGCAGATACCATGAGGTGGGCGATGTGTTTGATATACATATCGAATATTTGGCTTCTCCTCGACTTGATGGGAAGACGCTGATTTTGTGTGATCCTATGCTTGCAACAGGTTCATCAATGGAGTTGTGCTATCGGTCGTTGCTCACCAAGGGTACGCCGGCCAAGGTGCATTTGGCTTCAGTGATAGCCTCCCAGCAGGCGGTGGATTATATAGCCAAGGCGTTTCCGCAGGCAGACACCACCTTATGGGTAGGAGCAATCGATCCGGATCTCAATGCCCACAGCTATATCGTACCGGGTTTGGGAGATGCCGGCGATCTCGCATTCGGCATTAAAGAATGACATTAGGAATATACAGACAAGAAAGCCAGACCGAACGGTCTGGCTTTCTTGTCATTTTGGCGCGTCAGGATACACCACCCGCGAGTGGTACATCGTCATAAGCCTGCGCACAAATTCTTTCTTGATAATATTTACGTCGCGGAACGAAAGGGTGGAGTCGTTGTGGAGTCCGTCGGCTATTTGTCCGTCGATTATTTTGTCCACCAAGTCGGATATCGCTTGTGGGGTGTGTTCGGAGAGCGATCTTGAAGCTGCCTCCACTGCATCAGCCATCATAAGAAGGGACGTTTCTCTTGAGCGAGGGTTAGGACCGGGATAGGTGAAAGGCGCAGGATCCACCTCCTCTCCGGGATGAGCCTTGCAAAAGGTGTAGTAGAAGAACTTAGCTTTGCCAGCACCGTGATGCTCGCGTATGAAATCCTTTATCACTGCAGGTAGTCCGGCTCGTTCTGCAAGGTTTAATCCGTCGGTCACGTGGTTAATCACAATCTGGGCGCTTCGTTCCGGAGGCAGAGAGTCGTGGGGGTTGACGCTGCGCTGATTTTCGGTAAAGAAGTTAGGGTTGTTTAATTTCCCAATGTCGTGGTATAGCGCTCCAGCACGCACTAATTGCTCATTCGCCCCGATTTTTATGGCAGCGTCGGTGGCAAGCGAACTCACTGCCATAGAGTGCTGGAATGTGCCGGGACAATCTTCGGAAAGCTTTCTGAGCAGAGGATTGTTTACGTCCGACAGCTCGATAAGCGTCACTTTGGACACGAATCCGAAACCGCGCTCGATAGCCACCATAATAATATAAGCTATTGAAGAGAGTATGGCTGCCACGCCCAAATAGGCGGTAACTCTCCAGGAGAAACCTTCCATCGAGCCATTGACCAGCAGTTCCATAGCCACATATGAAATCCAATAGGCTATCATCACGAACAGCGAGGTGCGCAGAAGCTGTAGCCTTTGGCTGAGTTCTTTGAGAGAATACACAGCGGCAACTGTTGCCACGATCTCTACAATGATGAATTCAAGTGGGAATGTGGCGGCTCCGGCACACAACAGAATCATCACTAATGAGGTGAAGAGAGCCATGGGCGTGTCAAAAAATACTATCATCAACACCGGCACTATAGCATACGGCACGAAGTAGCTGCCGTAGTCCACAAAAGATTCAGCTCCGATAGAGAGGAGGAAGAAGATTGAGATCATCATGAAGATGAACACCATCGACGGACGTTGATTCCACACATTGGGGGCACTGAAAGTTATATACAACAGCAGACATGTGAATAATAGACCTACATATAGAGCCTGGCCGAGCCAGATAAGCCAATTGCTGCTGCGGTTATGGATTAGCTGTTCGGCCATCATCTTCTCGAATGTCTGGAGGTTGGTATAGTCTTGCGGCGTTATAATTGCCCCTTTGTCTATGATGGTCTGGCCTTGCTGTATCACCCCTTTAAGACCGGTATGGCGGTCGAGCTCGTAGTCGTAGATTCTTTTAGATGTCTTTACGTCGAGAATAAAGTTTGGCTGGAGCACTTCACGGATATTGTGTTTGTCCATCCATCTTTCGGCCAAAGAATCGTGGAGCGCTACGAGAAGGTTATTGTATACATTGTTCACGCTTTTCACGTTCTCAGTGGAGTATTGTTTCACTGTATTGCCGGCGAGAAGGCGCACGTGTGCAAGATGTCGGTCGTTGATTAATTTGTCGTACTCGTCATCAACGATATTTGAGTTATAAGCCTTTTTAATGAAAGCAATGGCGCGTTTTCTGAATTCAGCGTCGCTTTGCGAGACAAATGAGTCGTCGTTATTCCATTTCCTCATCAAATTAGTAATTATTGTGTCAGCCATTCCGGGAATGATCTGGAATACCGGCACGAATTGCTGGTCAAGGGAGTCGCGAACTCTCTGCACAGTCATTGAGTCAGTGCGGATAGGGATGTCAAAGGGCGCGATGAGTTTGGCGTATCCCCACGGACGGCCGTCTTCGTATTTATAATAATTGCTTTCGGTGTGGGGAAAGAAGTACACTACCACCACCATTGCGGCTAATGCCACGAGCAGGTTGAATATCAGGGTGCTTTTTAGTTTGTTCATAATACACTCCTTTATTTGCTACATCTGTATTCTCGATGCGGATTTCACACCTTCGATTTTTTTGATTTTGCTGCAAAGATTTTCCACTACGTCGGCCGACTGCACTCTCACCCAGAGCTCGCAGTTGAACACCTCGTTGTCTGCGGCGATGTTGAGTCGGCGTATATCCATATTAAGGTGGTTGGAAATCATTTGTGTGAGTTCCTGGAGTATGCCGTGGCGGTCGATGCCTTCGATATGAACGTGGGCGAGGAACTTCCCGTTCACGGTCTCCCAACGGCAAGACACGATGCTAGGACCGAAGCTGGCTTTAAGCATCATTGCGCGCGGGCATGTGAGAGAGTGCACTACCACTTCGTTGTTGTCGTCGACAAATCCCAACACTTCGTCTCCGGGGATAGGCTGGCAACAGTCGGCGATTTTGAAGTTGGCTCCGTTTTCGTCATATCGCAGCACGTAGGTCTCTTTTTTGTTTACGGCCGGACGTTCTATCGGTTTCTTTGATTCTTTTTCGTCGGAATTTTGAGAATCAAATTTTGTTGCTATTCCGAGGATCTTTTTGATGAACGACGATTTGTTCTTTTCCGAGCTGCGTTTTAGGGTTTTCACCACATATTCGTTGAGGAGTATTTCCTCGTTGCCCAGCTGGAAATAAAGTTCGTCAAGGTTGCTGACGTGGAATAGGCCGAGAAGTTTCGTGTTGGTGAAGTTGTTTTGCTCGATGGAATTGTCCTGAAGGAATTTGTCGAGAATTTCTTTTCCCTTATTAGTGATCGGCTGGCGGTTGCGCATGAGGGCTTTGCGCAGGCGCGTCTTTGCTTTTGCCGTTACCAGGAATTTCATCCATTCGAGTTGCGGTTTCTGTGATTGCGAGGTCAGCACCTCCACCTGGTCACCGCTTTTGAGTGTGGAACTCAGTGGCACGAGGCGGTGGTTGACCTTTCCGGCTATGCATTTCGACCCTAATTCGGAGTGTAGATTGAATGCCACGTCAAGCACCGACGCTCCTGCGGGGAGGGTGAGAAGTTCTCCGGCAGGCGTGAACACCACAATTTCAGATGAGAAGAGGTTGAGCTTGAGTGTATCGAGGAAATCGAGGGCTGATGGCGACGGATCGTCGAGAATATCTTTGATTGTACGCAGCCATACGGTGAGTTCTGACTCTTCATCGCCTTCTCCTACTTTATATTTCCAGTGTGCGGCAAACCCCTTTTCTGCCACTTCGTCCATATGGCGTGAGCGTATCTGCACCTCAATCCAGTTGCCGTCAGGTCCCATCACGGTGAGGTGCAGGGCTTGGTATCCGTTGGCTTTTGGCGTGGACACCCAATCGCGAGTGCGTTCGGGGTGCAGACGGTAGAGGTCGGTTATGGCGCTGTATATGTTCCAGCATGTCTGTTTCTCCTTTGATGGGTCGTCGCATTCAAATACGATACGCATGGCGTAGATATCATACACTTCTTCAAAGGGTATGTGCTTCTTCTCCATCTTCTTCCAGATGGAGTACACTGACTTCACTCTGGCTTTTGCCTCATATTCAAGGTTCATTTCCTTGAGCTTGTTCATGATGGGCGCCGAGAAATCGGTGTATACCTTGGTGCGCTTTGCTTCGCTCTCCCTAATTTTGGCGGAAATTTCTTCGTATGCCGCGGGATGCTCGTATTTGAAGGCAAGGTCTTCAAGCTCGGTCTTTATGGCGAAAAGACCTAATCGGTGGGCGAGGGGAGCGTAGATATAGAGGGTCTCGCCGGCGATTTTATATTGCTTGTTGGGTGCCATAGAACCGAGTGTGCGCATGTTGTGGAGGCGATCGGCCATTTTTATTAGCACCACTCGTATATCCTCACTCATTGTGAGGAGGAGTTTTCTGAAATTTTCGGCCTGCAGCGAGGCCTTATCACCGAATATTCCACCTGAAATCTTCGTTAGTCCGGCCACTATTTGAGCGATCTTTTTGCCAAAAAGTCGCTCTATGTCTTCCACAGTGTATTCTGTGTCCTCCACTACGTCATGAAGTAGGGCTGCGCATATAGATGTGGAGCCGAGTCCGATTTCTTGCGACACTATTTTGGCAACGGCTATAGGATGAAGGATATATGGTTCTCCGCTTCTACGCCTGATACCTTTGTGCGCTTCTTTAGCGAACTGATATGCGCGCTCGATAATCTCGACCTTCTTTCGGTGATTGCTGGCGAGATACCCGTCCATTACTTCACGGAAAGCGGCTTCTATAGTTCTATCCTCTTCTTCGGTGGTGAAATTTTTTGATGAGTCCATAGCAAAAAATAGTATCTTCGGTGATAAATCGGCGAATTATACCGCAAAAATACATCAAAGTATAGAAATAGAAAAATTTTTTGCCTATTTTTGCAGAATGAAACGCATTATTCTTGAATTAGCTGTAACATTAGCGGTGTTTTCGGCTTTTATGACTTCGTGTGACGCCTCAAAAACTTTCAGGTATGCATCGGGCGCTACATGGGGCACGGTATACCATATTAAATACTTATCTGATATTGACCTTTCCGATTCAATTTTAAGTGTGATGAAGCAGGTGGATATGTCACTTTCGCCCTATCAGAAGGGTTCACAGGTGAGTCGGCTTAATTCCGGTGAGTTAGTTAAGGCTGACAAGATGCTTTCGGAAGTGTTTGCCATTTCGCAGCATGTTTGCTCTATAAGTTCCGGCTCTTTTGATCCCACAGTTGCTCCTTTAGTCAATCTATGGGGCTTCGGATATCATGCCGGGGCTGAAGATCGTCCTTCCACAGAGCAGATAGATTCAGCGCTTATCACAGTGGGAATTCTCGATTGCTATATTACTCCGGATGGTTATGTAAAAGGAAAACATCCAAAAACTGAGTATGACTTTTCAGCGATAGCAAAAGGCTATGGAGTGGATATGTTAGCCGCTATGCTTCTTCGCAACGGTTGTAATAATTATATGGTAGAAGTAGGCGGAGAGATGGCTTTGCGTGGCAACGGACCAAGTGGTGATGGATGGGTGATACAAGTAGACGCTCCCGTGCCCGAAGGTGATGATGGAGTAGTGCGCCATGAAGCGTTAACCACTTTAAAACTTACAGATATATGTGTGGCTACTTCGGGTAACTATCGTAATCATAGACAAACTTCGCAAGGTGAGGTGGGACATACCATCAGTCCGATTACAGGAATGCCAGTGCGTACAGAAGTTTTAAGTGCTACGATTCTGGCTCCAACAGCCGCACTTGCCGATGCCTTAGCTACGGCGGCAATGGCGTTGCCATTACACGAAGCGAGCGAAATGATTCAATCCCAAAAATCGGTTGAAGCCTTGCTAGTTGTCGAAGACGGTAAAAGCTTCCGTACAATAGAGGTGCCAAAAAGAAAAAAATCTATATAAATGATTTTCGAAACTTTTCGAAAAATTTCAGGTTTTCCTATAGAATTTAAGAAGCTTTTCGAAAGATTTTAGACTGATCTTCGAGAGTCCCTCGAAGAAAAACATAAAAATCATTGAATAAAATCGAGGAATTCCCCGAAAGACTGAGATTGCATACCTCTGTTATCCAGCGATGAAACCAAATTTAACAAAAAAAGTCGCTAAAATATTTGGCTGGTTCGGGAAAAATGCCGAACTTTGCACTCGCTTTTCGGAGGAAGGGCGACGGCGGCAG
>CAZJKZ010000043.1:0-21373 GCA_964546885.1 uncultured Bacteroides sp.
CTGACAGTCCGGCATTGATTCTCCTTGACTCATCGTTTGTGCCTCTTAGAAAACTGTTGGTGCCCGGAACCCATTCGGGATTCATTTCTACACCGACTTTCCATGACAACGGCTTTCTGAAGCCCTCTGGAATGGAATCAGCAGCGGACACATGAACAGCCATGCTTAAGAAGAAAAAGGATATAAGATATGGTGTCAGTCTGCTAAGTCTCATAGGTCAAGAACAGAAATTTCGAGTTTGTAGTCAATTGGTTGCATTACTTCAAGCGTACCACACACAATCCAGTCTATATCGATATTTGGAAAGCCCACCTCAGCACCGTAGCCTGTTTTTAGTTTAGAATATGTAACATAGAGTATGGCAGAGACAGTTGAATTAGCAGGAACCTCAATATAACCCTCTTCGTTCTCATCTACTGTTTGAGATATAAAAGTCGTTGTGTTTCCAATAGTTGCATCTACGTCTTCCGTATGATATTGAGACCATTGGTTCCCATCAAAGAGAGGCACGTGGACTGTTCCTGTGGCCCTACTGCTCCAGTCGTCATCCTCGTCGGGCGATAGGATAAGTTTTGATAATGCGTCTTTATATGGAAATACAGTGACCTTGATTGCCTGTTCAGTGGAATTGGTTATATTGTCTTTGAATACCCTTACGGTTTCGCTTTCAACAACATATTCATCAATGAAATGATAGAATTGCTTTACCTCAAGTGGGCGTCCGATGCCGATGTTAATGTCCATATATTTTACAGCGTAGCCGTAGTCAAGTAGTACCCACACTTCAATAGGCTCTGTATAGGCGTTGTCGAGCGCCACAATCTCCACTTCATCACCCTTTATATTGAATTCCACCGCAAACATTTTGCATGAATAAAGGATCTTTGATACATCGCTGATTTTTGATGGGTTGTACAGTTCATTCCCTTCTTTGTCATAATACATCGTGAACGGTTGCCAGTTCAATCCGTAATTGTCTCCAAACTTTACGTTTTTCAAACCTTTTTGAGGAATTGTGACAATCTCCGCACCTTCAAAACCATCAAGAAAGATCTCCTCGGGAATATCCGGCAGTGGCTCAACGAATATATCATTGTTGCAAGCAGGGCACAATATTCCAAAAAGTGCAATTATTGTAAAAATATTTATTTTGCTCATGATAAGTTTTCAATTATTTCATAATAGTAGGTGTTGCTTTTTGTCTTAGGCATAGCCATAGTGCAGAATATCAAATGACGACACTGATGCAACCTTTACCGGTTGATCATGAAAGAACATTTCATTATTTACATTTTTGTGAGGACTAAAGTAAACTCGTAGGGTTGAAATGATTGGAGTACCATTTTTGATTTGGAGTGTTCCTTAAGAGTCCAATTACCCACTATAGAACCATTGAAGGTAATCATATCTTTTATGATTGAATATATAAATGAACCTTCATAGTCGGTCTCACCATAAGCCGGAATACACTTTCCTCTGTCTTTCGTTAAAAATTGGATTACAAAGTGATCCGATAATGGGTAGCCGCTTGGATAGGTAGAGCCTTTGAGCTGAGCATCCCAAGTGGTCGCCTCAAGATACTCTCCAGTCAGTTCGATTTTGGGCTCATCATCATTGTTGCAAGCTGTCATAACCAAGCCGACAATGAATAAAAAAGGTACGATTAATTTGTTCATAATAAAATGGTTTTTATTCTTTAGACGCAAAATTAGCGATTTTGTTACCAATAGCTCTCAACAAATGTTGAGAAAAGCAATATTGTAAAAATAAAAAGCGCGGACAAACTATGCCACGTCTAAACTGAAGGCTCTGGTAAGCCAGTGATACAGATATGGTGATAGTAGCCCACGCTATACGCGCGAGACACTATGCCATCTCTTGTATCACTTTTAATTTACCAGATTTTCAGTTTACAAGATGAGCATAACGCTTCAAATTTTTCCAAAATGTCATGGAAGGGACATACCTTTCCACCTGCAAAGTTAATAAAAATATCTGGAATCCAGATGCTTATTGACGATTTTTTTGTAACTTTACATTCTAAAACATATTAATATGACTAAGGAAGAACTGCTCAAAAGGCTCAGCGACATCGAATGGGGATGACTTTGAGCCATAATTCGGAAGTATACGCACGTAACATTATGTTAAAATTCTATATATAAAGTAATTAGAACAAATTGAATACGCAATTTATTCACGTATCTTAACCTTTAAATATCAATGTCATTCAATCAAATAATCAACTAATCAACTATTACGTGGAATGATTGCCGAATTATGGTTTGAGGTAAAAGGAGCCACAGGCGGTCATCATTATATTTGTTATTTGTAAAATTATTTTTTATAAATCGACAGAAATAACACTAACAATGCTCCGGTAAATCTTAAAAAAGATTTACCGGAGCATTGTTAGTGTTGGTAAGGTTTATTAAAAATATCGTGTTGAATATTACGATGATAATTGAGAGAATTATCAATAATTCTGAGAGAATGAATCATTGTACTCAAGAACGTTGCTGGGGAAGGGGAATATCCATAGGGGGCTGTCGGGGCTCAGCGAGTAAGAAGCAGTGGTCACTTCGCCGTCTTTCTGTACAGGGAACGAGCGAGTGATTGTCTGTTTGTAGGCATCTTCCGAGTTCCAGCGCTTAAGGTCAAAGAAGTTCTCATAAGTAGAGAGACACTCGATGAATTTAGCTTTCTGGAGAAGTGCCATAGCGTCTTTCTCGTTTGAGGCAGTGAAGTCATTGTAGTTGTCAGCATCGATGCGGAACTTACGGACTTTATTAACTAAGTCGAGACCTTTCTGAATCTCACCGCCACGGATGTAGCATTCTGCTGCTGCATACATGATACGCTCTACTGTAATACCCCATACATTTGTATATACAGAGTACAATATTAGCTCACGACATCCCGGTATGCCGCTATCGCCTTGACCATACGACAGGTTGAAAGCGGGCATTGATTCCATACCGTAGGCCCAAGCCTGATTGAATACGATATCTCCCGGCTCAACTTTAGCAAGGGTTTCGAGTGTCAACTGTGAGTAATTGACAGCCTTGCTGGTCGATTGAGGTGAGATATACCAGAAGTTATTGTCGGCGGTGGGAGCGAGTGACCAGTTGTGGGTTTCGACAATTGGGGTGCGGTCCTCAATGTTGCTGTTGCCTTCAAGAGCTTTTAGGGCATATTGGAGCGCCTCGGGATATTTCTTCATCTGGAGAAGCACACGAGCCTTGATTGCATATCCTGAATATTTGTTGAGTCTTACGACGTTGGAACGAGTGGGAAGAATCTCTATGTTATCGTCGTCAAGGTCATCAAGAATCTTGGTATAAACTTGATCAAGAGGAAGCTGAATCTTCTTGTTCGCATTGTTATAGTCAGTCACGTAGGCAATACCACCTTTATTTGATGCAGTAGCAGGGTCATACTGGGCTGCGTAGATATTAGCAAGAAGGAAATGGTAGTATGCGCGCTCCACCTTAGCCTCGGCAATGAGACGGTCTTTAAGAGCCTTATCGCCGTCTGTGTTGCCAGCCTTGCCTATGACAACATTAAGTCCGAATATTAGTTTGTAGGTCTCGGTGTAGAAAAGGTCATCAGAGGTAAGAGCTGCGCGATCGATGCTTTCGTCATAAGAAAGTATGGCTGCCATCACCGAGTTGCCGCGAGCAATACGACCGGGGACGTTTGACGAATAGTCGTCGCCGTATGATTCGTTGGCGACGATGCCGATGTTTCTGAAAGGAAAATTATCCTTGTAATTGGCTGTATTCAGCATGTACTCGAGCTCCTCGGTTGTGTCAAGTGTGGTAGCTCCTTTAGGCACCAACTCCATGTCGCAGGAATTCAACAATAGTAGACCTGCGACTGCTGCTGTGAAATATTTATATGATTTCATATTTATTATCATTTTTAGATTAAATTAGAATGTGGCACTGAGGCTGAATGTGTAGCTCTTGGGAGTACCTACTGACCATTGACCGGTGTAGAAGTTTACACGCTCAGGATCAATACCCTCTTTGTTGCGGGCCCAGGTCGCAACGTTGTTCATCTGAGCGCGGAGTTTGAGCGAAGACATGCCGATATGGCGGCAGATCTTGCTTGGAAACGCGTAAGTAAGCACAATGTTGCGTAGCTTCAGGTAGTCAGCATGGTCAACATTCTGGTCGGCAAAGTAAACACGGTTGGGGTAAAGAGAGCAGTTGTCCATCATGTAACCGTTGCCAATCATGTCTTGACGCTCAGCAACCGGGGTCTGCCAGTAGTCTACATAGGCCTGAGGTGCAGAGTTCCCATAAGAAATACCTGTCGAGTAGCTCCATTTGTTGTAATTGATGCGCATATAATGTCCGAGATAGAAGGCTGCCATTGCGCTCAATGTGAAGTTCTGGTAGGTGACAGTCGGAGTGAATGATCCGCTCCACTTGGGATCAAGATTACCGCTGTAGACTACGTCATCGGGTGTAAAGGTGGCACGGCTAAGGTCTGTGTCATTTAGCTCACCGTTGGAGTCAATCCAGTTGATATATTGGTATCCATCTTCGTCATAAGTCACACCGCCATAGCGATAGGAATAAAGAGCGTGAACGGGTTTTCCTTGCTTATAATCGCTTGACTGGATTGCTGCCCAACCGGTGGTTGACACGTGGTTAAGGCCGGTAATCTTATTATTATTGTAAGCAAGGTTGAACGCTACGTTAAGGCCAACCTGTTGGGGTGTGAGAGCCTGGAGTATAGTACCGTTGAGTTGGAGCTCAAAACCGCGGTTGCGTGTAGAAGCGTTGTTCATGTTCAAGCTTGTCCAACCGGTAGTGGGATCAAGGTCAACGAGGCTGAGGATATCGCTACCTTGCTTGTTGTAGTAGTCGATTGATCCATAGAGACGGTAGTTGAAGAGAGCGAAGTCAATACCGAAATCAAGTGTCTTGGTCTTCTCCCAACGCAATTGGTCATTTGGCGGTGTGTCAAGAAGCGCGCGGAGTGTGCCGCTTACAATGTTAGGATAGATGGACGCTGTAAGGTAAGAAGAATAGTTGGAGTTGATATTACCGGTAACACCGTAGCTGAAGCGGGGTTTCAATTGGCTAATCCAGGTGACATCGTTGAGGAATGCCTCGTTGTGGGCGTTCCAACCTGCACCTACCGACCACAAAGGACGGCGAGTGAACTTCTTGTCGGCACCAAAGAGATCGGCCTCGTCGATACGGAAGCTGCCCGAAACGGTGTAACGGCGATCATAGGTGTAATTTCCTGTAGCATAGTAAGAAAGGAACTTATGCTCTATTTCGTTAAAATTACCGAAATCACCGGTCATGTAAACATATTCGGCATTATACAGAGGGCCGAGATCAGTGTCGCTTGCCTCATATAGATCATTGAAGTTAGTGCTACCGGTGAGGTGGTTGAGTGTCTTTTCGTCATAACCAACATAGGTGAAGGATTTATTTTTATCCTTTTGGTAGCGGTATTCGTAACCGGCCACTGCATTGATTGCGTGAAGGTCCTTTATAGTCTTGTCGTAGGTAGCTTGGAAGCGGAAAGTGTAAGATGTGTTTGTGATGTTCCTTTCGTCATATATGCCACCGTCGGGCAGTACATGGTCTCCATCGTAGGTGAAAAGATTATATAGGTGACGTGCTGCATATGACTCGGCAACTGCTGTGTTGCTGCGCTTGCCGGTGAGATCCTCATACTGGAATTTGCCGGTAAATGTAAGACCGTCGACGGGCATCAAGTTGAGGTGAACAAATCCACGGGTATAGGTCGAGCGATATTCTGATGTGTTGAGGAAAAGTTCGTCAACAGGGACGTATCCTTCATCTTTGAGCTCGTAATCGGGGTCGAGGAGTGAGGGTTCGTTAAGATTAACGTAGGCCTGATGGCGAGCGGGAGTGCCGTCAGGATTACGGAAAGACAGATACTCGGGAAGCGAAGTGCGGCCGTTCATATTGAAGCTGCCGGTAAAACCGCCGTCGTATGACGATTGACCGATTGAGTTGAGGTTGCCCTTGGTGCGTTGGTTGTCAACCTGCAATCCAAGAGTAGAGCTGAACCATTCGACGGGGTGGATGTCGCCCATGTATCGGAGCGAAAGCTTGTTGTTGTGAGAGTTTTTGTTATATGTGTTATCACCGGTCCAGTTAAGCGAAACGCTGTTGCTCATAACGCTACTGCGAGTGCGCACGGCAACATTGTAGCGTTGTTCAAATCGGTTGTGGAGCATGGCGTCTTCCCAATCTCCGGTGTAACTGTTGTTTCTCCACTGAGCTACCTGTGAGTTGTAGGCAGCGTCAGAAACTTCACCGAGGTGACGTTTCATCATAAGTTGGTTCATGGGATTCCAGAGAGTACCGCGGGTTTCCCACTGGTTAGCAAGGTAAGAGCTTGCATAACCAGTCTCGTTGAGCATCCAGTTGAAGTTGCTTTCTTCGAGTAGGAGTAGACCGGATGCGTCGGTCATGCCGAGGTCGTCATAGTTTGGCTTGTTGTAGATGGTAAAATCGGCGTTGAATTCAACTTCGACCTTGTCGCTTGTGCCCTGCTTGGTGGTGATAACGATAACACCGTTGGATGCGCGTGCACCGTAGATAGCGGTTGCGGCAGCATCCTTGAGGACGAACACGTTGGCTACTTCATACGGGTTAATGTCGTTGAGTGTACCCTCGATAGGAAGACCATCGACCACAACGAGTGGATTGGTGCTGGCAGCAAGTGTGCTTGTACCACGAATCTGGATATCGTTACCATTTATAACCATACCAGCCACCTTTCCCTCAAGGCTTGAGGTTAGAGTGCTCATCGAGCGGTTGTCAAGATCCTTGGCCGATACCTGCTGGAAAGCTCCTGTGATGTTGTCGCGCTTAATGGTTTGGAAACCGGTCACAAGGACTTCGTTCATCACATTAGCGTTTGAAGCCAGAACAATTACAATGGGTTTCTTAACATTATCATCGTTGAGAGCCATCTCAAATGGTAGCATTCCCACGTAAGATACAGTGAGAATGGGGTCTTTTGTGTTTACCTTTATTGAGAATTTTCCGTCAATGTCAGATGTTGTACCTGTTGGTGATCCTTTGATCATAACGGTAGCACCTGCAAGAGGTTCGCCCTCTTCGTCAAATATAGTACCTGTAACAGTTGTGTTGACAAGCTCATCGGATGGTGCTTCTGAAGCCGACATAAGAGCTGCAGAAGCAGCCGTTTCTTTCGCGAAGCCCGTAGAATGAGTCATCACAGAAGTGGCTGCAAGCACAGATATGAAAAGCTTAAAATTCATGTGAAATGATTTTATTGAGTTTATAAATATTTGCAGGATATAACTTGCAAAAAGTAATTTGTTTGCTGAAAAATATGATTGTTTTTTGACTTAATATTGAAATTTAATAGCAAAAGTAAAGCATAAATATAATATTTGCAAACTTTAATACTTTTTGTAACATGTTTGACATAAAAATAACACTTGGACTTTCTTTTGTGATAAGCATAAATAAAAAATGTTCGGTAAACCGTGCGGTCTATCGAACATTTTTTTAAGGTTATGATGTGGGATTATTCTGCAGGTTGGGTGCTTACTTCGCGGAATTCGAAGATATACTGTGGCTGGTCGTAGCGGCAGTTAAGTTCGTCGCCTTTCACGCCCCAGTATGCTCCGCCGCTATTAGGAATGTTGCGGATGGCGTATTTGCCGTTTTCGCCAAGGATTATAGTGTATGTATTCCAGTCGGCAGAGTAGGGATTAACTCCGAAACGTCCGGCCTCGTTGATGTATCGCTCGTCCTTTGAGTTTCGTATTTCGTAGCGCTCGGTTGTGGGATTGAGAGTTATGTGCCATTCCTGGCGGTTGGGGTTGATGTCGTCAACCTTGGTTTGGAAAACGGGAGCGGCAACTCCTCCGTCGGCGATAGGATTACCGAGCAAGCGGCCTTCATGGTAAATGTAGTATGTGCCATCTTCGATTACAGGTCGTGGGAAGAGATCGGCAGGATATTCAGCACCGCTCTGACGGAATTTATCGACAAGAGCAGCCACTGTGGTTTTCTGCCAGGGAGACACATAAAGCGTACCTGTCTGAACACGTACGCTTTGTATGGAGCCTTCGAAGTCACGTGACACGTTGTTCTGGTACCTCTGTTTCTCGTCGCTATAGAGTTTGTAAGCTTTGATAAATTGTGCCGGTTTGCCATCTTTAAGCGCGGCAGCCATATCGCAGATGTTCAGTCCCATCTGCGCTTGCAGATCCATTGCGATTACCCATTCCTTTACCTCGGTGAGCAGTGGGTTGCTACCGTCGGTCAGTGGCATAAGTTCATTGGCGGCATCGAGCTGGCGTTGGAAATAGCTGCGGTAGGCTTCAATAGCGTTACCATCTGTGATTTCGGGATATTGGTCGAGCAATGTTTTGAATTCCGGAGTCTCGCCATAGAAACGCAGTTTGTGTACACTGGGAGCCACATCCACATTGTTTAGGCAGAACAGGCGGAAAGCGTCTACGTGGTCGGGCATGATTTCGCGAAGCGAGGCCTCCCACGATTCGTTTGCGTCGAACTGCTCGGGGTTGCGGGTAAAGTCGCCTATCGAAGCGAGAGCCACCTTAGAAGCCTCGGCGTATTGCATCGGGTTGGAGCAGAAGGCAGATATTTTATCCGTTATGGCGGGGTCATTGCCGACGAGTGGACCCATCAGCAGGTTATGCTGACCGTAGTCGTTTACGGGATAGTTGAGCCATATAAATGGTTTGCGTGTCGTTTGGTCGATAAACCACTGGCAGTCGGGTTCGTCAATCATGTCGCATACCGTAGCGCCTGTCCACATGATTTCAATGTCGGGGTTGAGCTGAGTACCCATTTTATTAAGATAGTCGCCGCCGCTCCATGCCTGGTTGTATTGCGTGGGGCAAACGATAAGTGCGCCTACATCCGAGTGCTTTTTTACAAACTCGCGGTCGAGGAAGTTGAGGTAGTCGATTTGGGCATCAACGCTTTTGGCAGATATGTCGTCAAAAAATATCGAGAAGTTGCGTACGCCCAAGTCATACATCTGCTGAAATTTTGCAAGAGCTTTGCTTCGGTCGGCCTCGCTCTCGATGGCGTTGCTTGGGTGCATAGCCCATACGAATTTTATCTTGTTGGAGTCGGCGTATTTTACAAGTTCTGCCATTTCAGCAGCTTTGTCGGCGGGATAGGGCTCAAACCAGCGGCTGTGGTGGTAGGGGTCGTCTTTTGGACCGTAGATATATACGTTGAGACCATGGCGACCGTAGAAATCAAACTGGCTGAGACGGTCGGCGTGGCTCCACGGGTTGCCGTAGAAACCCTCTATCACGCCGCGCAGCGCGATGGCAGGAGTAATCGCTGTGTCAACAACGGCTGTGGGATTTTTCAAAAATTCTTGTACTCCATAAAATGTGCCCGCATTGTCACGTCCGGCGATTACCACTTTTTTCGGTCCTACGCTGAGATAGAAACCTTCGGCTCCCGTAGGAATTTGTGACTCATATTTTTTTACAGCCTTGTCGCCTGCTTCGCCGATAATTATTTCTACGGGGGCTTTAGAATCCACGTTTATCGACTTATTGAGTAGCCTTACTGCATCTTGATCGGCTGTCTTGTCGCCAACAAGTTTATATGTAGGAGTCTGCGCCGATGCGCTTGCGGCCAGAGCTATGGCCAATGATAATGGTAGGAGTTTCATTGCGTAAAAAAAGTGATTAGTTATTAGAAGAGTCAGGGATGTTTATCTTGCAGTCGGCTGTGAGTGGATGTGGGGCAGCTTCGAGTAGTGACGTCAATATACTTAGTTTGCAGAAATTCATGGCGAAAAAGAGTTGTAATTAGTGAGTTATCACTTGGCATCCGACACAAAATATTAAACGTAGAGAATCAGATAGAAATGTTTATGCCACAAAATTAATGATTATTAGCCAAAAATCCAAAGTTACAGCCCTATATTTTGAAATTTTGGTCTATTAATATTCAACTTTTGGGCTATAAAAATGTTATATTCTAAATTGTAATTACCATTGTATAAAAAAGAATATGTTAGGAAATTTTATTTATGCCAATCCCACTAAGTTGTATTTCGGTGACGAGGCTCAGAAAAATCTTGCCGAAGCTCTCGGCGGGTATGGAAAAAAAGTATTGTTCACCTATGGTGGAGGTTCAATCAAACGTAACGGTGTGTATGACGATGTAATGGAGGCTCTCCGTGCTGCAGGTAAGGAAGTTATAGAACTCCCCGGAGTCATGTCAAATCCGACTATAGAGAAAGTCGAAGAGGGATGCCGGGTAGCTCGTGAAAATAATGTTGACTTTATCCTTGCCGTAGGTGGTGGATCAACGATTGACTATGCAAAGGCAGTGAGTGTTTCGGCCTGGTACGACGGCAACGCATGGGAACGTTTCTGGGTAAAACAGGATGATCCTAAACCCGGAGAAAGGATTATCCCTGTAGGCGCAGTGCTTACAATGGCAGGGACCGGATCGGAGATGAACGGCGGATCAGTAATTACTAATCACGCCGCTAATCTCAAAATAGGTAAAGTTTTTGGCGAAGAGGTGATGCCAAAATTCGCAGTGCTGAATCCGCGATATACCTTCTCGCTGCCTCACAATCAGTTGGTAGCTGGAATATATGATACCATGAGCCATATTATGGAGCAGTATTTTTCGGGAGACGATGACAGCACTTCCGACTATCTTGCCGAAGGTCTGATGCGATCAGTTATTGCTTCCAGTCGTGTAGCGGTAAAAGACCCCGAGAATTATGAAGCTCGCTCCAACCTCATGTGGTCATCTACTTGGGCTCTCAACACCCTTATTGGGGAAGGCAAAACTCAGGACTGGATGGTACACATGATAGGTCATGCTATCGGAGCCTACACAAATGCCACTCACGGCATGACCTTGTCCGGCATTTCGGTTGCTTATTACCGTCATATTATGAAGTATGCAATCCCTCGCTTCGCCCGTTTTGCCCGCGTAGTATGGGAGATCCCTTCGGAAGGTAAAACCGACGATCAGCTTGCCAATGAAGGCATTGATGCTATTGCAGCTTGGATAAAGGAGATTGGAGCAGCCTCTGAAATATCATCTCTCGGAGTAAAAGAAGACATGCTCGATGGTATAGCGGATGCAACTATCATACTCACCGGAGGCTACGAAAAACTGAATCATGCTGAAATTGTAGAGATTTTACGCAACAGTCTTTGATATTGAACAGAAGCGAGATCACACATGGTGTGGCCTCGCTTCCTCTTTCTGCCACGAAGCTGAACTCATTATCAAGGCAATCGGCATGGGTCCCCAGATTTATTTGAGGTAATGTTTTTTCGTTTCTTTATGAAAAATTTGTGTAAATAATTAATATAAATCCCATTTATGAAAAAGTTTATCACAACCTTGTTTTCCGGAATTCTTATTTCTGCATGCCCTCACAGGGGAGAAAGTGCGACTCCTGACACTCCGGCAATCCCTATAAATAACGACATTGAAAAAAGAGTGAAAGAAATTGTTGGAAAAATGTCGCTCAACGACAAGATTGGCCAGATGTGCGAGGTGGAGATAGGACAGGTGTGCGTAGACAGCCTCGTAAACGGACAGGTGGTACTTGATACAGCCAAGTTGGAGAAAGTATTTGATAAATATCGTGTGGGTTCCATACTCAACACTCCCGGTGGAGAAGCCCAGACTCCGGAGGCGTGGCAGCGCATCATTGGAGGCATTCAAGATGCGTCAATGAAATATATCGGTATTCCCGATATCTATGGCGTGGATCAGAATCACGGTACGACTTATACGGCGGGAGGAACATTATTCCCGCAGGAAATTAATATGGCGGCCTCGTTCAACAGAGGCCTTGTGAGGGAGGGAGCCGAAATCTGCGCATATGAATCAAGGGCTTGTGCTATTCCGTGGGTCTACAATCCGGTGATGGATCTCGGCCGTAATCCTGTGTGGAGCCGTATGTGGGAAAGTTTTGGCGAAGACCCCTATATTAACGGTGCTATGGCGGTGGAGATGGTGAAAGGCTATCAAGGCGAAGATCCCAATCATTTAGGAAAAAACAATGTCGCTGCATGCCTTAAGCATTATATGGCCTATGGCAATCCCGTTTCCGGCAAGGACCGTACTCCGGCATCAATAAACCCAGTGGATTTGCGTGAGAAGTATTTTCATCCTTATAAAGAAGCTATCCGCGCTGGTGCGCTATCCATAATGGTCAACTCCGGCATCAACAACGGAATGCCTTTCCACGCTAACTATGAGATGCTTACAGTATGGCTTAAAGAGGGACTGAACTGGGACGGAATGATTGTGACCGACTGGGCTGATATACACAATTTATGGACTCGCGATAAGATTGCTGCCGACTACAAGGAAGCTATTATGCTTGCTATCAATGCCGGCATTGATATGTCGATGACCCCTTATGACACTGAGTTTTGCGCTTTACTCAAAGAACTTGTTGACGAGGGTAAGGTGTCAGAAGATCGAATCAACGATGCTGCTTCTCGCATCATACGACTAAAGTTGAGACTTGGACTGTTTGAGCATCCCGTCACAAAATATGCCGACTATCCTCTATTTGGCAGCGAGCAGCACGCTCTTAAAGCCCTTGACCTTGCAGCAGAGAGCGAGGTGCTTTTAAAGAATGAGAAAAACGTGCTTCCTATCGCTCAAGGTAAACGTATACTTTTGACAGGTCCGAATGCCGACTCTATGCGTCCGCTCAACGGCGGATGGAGCTACACATGGCAGGGCACTGACAATCCGAAATTCCATGACTCCTACAATACTATATACGAGGCTGTAAAAGCCGTGTACGGCGAAGCCAACGTCAAGATCGAAAAGGGTATGGATTATACCCCCGAGAAATGGGAGGCCGAAGTGAACTTGCGAATTCCGGCAGCTGTAGCTGCAGCGCGTGACGCCGACGTGATAATAGCCTGCGTAGGCGAAAATTCCTATTGTGAGACTCCGGGCAACACCAATGATTTACATTTGTCGGCCAATCAGATAGCTCTTGTAAAAGCTCTGTCGAATGTAGGTAAGCCTATTGTACTTGTGCTTAATGAGGGTCGACCCAGGATAATTCGGGAGATCGAACCCTTTGCTGATGCAATAATTGATATTATGCTGCCCGGCAATTACGGCGGTGACGCTCTTGCACAATTGATTTCTGGTCAACGCAATTTCAGCGGTAAATTGCCGTTCACTTATCCTAAATGGATCAATTCGCTTGCCACATACGACCATAAGCCATGCGAGACAGTGAAGACTATGGAGGGTGCGTATAACTATAGTGCGGATATCGATGTGCAGTGGCCTTTTGGATTTGGTATGAGTTATACACAGTTCGAATACTCCGATATAGCCATCGACAAGACGGATTTTTCTCCTGACGATAAGATCACTGTTTCTGTAAAGGTCAAGAATGTCGGTAGTGTCGAGGGAAAAGAAGCGGTGATTTTCTATAGCAGTGACCTTGTCGCTTCTATCACGCCTGATGTGCTGAGAGTACGCGGTTTTGACAAGATCGAGCTTAAACCCGGAGAAACAAAGGTGGTGAAATTCACCATTCCTGCCTCAGACCTTGCTTTTGTAAACTATGACGGCAAATGGACACTCGAAAAGGGCGAATTTGAATTTACACTTGGTAGTCAGAAGATAAAAGCCGTATGCTCTGAAACAAAAGTGTGGAACACCCCAAATATCTAACTCTGGATTACGGATAAATTTACAACAAGGGGGCGCACTCTTTACAAAAAAGTGCGCCCCTAAGGTGTGTTTTGAAAAAAATAAAGGTTTAGGTGGATTTGGAGATTATTTGCCGAACAAGCCACCCAGCATGCTTCCGGCTTTGCCTTTAAGTCCTTCGATTACATTATCTTTTGCGCTGTCAAGACCGACATTCTTGAGAAGTCCATCGGCTGCGAGTTTTGAGATGATGTCGGTGAGAGATAAGTTCTTAAGATCAAGAAGCTTAAGTGCGCTGGTGACCTTTGATACATCAAACGAATCACCGAATTTGTCTTTTAACTGAGAGAGGATGTTCTGAATGTCCATAGTCTTGTGTTGTTATTGAGTTAGTTTTTAGTTTATTTTACTATTAAACGCTTTAAAGGCATTCAAAGTTTAAAGAAATTAATAATTTTTCTCAGCCTACACTGCGAATCCGAGACGCACTCGTTTTTGCGAACATCCCGTGGGTATCGGTATGTCGCAAGACCGCACCGTGGAGAGGTCTGCTTCCATCAGGAGTTTGTCCGATGATGCAAGTCTTGCAGCCATTTTTGGGAGGATGTCCGTCTCTATTAGATTCACTACATGCCTGCCGTTTCCGAAATCTGTCCCTTTGTTGTTATAGTCATGTTGTAGCCTTATGGCCAATGCTTCTGTGGCTGATGCTTCGAGGGTTAGATTATGCGTAGAGAAGTATCCTGAAGCGATAGCCATGAGTTCCTCCACGTTGTAATCATCAAATCTATAGATGTTTGTTTCCGGTATTCTTGACTTAAGTCCAGGATTGATTTCAAAAATGCGTTTCATTTCTCCGGTGTATCCTGCCAGTATCAGCATCCAGTCGCGGTTGGATGTGTCAGCCATTGCAGTCATAAGGGCTTCGATAACGTTGCGTCCGGGGTCTTTCGGATCTCCATTCTTCACTAATTGATAGGCCTCGTCGATGAAAAGAATACCTCCGCGTGCCTCTCTTAGTGCCTTTGTTACATTCTTCTCCTCGTCGCCGTAGTATCTTCCTATAAAATTAGAGCGTTCGCGCACCACAACGTGACCTTTGCTCAATACCCCTGCACGGCGTAGCAGTTTGCCCATAAGCTTGGCTACTGTTGTTTTTCCCGTGCCCGGAGAACCCAAAAACATGGAGTGAAGCGGCAAGTCGAATGTACTAAGTCCCAACGCATTTCGTGCAGTGTTGAATTGTGTAATAGTCAGATATGAGTCAATCTTCTTTTTCACATTGCCAAGTCCGATCATATGATCAAGCAAGTATTTTGCGTCTGCCTCCTCTTTATAGTTATTACGTGTAGGTATATCTTCACGAACTATTGTGGTCAATTGATCGAGGGTGGGAGTGGTAATGCCTGATATCCTTCTTGCTAAAGCTGGCAGGATAGATGTCTCTATGAGATTTACCACATGGCGGGCATTTCCGAATGATTCGGTGCGGGAGTCGTAGTCTTTTCTTAGCACATCTTTAAGTGCATCAAGGGCATCAGGTGTGAGAATTAGTCGGCGTGAATCTAAATAGGTCGTAGCTATCTGACAAAGTTCGTCGGCTGTAAAGTCAGCAAAGTAATAGCGATTAGTTTCGGGTATTCTTGATTCAAGACCCGGATTGATTTCAAAAAGTTTTAGTGTAGGCTCGGTGTATCCGGCAAGAATAAGCATCCAGTCGCGGTTTGACGGGTCAGCAAGTGCAGCCATAAGTGAATTGATTACGTTTTTTCCTGGATCTCTCGTATCGTCTTCTGTGACAAGCTGATATGCCTCGTCAATAAATAACACACCGCCTTTTGACTCTTCCAATGCTTTGGTTACGGCCTCTTCCTCACTACCGTAATATTTCCCTACAAGCGAAGACCGATCTTTTACCACTACATGGCCTATCGACAAAATTCCCATTTCTTTAAGGCGTTCTCCTATAAGCTTCGCCACAGTGGTCTTTCCTGTACCGGGAGATCCAAGAAACATCGCATGCAGGGGCATATCAAGTGGATGAAGTCCGGCTTTTTTTCTTAGCATATTGAGTCTGGCAATATTCATAAAAGACTCAATCTTATCTTTTACATCTTTAATTCCTACCAGTGCATTGATATCAGTTTTTGTATTGGAACTGACTTTACTGTCAGTGATTATGTCCCGTACTTTTTGGAAGGTTTGTAGTCTTGTCAGGTTACAATTTTGTAAGGATATTATTTCATTATCAGGCACACTACCTAAGATAGATTCATCGTTTGAGAAGTCAAATACAGCTGCTGCAACACTCCTGTTTAGCAAAAATATTATAGCTGCCACCACTCCATGCGTGTAAATGTCTTCAGGTAGTTTACACTGATATGTCATTGTTGGTTCATATTCTTCGAGAAAGTACTTTGGAACGCAATCCACAGTTGTGTGCCAATTGTCAGATCCTACAAACATTATTGAATAATTAGGTATTTCTGGTAATAGGATTGAGTTGTCACGTTCTACAGTGAAAATTAGTCCGCCGTCTTCCAGCATGGTTCGATTAAGAGAAATATATAAGTCATCGCTGGTGAACAACGAGAGGGTACCTAACCCAACATCACTAACTCTTTGATTATATAGAGTTTCGATAGATTGGGTAGAATATAAGCAAAATAATAATTTAATCTGTATTTCATGATCGCGACGACGGCGAATATTCACATGGTATCCCACATCGGGTTTAAGCATAGAGCCGTCTAGGGATATATCTACTCTACATTCCTGGCTTTCAAGCCATGAATCCATATTAATGGTGAAATATTCCGAGGCTATTGGTTCGTCGCAGCATTGTTCCGTTATCTCAGCTATGAAATTTTGATGGAATGCCTCATAGGGAGATAGCTCTGTCTGTCTCTGTACTTTGAACACAAGAGCAATGTCAACGTAAGAGTCATTGTATAAAAAATACCTGTTGGTACGGATTGAATCAATGGCCGGATAATTATTTAACATTTCCTCTACTGAGAGGAATGGTTGTATTCTGAGATTACTGAATGAGAGATTATCTGTTTTTGACATAATTATAGTGTTTTTTTTGTTAGTAAATATAATATTGTAGTTGCAGGGGATTTCCTGCAACTGCATCACATGCTTTGACACCAACACGTGTGGTGCCCTGAGCATCCAATATGTCAAAGTACTCCCTTCTCCCGATTGTTGCGGCCAAGACATAGTATTAGCCTTAAAGCGGAAGCTTTCTTTATTCGAGTGCTGGGAGGGTGATTGGACAATGCACTAAGGAAGCCGCTCGCACTCCCGGCGAGAATGTCTGTAGTTTATTTGCTCCTTTTGTGTCATTGCGTGATATTTACTGTTCACTATAATTATGTTTTGCGTTTTTACGCATTATGGCTGCAAAATTATGAAAAAAAATCTCTTTTTGCAAATAAAAAGAGATTTTTCCAAAATTTTTTATGTTAAAGTATGAAATTTAGCATTATTGCGAGCATTAATCTTTATGTTGGATTTGAGTGATACGGAGTCCTTCGATCTGTTGGTTTGAAAGACCGGTGGCGCTGCTAATTTCACTATTTGATAGACCAAGATTGATGAGATTTCTCCCAATATTCAATTTTTCTTCTGCACGTCCTTCTGCACGTCCTTCCTCGCGTCCTTCCTTACGCCCTTCTTCACGTCCTTCCTTACGCCCTTCTTCGCGTCCTTCTTCTCGGCTGGTGTCGAGGTTGTACTCTTGGTTGCGTACGAAGTCGACATAATCGCGATAGTCCTGCCTTTCACCTGGCGACATGCTGTCATAAATCAGAGTCTGGCGAGCCTTGTCCAGACCGGGGGCGTTGTACTCTGAGCGTATCTTGCCGGTCTTAAGGTAGTCCATCCACTGCTCGCGGTGAGTTGGGGTTATGTTGTCTGGGTTAAACTGCTTGACTCTTACGATGTAATATTCCGGAAAGACATCCTTCGCCGGCTTGTTCTCAATGGCTTCCCTCTCTTTTGTACTGATGCGGAGTTCGTCGTCAGTGTTGATGCCGATGAGTTTTGTCTGCCCTTGGTACACGTAGTCGCTGCCCACACCAAAGTCGAAGTAGACAATGCTGATTGAGTAAACCTTGTGGATTCTGCTGTAAGGCTCGCCAACCTCAACTTGCTCGGTTATGGCTTTGGCCACGCCAAATAGTACACGCTCCAAGAAATCCATCTCACGGATAACTTGTACCTCGATGATAACTATTTCACCGTCGGATGTGCGAGCTTTTACATCAACTCGGTTGTATTTTGACATTGTCGAGTCCTGATTACCCTCGCTCTCGAGAACTTCAAGGATTTTCAGATTTTTCTTGCCGATCATGACGGATATGAATCCCTCGAGGATCTCGAAGTTTGCTTTGTTGCGAAGCATGCGTTTCACCGCCCAATCGAACCACACGTATTGTTTTTTCTCCTCCATTGTCAAATCTTTTTTTGAATATCCACAAATTCTTGGGAAATGCATTGATATATCACATTTACTTCAAAAATGGTGAAAATCAATATTGGGAATTATTTCTTGATTGGGAAGAAGAAGGCCATAACACCCATAATGATAGCAATACTTGCTGGGAAGAGTGAGAAGAGCGCCCATATCATCGTCCGCACAGAATCCGTAATGGATGCCGGATTAATTGTGGAGGAGCCATCTATCTCAATCATAGTTGCACCTGCCCATCCAAGGATGAGGGCAATGAGTGACCCCGAAATTGCGCTACCAAATTTCTGTGCCATGGTGCCTGAAGAGAAAATCAGACCGGTAGATGAAACACCGTTTTTCTTGGTTGCATAGTCGGCTACATCGGCGTACATTGACCAAATTAGGGGAGAGTATATGCCTACTCCGATAGAAGTTATGACGGATACAACTATCATAAGCCATAGATAGGTGGTGTTCATCGGAATGAAGAAAAATATCAAGGATGTTACAAAGCAAATCACAGCAGACCAGGTAAAAGCCATGTGTTTCGAGCCTACCAATTTTGTAAAGGCTGGAGATAGACCACCAAAAATCATACAAGTGATTTCGCCAAATGCCATAAAGGCGGTGTAGTTGATGATGAAACTTCCTATAGTGACTTCTCCGTCAAGACAATAGTCGAACATATAGGCTACCACGGCATAGCGGAATCCATTGAAGAAGTTGGTAAGCACACTTATAATGGTCATGCATACCCATGGCTTATTTCGGAAGAGATCGCCAAACTGCTTGAAGCTGAATTTCTCAGCTCGTACCGGTTTAAGACGCTCTTTTGTCAAGAGTCCGCACGCAAGAGTCATGAGTGCGGCGATGATACCGAAGATGACACCGATGATGGCATATTGATGAGCAAGCTCAACAGGGTCACTTTCATTGCCTCCGATCATTTTCTGAATATAAGGGAACGAAAGAAGCGTGATGAATCCCATAGCGTACGCACCCACCATACGATAAGCCGAGAATTGATTTTTTTCATGATCGTTTTCTGTCATGACACCAAGAAGCGAGCCGTAAGGCACATTTACTGCTGTATATACCACCATCATAAGTAGATATAACGTGTAAGCATACACCCTTTTGCCATCCGGACCAAAGTCGGGAGTGTAGAGCAAGAGTGCGAATATGAGTCCAAAAGGCACCGCTCCATAAATTAGCCATGGACGGTAGGTGCCGAAGCGGCTTTGGGTGCGGTCAGCGAGACTTCCCATAATTGGATCGGTGACAACATCGAATAAACGTGCAATGAGCATAAGGAGCGCGGCATCCTCAAGCGAGAGGCCGAAGGCATTCGTGAAGAAGAATGGGAAGGCAATCGACATTATTTTCCATACGATTCCTCCCGAACCGGCATCACCAAGTGCATAACCTAATTTTTCAGAGATACTTGCCATAAAAATGATAATATATTTTTTGATTTATAAACTAAAGCCAAGAGATATATTCTGATCTAATAGCGCATTGAGCGTAATTTGATGACCATATGGGCTACGCCCATTACATACTTAATTTTCATGATATTATCTTAACTTCCTTAAGTGCCACGATAGGGTTATATTATCTAATGTGGCAAATTTAATGTTTTTATTTCTAATTGCCAAATTTTTTGTGGCTATTGGCGGATTTTTCAGCTTTTTATGCGTTTTAAGAGGTCCCCCTTTCTATTAAATATATTTTACAATTTTGCAAGATTCGTTTGGATTGCAAAGTAATTTTATATTTTCTAAAAACGAAAAGTCGTCATCACATTAGATGGCGCTGTGCCTTTTAAGAAGTTGTTCCTTGGTCTTATAAACATATTTTAGTATGTTAAGTTACAAAATACGCCAATAAGCATCTGGAGTCCAGATATTTTTCTTAACTTTGCATTGAAAATTAGAAAACAGCTTAACTGACAATGGATAAAGAAGTTTTATATCTGCTGCTCCCGGATTTTGCTGAGCATGAGATGGTTTATCTCGCCCAAGCCATAGCCTCGGATGAGTATGCTTTGAAAGAAAATCCGAAATACGTAAATAAGATTGTCGCCCCGACAATGGAGCCGGTCAAATCAATCGGTGGTTTCCGCACGTTGCCTGATTACTCGTTTGACACGATGACGGAAGACTATGCCGCTCTCGTTCTTATTGGTGGTTTCGGATGGGCATTACCTATTTCCGACAAAGTTGTGCCCATAGTTAAGCATGCCATCGAAAAAGGGAAAATTGTCGGAGCCATCTGCAACGCCGCTTCTTTCATGGCGAAGCACGGTTTTCTCAACAACATCAAGCACACAGGCAACGGCATTGATCAGTTAAAGGGATGGGGTGGTGAAAACTATACAAACGCCAACGGGTATATACATGCTCAGGCAGTAGCATATGCCAACATCGTGACTGCCAACGGCTCGGCAACGCTTGAATTTGCGAAGGAACTTTTATTGTTGCTTGAAAATGACACCCCGGAGCGAATCGAGATGTACTATCAGTTTTACAAGCAGGGATTCTGTGAGTTATTCAAATGAGTGTTATGGCATGTTCAATAGATTTTATTGAGGAGATTTGTGAAATACTTTCTCCTCTCGGTGACGTCAGAAGCCGGAAAATGATGGGTGATTACGTTATCTATGTTAACGAAAAATGTGTAATCACCGCTTGCGACAATCTGGCATTTGTCAAAAAACTGCCCTGTATAGAGGAGTTGATGGCGAATGCTGAAACCGGGACTCCTTATCCGGGAGCTAAAGAAGCATATATACTCGATTTATCCGACCGTTCAACTGCATTGAAAGTTGTGTCGCAATTGTGGGAGGTACTGCCGTTCCCAAAAAGTAAAAATAAAAAGACTATCTGACTATGTTCATAGTGATTCTCACGTACAAGTAAAGCTTCTGGCCGTGATTCTGTCAACACTATTATCTCACAAGACCCATTCAATATAAATGGCATCGCCAACTATCAAATGGTGGATCACTCCATTAATATTCTGCGACAATAATCTCAAATTATTCGTTCTATGATTGTGACTGAGAGATTGAGACTTCGACCGTGGCGAGAGACGGATGCCGAAGCTCTTTATAAATATGCTTGCAATCCGGATGTAGGTCCGATCGCAGGCTGGCCTGTGCATACTTCGGTTGAAAACAGCCTTGAAATTATCCGTACCGTTTTTG
>CAZJKZ010000044.1:0-20630 GCA_964546885.1 uncultured Bacteroides sp.
CTTATGATAAAATAGAATACGCGAAGCCTTGACTGTCACTTCTTCAAGCTCAATCTCTCTCTTTTTACCGGGTCGCGAAATGTGTATGTCCGGCAGTTTTATATAATCGGGCAGTGGGTCGGGCAACACAACGTCAACCCATTGGAGAGCATACTTGGGTTGCTTCTCCAGCATGGATTTTATCTGACCCGAAAATCCTGACAGGTCAGGATTATCAACTTTAATCAGATATTTGCCTCCCGGACGCAAATCCAGAGACCTTAATTCATATGCAGAATTATGTCCGGAGCCCATATTCCCTATAAAAGTAGTGTCCGGAAGGGAATACAGTCCCACATCAATTAGCGTTGGTGCTCTCTGAGTAATCTTATCAAGAACATCAACTCCTATAATAGAGAGATTTTGTGCTGATATGCTAAATGAAGCCATTAGCATAAGCAAAAGAGCGAATTTACGAAGGGCAACATCCATTACCTTTCTAAACAGTTTTCGACCCAATCAAGAGCCTGTGCGGAGGACCCCTTCATTATTAATGATCCGTCCTTATCCAGAAGAATGTATGATGGGAAAGCACTCACTTCGAGAAGGGACACAAGAGGCTCTCCTTCTCTGAACAATCGTTTTCCGGCGAGTCCATTCTTGTCAAGAATCTCCTTACCTCTATCAAAATTTTTAGGATGGTCATTTATAACCGACAGCACCATCAACTTATCTTCAAATTCCTCCTCTATTTCCTTAAGTTTAGGCATAGCGGCTATACAAGGATTACACCACGTTCCCCAAAAATCGACGAGCAGGAGTTTTCCCATGGCAGAGGCTTCATCAATATATGGTTTGAGTTCTGCCAGGGCATCATCATTGATTTTGACACTCTCGGGCCGACTATCACTTCTTGATAGAATTATTTCTTTGAAATCGGGAGTAATGCTGTCTATTAAATAAAAATCTTCTTGTCCAAGTCTTACTAAAGACCCCGGTACCCGCTCCTTTACCGTTTTAATACCAAAGGATATGGCCGGCACATAGCTTGAGAAATCCTCATATTTCCCTTCCGGAATTACAGCCGGGTAAGGCATATCGGAATTACCTGCATAGTTCGGATTTTCTACAGGATTATGGATTGTGAGTCTGAAAGGGCCATCCGGAGTGTCAATCTCACCTTTATAGACATTCCCTATAAGGGCCTTGACAAGAAAATCATTAAGAAATTTCAGAGAATCTGAAGTAAAAGTGGCATTGCCATCAGGTATTACCCAAACACTGTAATCTATGTTTCCTTTACGATAGTTTCCTATATTCCATTCCGGAGTCACCCCCTCTGCTTCCCCGCATTTTCTTTTGCGATATATTTTCATGGAATCGACGGGGACTGTGATTTCTGAATATACATCGGAAAAACGATAGATGACGCTTGCAGGATCACTAAAGTCAATTGACAAAGGCAGATCACTCTTGAGGTCCGTATTGACTTTTAATACCCGAGTAGGATCATCCGTATCCCTCACTAATTCTTCCTTGCCGTTCATCCAGTATGCATTACAATAATTCACCGGCATATTAAGTTTTTCAAGTGGTATCCTAATCGTGTCTTGTAGACTCTGTGTGCTCGATGCAAGCATAAATGCCGCAAGGGCAACGCAAGTCATAAAAAATCTCTTCATAATTATCATGATATCAGGGTAAAAAATACTGCGCTGCAAAGGTAAAAAAAAACGGAATATCCAAAAAAATTTCATAAAAAGATTAGTGAAATTTTATTTTTTATCTTTGCGCAGCTATTTTAGCGAGCATACGCAGTTGCAGCCAAACAAGAATTAAGGTTACAACCGTTGCAAGGACATCGGAAACTGGGAAAGAAAACCACACACCATCTATACCCAAATAGCGTGGGAGCCATAGCAAAAGAGGTATAAGAAAAATCACCTGCCGCAACAGACTGACAAGTATAGACTCTGACGCCTTGCCGAGACTCTGAAACAGCGCAGTGGAAATTACCTGAAAGCCCACCACCGGAAATGCCCAAAGGCAACTTCGCAGGGCACGCTCTGTAGCGTCAAGCAATGCCTTATCGCTCGTGAAAGCCATACCCAATTCGCGCGGGAACAGCAATCCGACCAATGTCCCTCCTGCCGTAATGGCAGTAGCTGCCGCCACTGCAAGGAAATAGGCTTTACGCAGCCTATAAATCTTGCCCGCACCATAGTTATAACCGATCAGGGGCTGCAATCCCTGACAAATACCGAGCACCACGGTAACGAGCAAAGATGTAAATGTAACCATAATGCCGGCCGCCCCAATATCATAATCGCTTCCGTAGGACAGCAGCGTATTATTAATAATGGCATTAATGACACATCCGGCGGCATTGACAAGCGCAGGTGCTGCACCCAATGATACTATTGACACGACTATGCGCTTACGCAACCTGAAAGTGCCGCGCTTGAAGGTGAGAGAGACATCCTTGTTGCTGAAATGCCACATTACATACAATGCGGACACCGCCATAGCGATATCGGTAGCAAACGCAGCTCCGGCGATACCCCACTTGAAAACGTATATAAACAACGGATCAAGAATAGTATTTACGGCAGCCCCTATGAACATTGTGTACATAGCTCGGGCCGGATAGCCTGACGAACGTATTACATTATTAAAACCATAGGCGATATTAGTCAGTAATAGACCCGGAAGCAGAGGCATCATATAACTGTAAGCATACGGCAATGTGGCGTCGCTGGCTCCGAAAAGCCGTAAAAGAGGATTCATAAAAACGCCAAAAACAGCTATATATAATGCGGCATTTATGATAGTAAGGGTCATAGCATTACCCAGAATCTCCTCTGCCATACTCTTATGCTTCTCTCCCAATGCGATTGATATACGCGCAGTAGAGCCTACCCCCACAAGTACACCTACAGCTGTGGCAAGATTCATTATGGGGAAAGTAACTGCCAGACCCGCTATTGCGTCAGGTCCAACCCACTGGCCTATAAAAATACGATCGACAACATTGTATAGTGCCATTACCAACATACCCACCACTGCCGGCAAGCTATACTGCCATAACAATCGGCCAATGGGACGTATCGCCATTTCTTTGAGGCGTTTTTCATTATCGATCATATCTACCATATGCTATTCAAGTTTATTAAAGGCGCAAAACAGCTGCAAAGTTACAAAGAATTTGTCAAACATGTCTAAACCAATGATTATTTTACTTTAATAATTTAGTTATAACCACTTTATTGCAATTGCCTACTCTCAACTGTCAAGTGCAGAATTAGCGATTAGTTGGAAAATGTGTGGGTAGGATGAAAGAGCCGTGACTCCTGAACCAAATTTTGCAATTTGTCCTTTGTAGTTTAGGAAAAAATCATTAACTTTGCAGCGCAAACTCATAAACGCATCGCTAATGACGCATCTCACCCTCGATACTTTACACAAATCATACTGGTGTACAGGGCTACGGTCCTGATGCTACGCTATTCACAGAGAGTCGTTTCTTTTCGGCTCTCTGTTTTTGTATGCCGATGTGCTTAACGATATGGATCATGAGGAGCTGACAACTTAGGAAAATCAATAATATATTACACAAATATAATATAATGGAAAAAGGTCAATTGAAGAAAGTACTGCTTTTAGGCTCAGGAGCCTTGAAGATAGGACAAGCCGGCGAGTTCGACTATTCAGGCTCTCAGGCTTTGAAGGCTATGCGTGAGGAAGGCATATCCACCGTACTCATCAACCCTAATATCGCCACCATTCAGACTTCAGAAGGCGTGGCTGACCAAGTATATTTCCTCCCAATCACTCCCCACTTCGTAGAGGAGGTGATCAAGAAGGAGCGCCCCGACGGCATTCTTCTCGCTTTCGGTGGACAGACTGCCCTTAACTGCGGTACAGAGCTTTATCTCAACGGCACTCTTGACAAATACGGCGTAAAGGTGCTTGGCACTTCGGTAGAAGCTATCATGATCACTGAAGATCGCGACCTTTTCGTGAAAAAGCTCGACGAGATAGACATTAAGACCCCTGTATCCCAGGCTGTGGAAAGCATCGAAGATGCAATAGAGGTTGCCCACCGCATAGGGTTCCCCGTTATGGTACGTTCAGGCTACGCACTCGGCGGACTTGGCTCGGGTATCTGCACCAATGATGAAGAATTTGTGAAGCACTGCGAAAGCGCTCTCGCCTACTCTAAGCAGATTCTTGTAGAAGAGTCGCTCAAAGGATGGAAAGAAATTGAATTTGAGGTAATACGCGATGCCAACGACCACTGCTTCACCGTAGTGCCGATGGAGAATTTTGACCCGCTGGGCATACACACCGGCGAATCAATCGTGGTTGCGCCTATAATTTCGCTTACCCCCGAGCAGATAAAGATGCTTGAAGACATAGCTATCAAAGTGGTGCGCCATATCGGTATCGTGGGCGAATGTAACATCCAATATGCTTTCAATCCTGAGACCAACGACTACCGCATCATAGAGATCAACGCACGTCTCAGCCGCTCTTCGGCTTTGGCATCTAAGGCTTCGGGCTATCCCCTCGCATTCGTGGCAGCCAAGCTCGCTTTAGGCTATACACTCGACCAAATAGGAGAAATGGGCACACCCAACTCTGCTTATGTGGCTCCTAAAGTGGACTATATGATTGTAAAGATCCCTCGTTGGGACCTCACAAAATTCGTAGGTGTGGACCGAGAGATTGGTTCGTCGATGAAATCAGTGGGCGAAATTATGTCTATCGGTAAGTCATTCGAGGAAATCATTCAGAAAGGCCTCCGTATGATTGGCCAAGGGATGCACGGATTTATCGGCAACAACGATATCCACTTCGATGACCTTGACCATGCCCTCTCCCACCCCACCGATATGCGTATCTTCGCTATCGCTCAAGCATTGCAGGAGGGGTACACACCTGAGCGCATAGCCGAACTCACCAAGATTGATATCTGGTTCATCAACAAGCTCAACAATATCGTGAAGTTTGCTGACGTGCTTCGCAAATTCAACCGCATAGAGGATATTGACCGTGACACAATGGAGCAGGCAAAACTCCTTGGCTTCTCCGACTTCCAGATCGCACGCCTCGTGGAGAATCCCGATGGCGCTATGGAAGCTGAGGTACTACGCGTACGCGACCATCGCAAATCAATGGATGTACTTCCCAAGGTGTGCCGGATCAACACTGTGGCTTCAGAATATCCCGAACTCACCAACTACCTCTACGTGACCTACGGAGCTAAGAAAAACGCAATACCATACGGTCTTAATTCCGGCAACAACATCATCGTGCTTGGTTCGGGTGCCTACCGTATCGGCAGCTCGGTGGAGTTTGACTGGTGCTCGGTCAACGCCGCAAACACTTGCCGCAAACTCGGATACAAATCGGTGATGATCAATTATAATCCTGAGACCGTTTCCACCGACTACGACATGTGCGATCGCCTCTATTTCGACGAACTCAGCTACGAGCGCGTGATGGATATCATCGATCTCGAGCAGCCGCGCGGCGTGATAGTGAGCGTGGGCGGACAGATTCCCAACAATCTGGCCATGAAGCTTTACCGCCGTCACGTGCCCATCCTCGGCACATCGCCTGTGTCGATTGACCGCGCCGAAAATCGTAACAAATTCTCGGCTATGCTTGACCAGCTTGGTATCGACCAACCCCGATGGAAAGAGCTGACCACCGAAGAGGATATCCACAAATTTGTGGAAGAGGTAGGATTCCCGGTACTTATCCGTCCAAGCTATGTGCTTTCAGGCGCTGCTATGAACGTATGCTACGACTATGAGCAGATGCACCGTTTCCTTGGCCAGGCTGCAAAGGTATCGAAAGAATATCCGGTAGTTGTGTCATCGTACATGCAGAACACGAAGGAAATCGAATTTGATGCTGTAGCCCGCAACGGCGAAATTGTGGAATATGCTATATCTGAGCATATAGAATTTGCCGGCGTACACTCAGGCGATGCTACTCTTGTGTTCCCAGCACAGAAGATTTATCTTGCCACAGCACGTCGCATCAAGCAGATCAGCGCAAAAATCGCCAAGGAGCTGAATATCTCCGGTCCGTTCAACATCCAGTATCTGGCAAAAGACAACGATGTGAAGGTGATAGAATGCAACCTACGCGCTTCACGCTCGTTCCCCTTCGTAAGTAAGGTGCTTAAGCAGAATTTCATCGAGACAGCCACACGCATCATGCTTGGCGAGAAGGTAGAGAAGATCGACTCATCCACATTCGACATCGACTATGTGGGAGTGAAGGCATCACAGTTCTCATTCGCTCGTCTGCATAAAGCCGACCCGATTTTGGGCGTGGACATGTCATCTACCGGCGAGGTAGGCTGCTTGGGCAAAGATTTCGACGAGGCTCTGCTCAATGCCATGTTATCGGTAGGCAACCGCGTTCCTAAAGGTGCTGTACTGGTAAGCTCAGGCGATGTGAAGGGCAAAGTGGATATGCTCGACGCATGCCGCGACCTCTATAACAGCGGACACAAGATCTACGCTACATCCGGCACAGCCAAATTCCTCAACGAAAATGGCATTGAAGCCATAGAAGTGAGCCGTCCAGACGAGGAAGGCAAAAGCGTGCTCGACCTCATTTCAAGCCACGGCGTGGATCTCGTAATCAACATCCCCAAGAACCACACCAAGCGCGAGCTCACCAACGGCTATCGCATCCGCCGTTCGGCAATCGACCACAATATACCCCTTATCACCAACGCCCGCTTGGCAAGCGCATTCGTAAAGGCCTTCATCAATAAGCCAATCGAAAATCTCTCAATCACTCCCTGGGCAGAGTATTAATTAAGACCTCCCTTATAGCAAAAATGGGATTGCATCACAATAGGTGCAATCCCATTTTTAGTATGCAGAAGTCGAAAGCGACCTATCAAATAACAGATCATTACATTGACATATTGAGGGAGAATCGGAGCTGAAATAAATAGGCCAAAGTCCAGAGGATATCAAATTATCTGTAAAATACGAAAACATGGTATATAGACTTTCTGTACCCTCTATTGTCCATATCTCTAAATAAGAGATATGGACAATAGTTATAGCTCTGATATATAGGAAGTTATAGGTACTTAAAAATTGATTTGCTAAACAAATTGGTATTTATGACCAAATTGCATGAAAAAAAACAAAAATTTTCTTATTTAATCCCCAATATATCAGCTATTTTTCGTACCTTTGTGCTTTAATAGGTATCTCTTATTTAGAGATATGGATTTAATCTATCATACCATTACTCAACTAATGATATATAATTCAAATGTTTAAATTCCTCTCATATGGTATTGGATGTGTATTAGGAGGTGCTATGTCCGCACATGTCAGGTTAGTTCATTAATATCTATTTCCTTAAAGAATAATGATTACTACTATTTTAAAATATTCTATCGGTAGTCTACTTTATGGTGGACTTATCACTGTATTGTTCCTCGCTCTATTCATATTTCTGATAAAGGGTTGGTATAAGGATGCGGTTTTTAAACCTATATCGTTTGCCATACTTGGAATACTTGCACTAATTATACTATGGAACAGCACAATAATATGTGGCGCTTTAGCAATGAAATCTGATATTTCATCAATTTATGACTTGATTGAAAATAGGATTGACTCATTAGGTCTATCACCAACTACGACTGTAGACGAGGCTTTGTCTAATGAGATTTTTCAAGAGGTTGTGGAAAGACATCCGATATTAAAATATTATGCTAATTATTGCGATTTCTCGGGATGGTCGGTGCGCCAACTACCTATGGAAATGTGCAACACACTAAAAGATTATCTTAATAACGTAATCTTGAAAGCACTTTTGTGGTCGTTAGGATTTGTTGCTGTAGGCGCATTTATAGTAATAAAAACTATGGGCAGGCGCACTGTCAACAGATACTCCCACAGCGGAAGATCAAGCAGAGATTTGAATCATTCGTCAAGAACTAATAAAATACCTTCCCGCAATGACGGAAGAAGGATAAGAAGAAAAAACTAAAAATATACACATACAATGAGCAACACAGTAGCTGTAACTGGCAACCACATCCTTGTGGGTCTCGGTGGCACCGGAGGCAAAATACTACGCGCATTCAAAATGCGTATGTTTGAGGAGTTCCCAACCTCAGAAGAACGTAAAAAACAACCGGTGTCTCTACTTTATGTAGACTCAACCAACGAAATGATGCCTAAAGACGGACGTGCACGAGCCGACTTCAGGGTCATGGGACAAGACGCTTCATTTACCAACAACGAATTTCTTAATATCAAAGCCGTTGATGTTGAGCACATACTCAGTCATATCGGTAATTATCCGGCAATACAAGGTATTGTTGATAACGTTGACGCTGTAAAATCAGCTATTGGGGCACTCGGTCAAGCCGCAGGACAGAAACGACGTGCAGGTCGACTGCTTTTCGCCGCAAATGCTGTAGGTTATGTCAACAGTCTTAAAGACGCTTATTTCCGGGCTCAAGAAATCTCAGGAACAGCCAACAACACCACCATTTACTTATTTGCAGGACTTGCCGGAGGCACGGGATCCGGCTCTATCGTGGATGCTTTGGTACAAACTAGAAAGACATTTCCCGACGCCAAAATTCTGGTATTTGCCATGATGCCTGAAATGAATCTTCCGAAAAGCGATATGGACCAAGGCCGCTACTATCAGAATGGTTACGCCGCAATGAGGGAACTAAATGCAATTCAGACCGGACGTTGGCAACCGCAAGACGTCACCGGTCGCGGAAAAATTAATCTGTATAACGATCGAGTAAAAGGTGTGGCGGACGGTTTGACCATATACAGTAATGTAAACGAAAATGGTCTCACCATTAACTCGCTTGCAGAACTTCCAAAAGTAGTCAGCGATTATGTGTTTGCCAGAATTTTCTATGTAAACGAAGAAGATCAAGTCAATTCCGATATAATCCGCGCCTACAATTTTGAGAATATGGATGATTTCGCTTTGGAGTTTGACGAAACTGAGAATCTCGACTCAAACGGACGTATACCGGTGGCACGCACCAAGAAAATCAACTCTTTTGGCATCAAACGTGTGATCTACCCTGAGCTTCGCGTGCTAAAGCATATCACATATACTCTCGGCGAATCAATTCTATACCAATTCAAATTCAACAATTGGCGTGAAAACCAGGGGTTCGTTAATGAAGAGCGTAATAAAGATTATCGACGCGATTATCTCTCTAAAGAAAACCAACAGGCGTGGAATCTCGACTTTGAGCATCTGACTTTGGAAAAGAAGATACTCGAATCGGATTCTGATTACCCTACTTTCAATGATTACTGGCATGACAAGGCAATCGGTTATGCCGAGGAAGCAAAAAAAAGTAATAACCCGCTCAACGAACTTGACAATATTCTCGCCGACTTCTACACCACACATTTCCGTGAGGACGGCGTAGAGGATTTCTACTCCGCAAAAGAGCGAGCCATCCCTGAAATGGCAAAAGAAGTACGTAGAAACATCGAACACGGCCTTTTCGAGAAATGGAAACTCGGCGACATTTCAATTATAGAGCTTCAGCGCGTGTCAAAGTTGCTTATCGAGCGAATCGGCGAAATACGCACAGAGATAGAAAGTGAGATTAAGGATGAATCCAACAATTTAAAAGCCATCGAAGAGGATCGAAAAGGCAATGTGGAGGAATGGAGCCGACTCGGCATACTGCAACGTATGGTAGGTGTGGGTTCCCGTCGTTATTCCGAGCATCAGAGTATTCTCACCGATTATTATACGTCAAAAACACGCCTTGTCGCTTTGGAGTTCGCAAAGAAATTGGCCGCTAAAATCTCAGTCGAAATTGGCAAACTCGACGCAGATATTTCTGCGTTCGGCCAAAAGATTAGCGATGCAATTGAAGAGACTGAAAAATTGGTGACCGCTCAATGCAAGATCAATAAAGGTCTCGAAGACATGCGAGGAGCAATCATCGAAGTAAGCGAAGAAGAGGCCATGAATGAATTTGAAATCGATGTAAAAATCGACAAAATAGATATGCCTAATATTGCTCGTCAATTACGCGAAGCTATTCTTCCAAAAAGAGATTTCATCAACTTCGGTGTATTAGCTAATGATATCAATATAGATGACATTAAGGATGCCTTCGATATCAAACTTAGTGAAATTGTACGCACAAAACATAACGAAAAAGCAGACGCTGAGAAAAAAGTGCTCGGGCTCAACATTCTCACCCAGCTCCAGCAGCAACTTAAGACTGATGATGATATAAGAGCGTTTGCCAATAAGATAGTGCAACAGAGCGGTGTGTATCTGAAACTCAACAATGATCAGATACAACTTCATCTTCGTAATAACGAAGGCAATCTCTCTCCCACCAATCCGGCAAGTATTAACAAGAGAGCTATTTTGGTGTCAATACCTTCGCCTGACGAAAACGTAGGGCTGAAACGCTTTGCAGATAAACTTGAAGAGGCATTTAAAAACTCATTCAACCAAATCATAGCGCGTACGACAATTACCATTAACCGAAAGAGCCCTCGTAAGGACGAGCTGTCCATAATTACCGTAACTTACTGCTACCCAATGCGTGCAATCGACTGGATGCAACCTTATCAGAGACGATATGATAACTTCCTTCATACAGGTAATCCAAACACAGATGCGGGCAATGCGATTCTGCTTCATAGCGAAGGTGATGGATCTCAATTCCCCTTGATTTTTGCCGTAGATAATGCTGAAGAAGTTGCAGCTAAAAAAGCCGCTGAAAAGAAAGCCTCACAACAGCCAATTAATTACGTTCAGTCTGGAATTAATACACCTCCATCAACAATTCCAAATATTCCGCCGGTGCCAGGAGCATTTCCACCTCCGATTGAAGAACCCGAAATCAGTCTTTACATTGCTGTTGGTGGTACTCATTATGGGCCTTACAATAGAGAATTGTGTAAACAAATGGTAAAAAACAAACAGCTGACGCCGGAATCAAAAGTCTGGATGGATGGACTGTCGACATGGGTTCCAGCAGGTCAAGTCGATAGTTTGAAATCTCTATTCGGACCCCAAATGCCTCCTCCCGTATCCGGAATGCCTCCTATCATGCCTTCCGGAATGCCTCCTGTTATGTAAAAATTTATAATTATATCAAAAAATAATATGGCAAACAATAGAAATGAACACTTGCGTTATCGTTATGGTATTTGTCTGAATGACAGCTGTTCAAAATGTAAATCGAAAGAAGTGCAACAAATACCCTCTCGAAAAGAATTTGAGTGCGAAGAGTGCCACAAGCCTCTGCGCGAATGTCCTCCACCCAAAACATTTTGGCAGAAGTATGGTAAAATTATCATCGGAGTAGCAGTAGTAGTCATAGCCGCTATTGTAGTACTTATATTCGCAGGAAACACGAATAATGAACCTACTCCTAATCCTGAAGGAACTAATCCTGTCCCAAAGGATACAATTACTACAGACTCAATTGCTATAGACCCAACTACTAAAGACTCAATTACTACAGATTCAATTACTACAGATTCCGTTATTACTCCACCTAAACCACAACCTAAACTGATTTTTGGTGGGGCGGCCACCTTATCTGCGGATGGTAAAGTGATAACTTTTAATCGAGGGTATAATCTTGATCTTAAAGGGTTTGAAGATGAGACTATATATCTGCATGCCGGAGACGAAATTAAAAATTTTGAAATTAAGGACGGCCGTTTGATTAGAGGTGAACTTTTTATGAAAAACGGAGAAGCCCAATTGCTCACCGGCTTGAATGAAAGATTATAGTATTCAACAGTTATGGCAAAATTCGCTCGTATATTGACAAGCGTACTAACACTACTAATGTGTTTTGGATTTGTATCGGCCGGAATGATGTCTGACCGATACAAATCAGCACGTTTGGAATCGCTATGCAATGTTGCGAATATTTCTGGTATTACCGATACCCTTGCTAATGGAGAGTATTATGGAGTGTATAATTGGGGACAATATCCGTTGACAATATGTGTTGCCAATGGCGAATTGACTCATGTAGGCATCCAACTCTTCACCAGTGAATATCGCCGGAAAATGAAACCATCACCTGTTTATGATTTTATTGAAAGACTCCTACTTGAATACCATCTCGGTTATTCCTACCCCAATTCCTTTAAAACAGAAAATATATCTATTGAAAAAGGCCATTTAAAAACGCTTCACAAAGTTCTGGAAGACACAACTCTGACTTTTTCCTGTAATCTTGAAAATGGGCGGTATTACAAAGTTGAATGGGCGCAAGGCGCCCGTCCATGGTTCACCATAAATTTTCCCGCATCCTATAGACTTCTCGAAGGTTATGTCGCGGACGAAGCCGTCAATCGACTTAGCAACCGAATTATCAACATGGATACTACATTGCGTTCGAAATCTATGCCTGATATGTCAAAACTTATAAAGTGTGATTCAAACAATGTAGATTATTATATTCTTAAAGGCAAGTCGTGCGTATTACCTATAATCAATAATGATAGGTATTACACTATGTGCGATTCTGCGACATCCCTTCTATTCAGCCCGGCATATCCAGTGGAAAGCCTGGCTAATCTGCTTGTAACAGGCGAAATAGCCAATCACTATAATGCAAAGATACGGATGCATGTCTACGGAGGTAAATATGAGTATTTCACTATACCTCTTAATTCTCTCATTAATTATTTCTTTCATGAAGGGTGCACGCCTTATTTTGGTATTAAGAATGTTTTTCCAGCACAGGATAGAATCACTGCACTATATGAGATGGTAAACGAATCAGCGGGATACGAACACTTGTTGAGCATCTCGTTTGATACTACTACTCTCCCAAGACGAGAGGGAGATATAGACATACGCCTTACTCCATACCTCCCTACCCACGATATAAAGAATCTCTTCGCAAAATAGCAAGTTATAGCTAAATTACAAATATAGAAACGGATATGAAAACTAAGTTTTTGGTAATAATTCTAATGTCCCTTTTAGGTGCTTCGGCGATGGCTCAAAGTCCAGCTTTAGAGGTGAAAAAGATTCAAAAAAATACTGAGAAATATATCAATGCTGAGTCAACTGCACCAAGCGAGGATGAAGCTCGCAGCAATGCCATGAGACAATTAATTGATATGTCTAAGAATTATGTTGAAACGAATAATCACGGTGCTAAAATAAGCGATGAGGCGATAAAAAGCACGGTTAAGGAAATCATTATCCCTCGTGGTGACTTTACCAGAGTATTTGTATATTCCTCACGTGAGGATCTCATAAGTGCAAGTAACGGATCTGCACCTTCTAACGTTGTACCCAAAGAAGATAATCCGAGAAATGACGAGAGTGTTAGTGGTGAGATAACTTCTGAAAATTCACCAAACCGGGCGAATGATGAAACAGTGGCATATGATACCAATACCGAAAACATTCCATTCGAAGAGACTGAGACTGTATCTGGTGAAGATTTTGCAGCACAAGTACCCACAGAGATAGCCAGTGAAATTAGTGGTATATCCACTATTCCGGCTGCCTTACAAGAAGTCATCACCTCTCTTCATAACTCCAATTCGCTAATGGATGCCACTAAAATACTATATCGTTTTAAAAATAAAAGCTTCCTGTCCAATTATGGATCTCCGCGTGAAAGCCACAATTCTGCCGCTTCCTATTGGGTGGTAGAGGATAATGGCCAAATCACAGTACTGGGTCCGGAGATTAGGGGCTACCGCAAAAATTTTAGGACAGGACAACCGGATGCCCTCTACAACTATTCTAAAGGGCTATGGTTTCGCAGAAGATAATTTCTATTCGATTAATAATAAGCATATATATGAAACCTTTTATTACATCCATTTTAATCACTTTAGCATCAATATTTACGGTTTTTGGTGCTGAGAGCAATGTGATAGAATTCAAAATTATCGGAGGTGGATCTTCTCTATCAGCTGCTGTCAAAACAGCAATGGAAAATAATGTTGTCAATCTGCTTACGATGATGAGCGAAGCACAGCAAAAAGGGTCAAAAACTCTTAATTTCAAGGGTATACCCATCACTGATGCTGCCAAATCATCAATATTGCAGCTTTGGAAATACCAACCTTTTAAAGTAGAAAGTGATGATGGAGTTGCTCCATATATAAGAGAGAATCTACTTAATCTTAGCAATTTACACAGCTATCAGGTGCGGAATATTCCTGTTCGACTTTACCCTGTTGATACACCTAATAAAAGTAAATATTCTGAGGTTGCTATAAATTTTTCATCAAACGGCACCATTACAGATTTCAATATAACTATGCCTCGTTCTCAATATAACAAATTGATAGAAGAAGGAGTTACTGTACAAGATGTGGAGAATCGCAAGATGCTTGTCTATTGGATGGATCAACTAAAAATGGCATATGAAAGCAAGGATTTAAATTATCTCAAGTCACTTTTTGATCAAGACGCAGTCATTATCACAGGTGTACGGGCATCACAAAAAGCAGGGAAAATGGCAGAGTTCAAGCAAGTCGAGACTTTCGACTATTTCGTAAAGACCCGTGAACAATATATGTCATCTATGTCCAAAGTATTTCGTAATAATAAGGAAATTAATGTTAATTTTAAAGATCAGGAATACGGCTATAATGCTACAATACTCGTTCCGGACGGTCAAGGCAGTAAAATGCCTCGTTATTATATGGTGTGGTGCACACAAGAGTGGAATGCCACACGATACTCTGATGTCGGACGTCTATTCGTACTGTGGGACTTCAAGAATCCGGAACAACCGGTTATTTTGGTTCGTGCATGGACACATCCGGACGATCCGAAACAATTTTCAGATGAGGACTTCACGCTACCTACCCATTAATTAGTGTATTTATCATTAGTACAACTATCAATTTTTTAATCTTTAAGGATATCCATTAATGAACAAATTTTTAGCACTTTTGATATGTCTATTCATAACCGGCACTACTGAATGCATAGCCCAACTGTGCGATATTAAAGTAGAGACCATTGAGCAGTGTGGATCTGATCCTAATGGTCCTGTCAATGAATTCGATAAGAGACCATGGGCTTTGTTTCTGTTTGAGGTCGAAGACGCAAACCAAAAGGACATAAACGGTAGTCCCATTTTACCAGTGGAGGACAAATATGTACTTCGTCCTTACGAAGATGATGAAATATATAATGCCTATGTGGCTTCATGGACAAATGGAGCAGTCAAAGGCATCACTCTCCATCACCCGGATTTTAATAATTGCCAGATTATTTTCAAAGATTATTTGGGAGAGCAGTCTCTTAAAGGAGGAGATATTTATAAAATCAAACTCCAAGTTCCTTCTGCCAGCTATATAGAAGCGGTCAAGGCATATTACAATCTGGATTTTGCTACTGCCAAAGAATTATTTTCTACAATTGCCGAAGACCCTGTATCGGGATCGGAAGAGAAAGCGGTAGCCAATACTCGTCTTGAGACTATTGACTCACTCATTATATTCAAGGCGGATGCAGAGAAGTTTGAAAGAAATGCCTTGAATACTACTGATGCAAAAGAGCGCGACAGAAACATGTATCGTGCAAGGCTCACCTATGCCAAAATCTTCAAAAGAACGGGACTTATAAATGCTGAAGTCAAGGCTGAGGAAATAAAGAACAAGCTTTTTGCTGATACTAACCCGACTCTTCCACAATTCGAAGACGCAAATAATATAGCCAATCAAGGAAATTTAAACGCCCTTTCTGCCTCCGCATATCTTGATGGTAATGATACCAGAGCGATGGGAAACGAGGCTGTCACTTACACGTATACAGACAAGAAAGGCAAAGAATCTACCGCCAAAAGCGCCCTATTAATCATCAAAACTCCTTTTCGTGATCCAAGTGTAAAATCTAAGATTTCTACAGCGCCCATACATGCAGAAGACGGTTCAATTTTTATGTATGTAAAAACCATAGATACAAACGGACCTATCACACAAACAGACGAGATTTTCACACTCACTCCTCCGGAATATACGAGTTACGGCTCTAAATCAATAACACTAAAAGACCTCGGTATAGATTGCCTTGAACCGCAAAAAGTGTATAATGTAACTATTGCAGCTCCTTCATTGATAATGGAAATGGCCAACAATAATCTTTCAGATCTGAATTTCGAGACTGCAAGAAATCTATACAAAAATAATTTTGAAGATGCGACAGAATACGAGTTCGCTCAAAACTGTCTTTCATTCCTTGATAATAATAGAGTAAAAGAGGCTATCAAAGTCATAGAAAAAGAATCTACTCCATTTAAAGAATACGATATGGAATGGAGCAGGATTATTACAGGGAATAAGAAATTTTCAAATCTTGAAGAACGAAACCGGGCACTCACCAATATTAACTCCAAAATTGAAACTTCAGCTAAACAATTAAGCCAAGCTTACTACAATATATATGAAATCGCTAAAAATTCTGGTATTGAGTTAGAGCAAGCTTTCCAGGCTTATCTCGATTATCAAAGGACTATTGATGGTGTAAGAAATATTCCACTCATTATCGTTTTCAAAGAGGCAAAAAAAGCCAAAGACAATTTGTATACGATTTCTTCAGAACTGACTGATCAGCCTACTGTGATGTTGAAATTCAGCGGAAAAAATAATAAGGTAATCCCATTCTATAATGACAAAAAAAGAGGGATAATCCCGCGTATAAAAGTCAAAGATAGTCGAATAAATGTAACGCTGAACAATCAGATATCCGAACTTTTTGTCAAAGGAGAAGGAAAAATGGAAATCTTACCTATCGAAAATAATGCAAAGGACAAAAATGGGAAAAAATGCATTAATTATGATAAAGCCGAATATGAGATTAAAGATCTCAAAGTTGATGGATATGGAATAGTGAAAATCGAAGTTGTGTTATCTTCAAAATAATTAATACATAAACATATGATTAAAAAATTTCTTATTGTAATTTTTTCAGTGGTAGCGATAGTCGCTTCCTCTGTACCATCCTATGGAAAAAAAGGTGTCAAGCCAAAAACCTTGATGGAAATGCTCGAAAATATCGACTGGAAAACTCCAGAAAAGACAGGAGAACCAAGGGTGGATAATCTAAACGACAAATGCGACAAACTTTTCAAGGAAATAAAGACTATAAGCGACAGCCTGCCGGTGTATTCTATGCGGTCAATAGTAGAAAATGGCGACACTGTAGCTATCGTTATTGTGGATGCACAGAACAGACCATATGATTCAACACGAGCTAAATTTGAAATGGTGGAAGGAGCAGCATATCTTGCCAATGTTATAAACTCTTCTACCCCTATAGCTTCTGAATATGTAAATCTTGTTAAGGAACTACCCAATATTGTAAAATCCAAGGGATTAGCCAGTATATCCATAATTTCTAATGCAGGAAAAACCTCTAATAAGGTTGGAAAACTTGTCAAAGATTTTCTCCCGACTATAAAATCAAAATATTCCAATCTTAGCAATCCTGTTAAAGAATATTGCGATGCACAGGTAAAACTAAGCAAGGATGACGGCTTCCTTACAACAGGGTTTGATCATGTGCCTGAATTTGACCCTGACGAAATGCCTTCAGATGAAGAGCTAGACCGTATTCTGGAAATGGAACGCGAAGCACGAATGTAAAAAGAGTAATAGCTAACCCCAAAAATAAACCATTATGAAAAAAATCACAAAAATTTTAGCTGTGGCAGGCCTTATGGTGGGTCTTAACAGCTGTCTCGCAACTCAAGCCGGCATGGGCGGTATCTATACCGACCTAAAGCAAGGAGAAATGGCCACCTCCAATGTTCGCGGATCTAAGGTAGGGAAATCGTCTGCAAGTGCCTACCTCGGTCTTATCGCTATCGGTGATGCATCTATTGATGCAGCAGCCAAGAATGGCGGTATCACCCGTATCAGCCATGTTGATAGCCAGAAAAAGAGTATTCTCGGCATTATCAACACAACCACTACCATAGTGTACGGCGAATAATCCTATATCGTGAATTCGTGGTTGGACGAGTTCCTTTCACGAATTCACGATATATCCAGTACCAAAACCATTTTTAAGCTATCAAATATTCATGGATGAAGAATTGCTACGCAGGAATAATATAAAAGATAATCAATGAAAAAATTCTATTCACTTTTTGCAATCCTATTGTTTGGGATAGTTTACGCTACAGTCCAAGCTGCCACAATATCTATCGGCGCAGTAAAGATAGAAAATATGGGTATGAATAAGCGTATGGTGCGAATAAATGACAATGGTATCTTTCTCGATAACGCCGGTATGTGTGTTGAAGTCACTGTCAACGTTACAGCTAAAGGATTGGCGGGGAAACGCGTCATATGCTCTGTGAATCCTCTTGATGGCGACGGGGACATACTTGGCGATAATCTGGGCGAGGCTGTAAGTCTTGGTGCTGTCAGTATTCCTAATGACAACTATGCTTGTAAGTTGGTGATACCTGTTCCCTACACGTGGATAGACATGGACAGCAACCGTAAAAACGGTATTAAACTTGGAGTTAGTGCCGCCTGTATGGATATTGAGGATATAGGCGAAGCAAAAACAGTTGTCCTTGCTGACTCCGATGTTAAGATTGATCGATCAAAACTTGCCAACAAGATGATGGGCGATATGCTTGGAGGAGATCCAATGGGCGTGCTCATCAGCGGACTATTCGACACAAGCGATGCAGAATCCACAGAGACATGCCCTTCATGCGAAGGCACCGGGATATGTCCTCACTGCGACGGGGACGCTTATTTTGATCCGGCAGCGTGCCGTAAATGTGCCTCCGATCCGGGTATATGCCGTCGCTGTAAAGGAGAAGGCACCATAACTATAAAATATGATATCTATTGATACAACTATGAAAAAGATTATTTTTTTGCTGGCGCTCTGTATGTGCGGGTATGCCGGCGAAATGCATGCGCAGAAATTCCTGAAAGGACTAAAAGATAAAGCCGGCGCTGTGGTAAAAGACGCTGAGAAAACCCTTAAGAAACCAACAGGAGACATTAAATCGAATACGCAAAATAAACCTGCGGCAGCTAATGACGATACAGCAGACGATGCTATAGTGAAAGGGCTGCACAAAGGCACTATAGGCGACGACTGCCCTTCGAAAGCACCCGAAGTCACTGCGTCAACAGCCAAAGTAATAGTAACAGAAGACACTCCCTATCTTTCATCCTTTTTCGATGGGATAGCTTACATCTACGACGGTAAAAAGGCTTTCTATATCGACAAGCATGGCAAGCGTCTATTTGACACTGATGTTATAGAAACCAACGAGGGAAAAATGCCGCGCTTCAGTGGCGGTGTGGTAATGGAGGTGCTTGACGGTAGTGGTCAGAATAGCGCACGCATACGCGACCGCCAGGGAAATATCGTAAAGGAGTTGCCTAATGTTATAGCTGCATCACACTTTGTTGACGGTACAGCTTTAGTGATAGAGCGTCCGGCAAGCCCATTCAAGCCGATTGAGGTGAAGTATGTTAATGCGAGAGGTGAATACGTGTTTTCTAATCTCAATTTTACCAGCGGCTCAGACTATAACCATACGCTCAAATTCAATGCTCCTTCTCTGATACGTAAGCAATCTGAGGGACTAACGGCTTTCGTTAAACAAGCAACACCTGACACACCTCCGCTTTGGGGCTTCCGAGATGCATCCGGAAATGTGGTGATTGAACCCACCTATGCTTTGGCAGCTGATTTTTCTGACGGTCTTGCAGCTGTTTTGACTGAATCGGATGGCGAACTACGCTGGGGTTTTATTGATAAAACAGGCCGTATGGTAATTGCACCTAAGTTCACAGAGCGCCCGTCCGACTTTGATTCAGGATATTCAATGGTTCTCGACCGCAGAGGTGATGGATATTATATGGACCATAATGGAGAATTTGTTTTAGGACCTATAAATAAGTATGGAGAAGATAAAGATGGAGCATATTTTTACATAAGTCCGTTCCAAAATGGTTATGCAATAATCGGTGTAAAGGTGAAAGATCCGAAAGCTAATTGGGATTATTTCCATAATGTCTACTTTACCATTGACTCATCTTTTAATCGACTTGCATGGACTGACCATCTTTCAATGCATCTCGATATGGAACGCAATGAATTCGTGTACTATGAGGGAAACTATTATTTAAGACACGAACTTGACTATTGGCTTCGTTTTGATCCGAAAACGTTCGACCGTATCGGACAGCCTGAACGAGAAATCTACAGCGATGACCTCTTGCTATATATTTCCTCTAATTCCTCTGTACCTACAGGTTATGTCGACAAAAAAGGTAATTTTGCAATAATTCTCGAAGAATCACGATTCTAAATCTCTATTTAACTACTATAAATATGAAAAAATTATTTCTATTTCTGATGGCTCTTGCTGTTGCTACTACTATAGGAGCCCGTACACTAAGAGTCAATAATGTTGAGAGCGAAGGCGCTCAATATCTCACACCGGCAGCCGCTATGGCGGATGCTGCTGATGGAGATGTAATAATTCTCGAAGCTTCATCGAAATCCTATGGTGATATCGTTGTCGACAAGTCTATAACCCTTCAGGGAGCCGGCTATTTCCTGGACGTAAACAATAAGGGAAGTGAGGGGGCTGC
>CAZJKZ010000045.1:0-10654 GCA_964546885.1 uncultured Bacteroides sp.
TTACCGGACTTGTTTGCAATGGTGTTTACAACGTCTTCGTTGAGTCCGAGGTTTAAGATTGTGTCCATCATGCCGGGCATCGAAGCGCGTGCGCCTGAGCGTACGGATACGAGGAGCGGATTTTCGGGATCGTTGAACTTTTTGCCTGTAAGTTCTTCTACATGCTTTACAGCTGCTTCAACGTCTTTGCCTATCTTGGCAACTACTTCGTCGCGGCCGTATTGTGTGTATTCTGTGCACACTTCAGTTGTGATAGTAAAACCCGGAGGAACGGGCATACCCAGAAGATTCATTTCAGCGAGGTTGGCGCCTTTGCCTCCGAGGAGGTTACGCATAGAGGCATTGCCTTCTGCCTTTCCGTCGCCAAACAAATAGACTCTTTTACTCATGTAAGGGTTGGTATTTTGATTAATAATATGTATTATAGTGTACTAATGGTTAACTAATCGCATTTTCTTTTTCTATGCTGCAAATTTAAGCTTTTTAAATTAAAATTGCGAAAGTAAAAGCATAATATTTTCGTCAACTATCCTAAATTTACAAAATTTAACGCTGCGGCGCTCATTCTTCCCGATATTCTGAACGTCTATGTCGATAATTATTTTGCGTATTTGGTGATTATTCGTAATTTTGCGTCACCAAAATCTAAATAATAATTATAAGGAATATGTCTATTTTAAAAGAAGGATTAGTCCCAGGGCTGTGTAGCGACCACGCCGGCTACGAGCTTAAATGTATTATTGAGGGCTATCTGCAATCGCAAGACGTTGATTACGTAGATTTCGGCACCTACAGTGGTGACAGCTGCGATTATCCCGACTTTGCGCATCCTTGCGCATCCGCTATTGAGGCAGGCCGCAATTATCCTGGTATCGCAATGTGTGGCACAGGCAACGGTATAAGCATGACTCTTAATAAGCATAAAGGAATACGCGCCGCTTTGTGCTGGACGCCCGAAATCGCCCGACTCGCTCGGCAGCACAATGACGCAAATGTGCTGGTTATGCCCGCGCGTTTTATTTCGCCCGAGGTGGCCATAGATATTCTTGAGGTTTTCCTTAACACTCCCTTTGATGGCGGCCGCCATCAGCGACGCATCGAAAAGATACCTGTAGAGCACTAATTAGTGCTCTACAGCTTATCATCCAACAGTGAGTTTTAGTAACGCAGGTTTTAGCCTGTCCAGAGCCGCGCGTAGACGCTCTTCAGGACAAGCAAGATTTATACGCATAAAGCCTTCGCCGTCGCGTCCGTACATTTTCCCTGCATTGAGCCATACATGCGCCTCTTGGATCAGATATTCTTCGAGATCATCGGAAGTCATCCCTAATGAACGGCAATCAACCCATGCTAAATATGTACCCTCAAGGTTAAAGACTCTAAGTTGCGGGAAATTCTGGGTGAAGAAAGTTTTGAGGATTTCATAATTTTTATAAATATATGTGCACAGCTCTTTGAGCCATTTATGGCCGCCCTCAGAGTATGCTTCCTGCAATGCTATCACGCCGAAAGGATTTACGTCGCACACTTCGTTGTCGTTGATCGCACGGTCTATTTTTGCACGCATCTTCTCGTCCTGACATACAATATTTGCTATCTGCAGCCCGGCAATGTTGAAGGCCTTTGATGGCGAGACGCATGCCACCCACGGACAGCCTTCTGCTACTAAAGCAAACGGAGTATATTCGTGTCTGTATGTCAGCTCGCAATGTATCTCGTCGCTTACCACCACCACATCATTGTCTCTGCATATTTCGGCTATTCTGCGCAATTCGTCCGCACTCCATACTCTGCCCCCCGGATTATGAGGATTACATAATATTAGCAACTTGCAGCGAGGATCGGCGGCGAGTTGGCGTAAGTTGTCAAAATCTATCTCGTAAGTCTCTTCATTCACAATCTTCAGTGTGTTTTCTGCCAAATAGCATCCGTTGTTGCGAACCGACGTGAAAAAGTGGTTGTAAACCGGAGTTTGCAGTATAACGCTGTCGCCGGGTATTGTCAGAGCCTTTATTATTGCTGATAGGGCAGGAATCACACCTGATGTATATATCACTTGCTCTGCAGGTATGTGCCATCCATGGTACTTTGTGAACCAGCTGTCGATTGACTCATAATATGATTTAGGCACGAATGTATATCCGAATATGCCTTGTTCCACGCGATGGTGAAGTGCTTCGATAATAGGTGTATAAGTTTTGAAATCCATGTCGGCCACCCACATAGGTATTACATCGGCCGGTACGTCGGGGCGCGAATCCCATTTTGTGGAATTAGTGCCCACGCGGTTGGTCATCTCTTCAAATGCCATAGTATAAATCTTTTAGGATATAATATCTTTTATTAATATTTTGGCTTATCGTATATCTCGCTGCCCACAAGTCGGCGGATATTATAGGTCGATGACATCGACTCTCCGTAAGCTCCGGCAGAGCGAATCGCAAGGATATCTCCACGCTTTGTGGCGGGGAGGTGATAGTCAGTTGCGAATGTGTCTGAAGTCTCGCATATAGGACCCACTATGTCGTATTTCTCGGTCTTACGGTGAGAAGTGAGATTTTGTATCACATGTTCCGCTCCGTATAGGGCAGGACGTATAAGGTCGTTCATACCCGCGTCGATGATAACAAATTTCTTGCTTGCTCCCAATTTCACGTATATCACGCGTGAGATCAGTGATCCGCACTGTGCCACAACGGCCCGTCCAAGTTCGCAATGCAGCGTCTTGCCTTCCATTATTGGGGCAAGGCCTTTTGAGAATGTGTCGAAATATCCTTTGAAATCAGGTATTGGATTCTCATCCGGGTCTTCGTAGTCGATGCCCAAACCGCCGCCAACATTTATGCTTTCAAATTTCACGCCTTGCTCTTCATAATGGCTGACTACAACCTTAATACGTTCGCATAACAAGGCATATGGCTCCATGCTCGTAATTTGAGATCCAATATGGAAGTGCAGACCTTTGAGATTCAGAGAGGGGAGCTTCAAAGCCTGCTCCATTGCTTTGTCGAGGATACGCAGGTCAATGCCGAATTTGTTCTCTTCAAGACCGGTTGTAATATAGTGATGAGTGTGGGCGTCGATATTCGGGTTGACACGCAGAGCTATCGGAGCCACTTTGCCCATTGCAGTGGCTATTTCGCTCACAATCTTCAGTTCTTCAATCGACTCTATATTGAAGCATCCGATGCCGGCTCTCAGTCCGAGTGCGATTTCCTGGTCGGTTTTGCCTACGCCCGAGTATGCGATGGTCGACGGGTTGAAGCCTTCTGTGATAGCTGTGGTTATTTCTCCACCGCTCACACAGTCAGCTGCGAATCCAGCCGCGGCGAGCGCTCTCAGCACCTGTGGATTGGAGTTTGCCTTAAGCGCATAGTGCATCTGTGTGTTTTCTGGCATAGCCTGCTTTATGGCTGATATTGTATCCTGCAAAAGCTCCATGTCATAATAATAGAAAGGTGTTGCTCTTTCCGCAAATTTGTCTACGGGTAATATATAGCTTTTTTCTGTCATATTTTAAAAATGTAAAATTCTAATTGTTATTTAATCATTCACACAGCCGGCAGTGAATGGCCGTTGAGTTTTCGGTAAAGGTTGAGAGCGTACACGTCGGTCATCGAAGACACATGATCCACTACGGCTTGAATGCGGTTGAAAAGCTCGTTGGAATGTACATCATATTGTTGAGGCACCTGTGAAAGAAGGAGCCGAGAGTAGTTGAGTTCTGGGTGTAGCACCGCTTCTGTAAGCTTTTCCAATAGGAATGTTAGAATCCTGTTACCTGCAATCTCTATATCCACTACGTCTGACGCGCTGTAGATTCTTTTCCAAGATATTTCGTTGCAGTGCGCATATGCTTCTTTCTGGCGTTGAGGTATATGCCGGAGTAGGGGAGTCGTGAAGTCGCCTTCGAGGATTGATTCTTCATTTTGGATGAATGCGCGTGCGCAGCAGTCAACAAGTGTCCCTATCACGCATGATCTCAAATAGCCAATCTTCTCATTCGGATCAGAGAATTTTGACATTATTTCATGAATGTGTTTGCGACGGTTCTCGTCAAAAAATTCCGAAAGAAGGTCGCACACTTCAGCTGTAGATAATATTCTCAATTTGTGAGCGTCTTCGATATCCATCACCTCGTAGCAGATATCGTCGGCCGCTTCCACCAAAAACACAAGAGGATGCCTTGCATACATCATTGATCCATCTGCCTGCTCAAAGCGTCGTATGCCCAACGTCTCGGCTATCCTGCGATAAGAATCCCATTCTGAGGTGAAAAAACCGAATTTTCCTTTTTTCCCTGCATGTGATGAGTCATAGGGATACTTCACAATAGAAGCCAACATGGAGTAGGTCATTGCAAAGCCTCCGTCTCTACGGCCATTGAATTGGTGAGTGAGAAGCCTGAATGCGTTGGCGTTCCCCTCAAAATGTGTTAGATCAAGCCACTGGCTGCGCGACAGCATAGGCTCTACCACCTTGCCGGCTCCTTCGCTGAAAAACGACGATATAGCTTTCTCTCCCGAATGACCGAAAGGTGGATTGCCCAAGTCGTGGGCAAGACAAGCGGCTGCCACAATGTCGCCGAGATCGAAAAACACTCGGCTCCACTCTTCCTTGCTGTACTTTTGTCTAAGCTCCGCGCTTATCGAGTCGGCAAGCGATTTGCCTACACATGCCACTTCCAGAGAATGTGTCAGACGGTTGTGCACGAATATACTTCCTGGGAGTGGGAATACTTGTGTCTTATTCTGCAATCGTCTGAAAGGCGAAGAAAACACAAGTCGGTCGTAATCGCGGCGGAAATCGGTGCGCACGCTGCCTTTTTTTGGGTCGTGGTAGCCTTCGAGCCCGAAGCGTTTGTCGTTGATTAGTTGATTCCAGTGCATCTTTTTTACCAATTAATAAGCAAAGTTACGAAAAAAATAGATAACTTTGCACAAATCATTATCAATATGAGGAAAATATTATACTTACTTGCCGCTTTTGCCATTGTTTCCTGTGCCCGTACAAGCGATAGTGCGGAAAATTCTAACGCTGAAATCATCAATTCTGTTCAGCAGCCGGTGGAGTTGGACGCTCACGAGTTGCCTCTGCCAGCAATACCGGATTCCATCACGTCTCCGTCAGCCAAAGCTGACTATATGATGATGCATTTCTGGGATGCAATGGATTTTTCTGATAAGTCAAAGTTAGCCGATACGTTGCTTCTTGAACAGACATTCTCCAATTTTGTCTACCTGCTGCCTAAAACGTCCGGTATCGATGCCATTCGCTCGTCGATGCGTGCGCTGGTAAATCAAGCTGCAGTATCGCCGGACGCTTTGCGACGTGTGTCGGAGACGGCTGAGAAATATCTCTATGACATAGAGTCGCCTTTTCAGAGCGACACCATGTTTGAGATTTATCTTGAGCAGGCGATTAATGCCAGTCCAGCTAATGCCGAGCGATACAAAGGTCTGCTTAAGGAAATAAAGCAGAATGCTGTTGGTTCGGTTGCACCTGATTTCGCCATTGCATCTACGTGTCTGAGCCAGATCGCGCCGCATGCGCCTTACACCATACTTATCTTCTACGATAATGACTGTACTGATTGCCAGAAAACTATAGAAATGATGAAAGCTGATGAAAAACTTTCGAGCTCAATTAACGACGGCAAAATCAATGTTGTGGCGATTGATCTGAACACTACTAACGACGGACTCGTTTTGCTTCCTGAAGGGTGGATAGGGGCGCAGACGTCAGCTCCTGAAGATCTGTATGTGATGCGTCGTTCTCCTTCGCTTTATCTTCTTAACAGCGAACGGCGTGTGGTGCTTAAGGATACATCTTATCCTATAGTGGCATCTTGTCTGCAATGATTTCAAACCTTATAAGAATAATAATTGTTTAATTTGAAACGATTTCTTACAATTTGCAACGATGATAGAACACTCAACACAACAACTTGATAACGAACGTGCCGTGCTCGTAGGATTAATAACTCCGGCACAACCCGAGCAAAAGGCGATGGAATATATAGCCGAACTTGCTTTTCTCGCAGAAACTGCGGGTGCGGTGACTGTTAATACGTTTTTCCAGCGTGCCGATTACCCTAATCCACGTACTTTTGTGGGCAAAGGCAAACTTGAGGAAATAGCAAAATATATTGAAGAGAACGACATCAACCTGGCTATTTTTGACGATGATTTGACTTCAAAGCAAGTGGCTAATATTGAGGCAGCTCTTAAAGTGAAAATTCTTGATCGCACGAGCCTGATTCTCGATATCTTTGCCAACAGAGCGCAGACGGCCACAGCAAAGACTCAGGTAGAGTTGGCACAGTACCAGTATCTTCTCCCAAGACTTACACGTATGTGGACTCACCTTGAGCGTCAGCGTGGTGGTATAGGTATGCGAGGTCCCGGTGAGACTCAGATAGAGACTGACCGACGTATAATCCTCAATCGAATCTCTCTTCTGAAAAAAGAACTGGTGGAGATTGACAAGCAGAAAGCTACTCAGCGCAAGAACCGAGGCAAGCTCACTCGTGTGGCTCTCGTTGGATACACCAATGCGGGAAAGTCAACGCTTATGAACGTTTTAAGCAAGAGTGAAGTCTTTGCGGAAAATAAGCTTTTCGCCACTCTTGACACCACCGTGCGAAAAGTCGTGATCGAGAATTTGCCAATTCTTCTCACCGATACTGTAGGGTTCATCCGCAAACTTCCCACACACCTTGTTGATTCGTTTAAATCCACTCTTGACGAGGTGCGTGAGGCCGATCTTTTGCTCCACGTAGTAGATATTTCGCATCCCAATTTCGAGGAGCAGATTGAGGTTGTCAACCGCACTCTTGACGAAGTGTGCGATGGCAACGATAAACCTATGATAATGGTGTTTAATAAGATAGATGCTTTCTCGTACGTTCAGAAAGATGAGGATGACCTTACCGAACGTACTCGTGAAAACATCCCTCTTCAGGAGTTGGAGCAATCCTGGATGGCGCGGTTGGGCGACAACTGTGTGTTCATATCAGCAAAAAAAGGTATAAATATCGATACGCTGAAGCAGCGGATCTACAATCATGCCAAAGAGATTCACATGGCTCGTTTCCCATATAATGATTTCCTGTTTGATAAATACGACGAAGAAGAGTCCTGATAAAACTACGCCACATGAAGAATCTTGAAATCACCACAATGATTACAGAGAAGGCTTTTTCAGAGCTTTCCGACAGCGAACGTCGATTGGTGGATATTGCTCGCGAAGCTACATATCGTGCCTACGCTCCGTACAGCGACTTTAAAGTAGGCGCGGCGATTGAGCTCTCCAATGGAGAGATTGTATCAGGCAACAATCAGGAAAACGCAGCATTTCCTTCAGGCTTGTGCGCTGAGCGCACAGCAGCCTTTTATGCGCATGCCACGTATCCGGATGCCGGTTTTAAATCCATTGCTATCGCTGCACGAGGAGTAAACAATGAATTTATCTCTGACCCTATTTCGCCTTGCGGTGCATGCCGACAAGTGCTTCTCGAATACGAAAAGATAGGAGGATGTGGTGTTAAAGTATATCTTGCGGGCAGAGACAAAGTGTATATTTTGCCATCAGTAAAGTCACTGCTTCCATTGGCATTTTCCGAAATAGAATGATTTAAAAATTAACACGTACAATTTATGAGATTAGACGGACGTAGGCGCAGCTCAAATGTTGAGGACAGGCGCTCGTCTACAGGCAAAGCTGTAGGCGGAGGTATTATTGGGGTTATCATTATTGCTGCGATCACCCTCTTTTCAGGAGGTGATATTGGCGATGTGCTTACCAATGTGATGAATAATGGAGGCCTCTCCTCCGAAAGTCAAACGCAATATGTAGCTGATGCCGAGGATGAACGTCTTGCCGATCTTGCCTCTAAGGTTCTTGCAGGCACAGAGGATGTATGGACTCAGCAATTTCGTGCCAATGGCTGGGGAGAGTACGATGCACCTAAATTGGTATTATTCCATGGATCTGTACAGTCAGGTTGTGGTAACGCCACTTCGCAAACCGGACCTTTCTATTGCAGTGCCGACGAGACGGTGTATATCGACCTCGATTTCTTCAAGACCATGCAGCAGAGTATTGGTGGGGGTGGCGATTTTGCATACGCTTACGTGATAGCTCATGAGGTGGGACACCATGTGCAAAATGAGCTGGGTATACTTGGAAAAGCCCATCAGCAGATGTCTCAACTGTCTGAGGCTGAATCTAACAAAATCAGTGTGCGCCTTGAGCTCCAGGCTGATTTCTTTGCTGGCGTATGGGCAAATAAGGACAATGAGATGTTTGGTTCGATTGAACCGGGCGATGTTGAAAACGCTATAAACGTGGCAAGTAAAATTGGCGATGATTACCTCCAGCGTAAAGCTTATGGACGCGAGATGCCCGAAAGTTTCAATCACGGAAGGTCGGAACAACGAGTGCGTTGGTTAAAAAAGGGAATAGCCACAGGCGATGTTACTCAAGGTGACACATTTTCGCCTTCTTACAGCGCCTTATGATAAAATATAATAATAGCCGCAACGCTCAGAAAGTTGCGGCTATTATTATGGCAAGTTGGGAGGTAATTAGTCTTCTTTAACGTAATTGTACACTTTAAGATTGTTAATATGGCTTTTGAAGTTGCCGGCTTTTTGCAACGGGAACACAAGAGTTTGGATATAGTACATCTTGTTTTTGCCTTCGTTGTGCCACTGGGTGATTTTGTCAAGGCTTTCGTATTTTTCGCCGTTCACCCATAGAGTGGTGTTGTCATTGGTGCCTGTGATGCGAAGATGAGCCTTCTCACCAGGATAGGGACGGAAATTGAAAGTATTCAGATAGCCGTCGCGGGCAAATCCGAGCAGACCTTTTACAGGATCGGCGAGATATACCACAGCGTCAGGCGAACGGAATAGTACAGTCCCCGCTTCTTCAGGTACAGCTTCGATATCAAAATCCACTGTGTAATTGTAGCCTATCTCTTTAATCGGACTAATGCTTCCGGGTGCGACGGTTGCAGCTTCATACACCAGCTCTTGGCCATTGCCTATGCGAGCAAGTCTGTTAATGCCGGGAGCCTCTGAAAGTACAGTGCGCGCTTTATCAAAATCGTCGAAAGGCACGCTCACGTTTGTGCCGTCCCAAAGCTTTGCCGACATTGTAGCCATAGCCGACATTATACGATGATGCACGTCCTGCACTGATATGCCGTTGCCAACATGGTCGTTCCACACTGCAAAATATCCGCCAACTATGTTGGGGTCTTGTTCCTCAAACTGCACATTGCCTACGCGGGCAGGAGTCCAGTTGTTATAAAGCCATTCATTGTTAAGATAGTCGTGGTAATAGCCGGCAGCCGGTACTATGTACACCATTCCGTCTGGTATGCTGTTGAGCTTAAATCCAAGTTCTATCATTTCTTTAGGATCGGCATATCCGTTGTACCAAGCATCCAGCATTACGCCTTCAGTCTTAATTGGGGTTTCACCGGGAGCCGTGGAGAGCGACCCCCATACCCATGGTTTTTTGCCGTAGCTTTCCACCAAGCGGATATAGTGGTCCATGAAGGCGCGGAATTGCTCGGCTGTTTCTTTCTTTTTGTCAAAACCGGGATAATCTTTGCCAAACTCATCTGTTCCAATATGCATATATTCGTTTATAAACACGGGATTATCACCGCCAAGATATTCTTCAAACACAGCGTCGAGAAATGGCATAGTTTCCGGATTGAAAAGATTCAAGTGGTCTTGACCGAATTCTTCGCTTCCTATGCCTTTTTTGTATTTGCTGAAAGCAAGGGCGTGAGCCGGAATATCGATTTCAGGCACAATGTCAACAAATCGAGCGGCCGATGTGCGCTGGAAATTGCGAAATTCATCTTTGGTATAGTATCCGTCGCGAGCGGTAAGGCCTGGAAATGAATCGCTTTCCATTCTGAATGCAGCATAGGTCTTGTCCCAATCATTGCCGAAATAATAAGGAAAACCATTGTCGTTAAGATGTATGCGGAGCGAATTCATTTTGTAGTATGAAAGCACCTTTACAAGATCCTCCAAATAATCCATTGGAAAGAATTTGCGGCCTACGTCCATCGACAAGCCGCGGAGACCGTAGGCAGGATAATCGGTGATTTTGCCGCAGGGCATCAGATGTTGTTCGCTCTGTTCGGCTATCTGTAGTAGGGTACGTGTGGCCCAGTATATACCTACAGTCTCAGGGGCTGTAATTGTCACTTTATCACCAATTTCGATATTGTAGCCTTCTTTGCCAAGGTTCTTGTCTGCCTTTAGTGTTAACAAAATATCACCTTTAACAGCTTTGTCAGATGCGACAATCAATTTTTTGCCGAACATAGTTTGCCAATCAGCGGCAAATTCCTCAGCCACGGCTTTAACCTGTTCTGAGGAACACACAATACGTGTATCGCCTGATGGTACGAAATTTCCGGTTTTCCCGACCCATTGTCGCAGTTCGGGCACGACAAACGGCTTCTGGTTTACTTCTGCGGAGGCTGATGCTATGCCAAGCGTTAAAGCTATTGCTGCTAACAGTCCTTTAAGCAATGATGTTATACGCATAAATTAAGTAATTTATAGTGTTTGTGAATATTTTCACAAAAATACTCAAATATGTCAAATAAATCAAATTTTTC
>CAZJKZ010000045.1:10754-20322 GCA_964546885.1 uncultured Bacteroides sp.
GCTGCCAATTTTGCATAATGGGCAGCTTTGGCTGCATCAGCTTTTACGCCCTTTCCTTCACGATACATATTGGCGAGACGCTCGTTCACTACAGCCAATACAGTGCGAGGCAGTTTGCCGTTTTTTGATATAGGCTCATAATACATAATGGCACGTGCATAATTCTGATTTAGGAAATCTCCATTGTAATTCATACTTCCGAGATAGAATCGTGACCAATCATCGCCTTGGTCAGCGGCTTTTTCTCGGTCTTTAAGACCGGGTAGGAATCCTTCTTTATATACAGGCTCGTTTTGTATTTTTTTCCCTGAATTCACCATTTCAATCCATGTCAAGGCTTCCTGTGCTTTTTGGGCTGTTTCAGAGGTGCCGCGATTCTCGCCGCGACGGGGGAGGAATAGGGTAGTGCGTGCGGCATCATCACCCAAGTCGCCTGATACATATAGCCAGAAGAAACAATCTGGATAATTTATCGGTCCTGCAGCACTTGCGCGAAGATTAAACCCATAAAGTGCCATACCGCGTGGGTATCCTTTAAGAGCGGATTGGTGATAGTTTTCACGAGCTTTTGCAAGATCCTCTTTGACTCCATTGCCTGTGGTGTACATGCTTCCTAATGCTGCGTATCCGAATCCGTACTCCATAGGATGACAAGCGTCAAAATATGTCTTTGCTTTTGTATAGTCGCCGTGGTTGAAATAGTAGAATCCAAGATAGCAATTTGCCTCATTACTGCCGGCATTGGCCGCATCCTGAAGAAGCTTTACTCCATCGGCTGACTGTTTGGCATACTCAGGCGAGAAGGCATAGATTACGCCAAGCTCCATAGCTGCGCGAGGATTTTTATTCGCTACTAAATTTAGGCACCGTTCAGCTAATGCCGGACTCCATGCCTTATGATATAAGGCGAGGTTGACAACACTGTCGGCCGAAATTTTTCCACTGGCATACTGTTGGCTGATAGCCTCATAAATGGATTCTGACTTATTGTCTTTCGCTTTTGTGTTTTGTGATGTCTTATTCTTACGAAGAAGTGAAAAATTACTGCTGTAAGCAACTGCAGGAGCTGTCAAGGCTATGACAAGAAGACATAAAAGAATTGAGATTTTTTTCATTGTAGTGAGTGTATTATGTTTATACATTTATAACACTACTCCATATATATTGTTCAGAAACTTTAGTAAACGTATTATATAATAATTGGGCACACATATTTGAAATGCGTACCCAATTATTTTTGTTAGGTATTTATACCACTATGTAGTACCTATTTTTTTGCTACTTCGTCAAGTAGAGTTTTCTTGAACTTACTATGATCTCGTAAATCAGGACGACCGGTGGCTTTTCCTTCACGGTCAACAAGAATATAGAATGGAATACCGTCTACGTCAAAACGGTTGGTAATGGCTTCCCACTGTTCTTGATCCACCTTGTAATGTATGCCTTTGATGTCTTTTATCGCTGTCATATACTTTATCTGGGGCGACGTCTGATTAGCGATATAGATCCATACGATGTCGTCTGATGATAGATCGCCGCTCTTTTCCGGCTCATTGGCAGCTAAAGCCGCGCGGCAAGGTCCGCACCATGTGTTCCAAAGGTCAACCATCACCACCTTACCCTTATGTGGAGCGATAATAGCATCAAACACCTTGTCGGGAGCTACATCCGGAGTAGGCGTAATTAAATTAGCGTCCATAGCTTCGGCACGCGCTTTCATAGCGGCTCCATGAGCTTCCACTTCATCAGCAAGCGGTGCGCTTAATGAGCGCAGTTTTTCTATATCGCTCTTATCACTGAGTTCTCCGTTGTCGGCAGAAGCATATGTTTTTTTGTACAACTCCAAAGCCTTAAGTAAACCCGGATCTACGCCTGCATTCTCCCACATTGATACATTTGCTGTTATATTATCAGATAGAAGGATATCAGGGTTATTGAAGTCAATATGCTCTGCAATGGTCTTTATATTGTCCGGAGTAAGCTCTAAACGGATTGAATCGGCAGGAATAGGCGACCCGAAAGGCACATTACTATGGGTATAGTAATAGTTGCGAATCATCATATGTTGCGGATTTGTAGCGGCGAAAATCAGGTCACCCACAAGAGTTGCCTTGTTATATTTTCGTCCAGCCTCAGTGGTACCCTCGACTGCGTCTATCGAATCATTCAAACTTTTATACGTGTCGATTATGTAGGCAGTGTATTCGTCTCCGTTCATGTGGTAGTCGCCAAACTCTCCGTTGTAGAACTGCATTACACAGAGACCATTTCCTAAATTCTGATTGATGTTTGGATAGATGCCGTCGGCATAGGAAGTATAGTATCCGTCCGGGAGGTCATATTCTTGCTCCCCGTCACGTACATTCATATTGCTGATTCCGGATGAATGAGTGTCAACATATAGGTCCAATGTCTCGCCGGGCGCAACGATTGCCCTACCTCTAAGGGCAGCCAGATTGTCAAGATCAATCACGAAGAATTGCGAAGGCGAAGAGATTGAAAGCTTGAGTGTGGCATTTCCGTCACTATCCACTTGCACGGGCGTATCTACACCTACTTGACCGTGAAGCGTATTAATTCCCCATCTCATTCGATTGCCCATTTCAGGACGATAACCGAGTAAGTGAACGTTAACCGTAGCCGAGTCGCCATAGGCTAATACAGTTTCAGGAAGTGGTCGAGTTGTATCCTTAAGCAAGCGAGAAGGCACTTTGCTTAGATTGACACTATTGTCGGCTTTTCCGGTGAGATCTATATCCCATATTTGCCATCCGTCGTCTGTGCCTTCTGAAAAATCAATGCTTTTTACGTTGGATGGAATAGGGGGAAAGGTCATTGTGAAATTTATCAATCCTGATTCAGGAAGCGTCACTTTTTCATCGGTCTCTATCCCCTCCACCGATTGCACTGGATATGTTACTCCGTCAGCTGTAAGAAGGCTCTGTGACGATAGACGTACCCACCATCCGGGACGATAATGAATCACCCCGTACACTACAGTAGAGGAGTCGGTGAGTTCGATTTTCTCGAAACTCATATTTGATTGGTTAGCGCTTCCGATAAACGGTTTTTCTACTGTGCCTCGGTTGGAGAAGCTGCTGCACGCTGTCATCACGATTGTCATGATGATAAATGCGGTATAGATAAATTTTTTCATATTCACGATGTTAATTTGGTAATGGAGGTTATAACAGACTCCAGCTTACAGTGAGTCCTGCCATTACAATGGCGACCATAGACATAAGCTTGATAAGAATGTTGAGGCTCGGACCAGATGTATCTTTAAACGGATCGCCTACGGTATCGCCCACTACGGTAGCACGGTGTACCTCGCTGCCCTTGCCTCCGAAGTTGCCTTCTTCTATGTATTTCTTGGCATTGTCCCATGCGCCTCCGGCATTAGCCATGAAGATAGCCAGTACGAAGCCGGCTGCCAGACCGCCAACAAGAAGGCCTATCACACCAGGCACTCCAAATACAAGACCTGTGAGAATAGGTGCTACAATTGCTAAAAGCGAGGGGAAAACCATTTCTTTCTGAGCGCCTTTGGTAGAAATCTGCACGCAGCGTGCGTAATCCGGTTCGGCTTCTCCTGAAAGAATACCCTTTATTTCGCGGAACTGACGACGTACTTCCTCTACCATATGGGCTGCCGCACGACCTACTGCATTCATTGTAAGGCCGCAGAACAGGAACGCCATCATAGCTCCGATAAACATGCCAGAGAGTACCTTGGGATTCATAAGAGTCACGTCGTAGTATGTCATGAAGTCAGTGAAGGTGGCATCGTGAAGCGGACGTTCTACTCCGCCGGGGAGGGTGATTACTGTCTGTCCGAGGCGCGACATGCCTATGCGCAATTCCTCTATGTACGATGCCAAAAGGGCTAATCCGGTAAGAGCGGCAGAACCGATTGCAAAGCCTTTACCGGTTGCAGCCGTGGTGTTGCCAAGTGAGTCAAGAGCGTCGGTGCGTTTGCGCACTTTCTCTCCAAGACCGCTCATTTCGGCATTACCGCCGGCATTGTCGGCGATAGGGCCGTATGCATCAGTGGCAAGTGTGATGCCGAGTGTGGAGAGCATGCCGACAGCGGCAATACCGATGCCATAAAGTCCCATACCTACGTTGGTGAAGTCAAAGCCGGCAGCAATCCAATAGGATAGAATGATGCCTGCTACTACAGCAAGCACAGGCACAGCGGTAGAAATCATTCCGAGACCAACACCGGAGATGATCACGGTTGCCGGACCGGTTGTACCACTTTCTGCGAGTTTGCGAGTAGGAGCATACGATTGTGAGGTGTAGTATTCAGTTGAGCGACCTATTACGATACCTACAAGCAGACCGATAACTACGGAGAACGATATGTTTATCCAATTTTGTATACCAAGAGCCCAAAGGATAAGGAATGTGGCGCCAACAATAAGAAGCGAACTTAAATTTGTGCCCAATGACAGCGAGCCAAGCAGATCCTTCATATTGGCGTCTTCTTTAGTGCGCACTGAGAAAATACCAATAATGGAGAGTATAATACCCACTGCTGCAATAAGCATAGGTGCTATCACAGCTTTGAATTGCATATCTACATCTCCAGTGGCTATGAATGCCGCTGCGCCAAGTGCTGAGGTAGCAAGTATCGAGCCGCAATAAGATTCATATAGGTCGGCACCCATACCTGCTACATCACCTACGTTGTCGCCTACGTTATCAGCGATAGTAGCCGGGTTGCGAGGGTCGTCTTCAGGTATACCGGCCTCTACTTTACCCACAAGGTCGGCACCAACATCAGCTGCCTTTGTATAAATACCGCCGCCCACACGCGCAAACAGAGCCTGGGTACTTGCTCCCATACCGAATGTAAGCATCGTGGTAGTGATCATGCAAAGTTTTGCTGTGGGGGTTGCCACATCAGCAGGCACGAAGTAATCGAGTATTAAATACCAAAATGAGATGTCAAGAAGGCCAAGTCCTACCACCACAAGGCCCATAACAGCACCACTACGGAAAGCCACGCGCAGACCCTTGTTGAGAGAGTCGCGAGCTGCATTGGCAGTACGGGCTGAAGCGTTCGTAGCAGTCTTCATGCCCAAGAATCCGGAGAGACCGGAGAAGAAACCACCGGTAAGGAAGGCCACCGGCACCCATGAGTTCTGCAAATTGAATCCGTAAGCAAGTATTGAGAAGAATATCACCAATACAAGGAATACGATTCCAACGATTTTGTACTGTTGACGAAGGTAGGACATAGCTCCGCGACGCACATGCGAAGCGATTTTTCGCATCAGCTCCGTGCCTTCGCTCTCCTTCATCATCCCTTGATAGAAGTACCATGCCAAAAGCAATGCTATAAGCGAAGCCGCAGGCACAATCCAAAAAAGAAGATTTGTCATAATTGATTGGTTTTTTGTTTATATAAGTGTTTTGAATATAATTAGTTGAAACTGAAATTCCCGTTAGCGTCATACAACGAAGAACTCCGGACTTTAAATATTACAAGCTTCAGATTGTATATTTTCGTTTTATGAGTCAAAGGTAGTGTTTTTTTGTTAAAAACACTACCTTTGTTAACATTTATTTTAATAAATATTAGATTCTACTTGTTCAAAGCTTTTTCAAGCTCAGGGTCATCGCCATAGAGGATATAATCTGTACTAATAATTTTTCCGTCCTTACTGATAAGGACACCGAATGGGATACCGGAGAAGTTAAATAATCCGCTCAGTAGCTTCCATTCGTCCCCCGACACAAAAATATGTTCACCCTTGATTTCCTCCTTTTTGAGCCAGTTTTTGCATGCGTCCAATCCCTCATCTGCATTTGCAATGTACAGAGCTTTGAAGGGCTTGTCGGAAAGTTTCTCCAACAGGGGTTTCTGATTCATCATTCCTGCGCGGCATGGTCCGCAACCTATACCCCAGAAATCAAGGAAAAGAACATTGCCCTTGTAAGGCGCAATAATCTTCTTAAGAGTCTCTCCTCCCGGAGTGTCATCAGGTATAGTGTAAGAGCCATCGTTTGAGGCAAGTACATTTTCTGCCACCATTACGTCCTTTACAAAATTATTGTATTCCCCCATAAGAATTTCGTTCAACATTTCGTACTCATTGTGTTTTATGACATGCGTCAGCAGTCTGCTGTTCAGGTCAAGACTATCGAATGATGGTTTTTCTTTCGATTGAAGATTGCGTATCAATGAATTAGTATTTACCAATTGAGCCACAAAACAATTGCCCACGCCTATGGAGTCCAAATAATTATCTGCTATTTTGTAAGGCTCTGACAGATCATCCGAATATACGAGGATCCCCGTGTCGTTGCCGTCTTCGTCAATATACTTGACTAAGCCGGCGCCCGCAAACTTGCTTTTTCTGAAAATCTCGTTAAACTCCCAGCGATTTGGTAATACAAAACCGCTGCATACAAGAAGAGGATTATTATAGATTAAATCTTTATGCTTGAGTATCGGTGTTTTTAGTTTTACGTAATCCAGACTTTTTCCCGGGCTATATCTGTAACTACCGTCTTCGGCTTTCTTAAATCCGGGTCCCAATGCGTCTGAGAAGTTCATTTCGAGGTCTTCCATCCTTTCACATACACGGGATATCGCTAAATTGCTCAGGATATCCTTGGAAAAACCACTGATTGGTAAGTCGCCAAGCAAGGTAGGGAGGTCAGTTGTAATGGAGTCAAGAAGCTGAGCCAGACGCTCATAAGTTTTATAGGTCTCTTCTTCCATCGAATCGGATTTTTCTACATAGTATTTTTGGTAAAGATACGAAAGAGAGTACCGTTTCACCAAGATACTGTCCATAAGAATGTTGATTGCTACGCCATCGTCAACATCGCCTTCATACCCGAAATATTCAGGTGCAGTTCCATGATTTATGTCGGGTACTGTAGCTATGCATGATACGATTGAAAGAGTATCGCCGGGAATAAGAAACAGATTGTTAGAGATTTGGCCTATTTTAATATAGCAGATCTGAGGATATGGCACGGGTAAATCTATCTCAAAACTGCCGTCAGAATTTATTTTGCCTACATTTACTTTTTCATGGTGAGTGAAATCGTCATTGGTTGTTACAGAGAATGCTGTGAATCCTGCTCTCGGTGAGTAGTCTGTGATTCTTCCTCTCAAATTAGTAGTGCCGTCCTTTTTATAAAAGGACATGTCAGCATACCGCTTCGGATCGAAGCCCTTCCATGGTTCTATAGACTGATTAGTATGGGATATAACATCAGCCAATGTTATAATGTCAGGACGCACCCGATCATCCGGTTCGTCAAGATGTATACCTAAGGTATTGCTTCCTACGTCTGACGGACTGGACTCTATCATATCTACAAGCTTTACATCTTCGGGCACTCTTTCAAATATTAGCACACCTTCATGCTGTCCTGAGGCTGGCATCCATATTTTTTCATCAAGCGCAAAGTTCTCAGCGCCTTTAATCTTATATTTTGTAGTGGTATCGTCCGGTGCCACCAGATGTGTGGACGACGGTATTTTTACCCAATAATTGGGATAGTGTTGGAGTCGTATGCCGATTCGCAGCGCGCTGTCCGTGCGTTCCACATCGGTTATCCTCAAATACCGTGGCGTCACTTCCACTTTCGGTACTATAGCATGTGCCGACAAGAAAATCGTCAATAAAGCAATTAAAATTGTAAGTCTGTAATTATTCATAATCTAAAATTATTTTAAGTCTTAGGGGTGGTAATCAAATGTTAACTATTGAATAAGATCATTCCTGCTTCTTTGAGAAAGTCTTGGAAATTTGCTCTGCTACACGTTTTATTGCGCCTCTTATATCATGAGAGGCTGTGGCTACTCCAAGAGAAGAATAAGCGCCTTGGCAAGATACTAAGGGACGCCCTGTAGAATAGTCAATAAAGTTAACCGTTATGGTGGTTTCTTCGGGCTTAATATTTACGCCATATTTGACTAATAAGAGTTTTTCTTTTTCGGCAGGGGATAACTCATATATTCGTGCGTCGCTTATAAGTTTTAAATGCGAGCATTCTACTGCGTCATATAGCTGTATCTCATATTCCATCAGTTCTGCCGGAATATGGTATGTATCGTTGTTTATAATTGAAGCATACTCGTATTGAGAGAGATTGGCATTTTTAGACACAGTTGATCGGGATGTGTTGCAGCTTGAAAGCATCAGTAGCACAACTGAGATTAAAAACATTATAATCCGTTTATCCATAGTCTTTTAAGTAAGTATTTAAAGATAATGATATAGTAATTCTCTTAATAATTTAAGTGCGATTACAAAATTAATCAAAAATAATAGAATTCATACATATTTTTTACGGAAAATTAGCAGGAACGCGCTCTTTTTCATGTATTAGGGATTTTCCCATATCAAAGGTCATTGGTCTTTTTTAATATTTCCTACGTAGTAAGCAACAATACGTTTTCTAAATGTGTTTTATGATATAAAAATTGATTTAATTATGAGACTTACTGATTCATTATCAGCCGAGATTTTGGATTGCCCGGCATATAGCAATATTGTAACGAGAGTTAGTGTTCGACGTTTTACGGATGAACCTGTATCGGATGTGGAAGTGACAGCCTTATTGCACGCTGCAATGGCTGCTCCTACAGGTGTGAACAAGCAACCGTGGGAATTTGTCGTAGTCGATGACCCCAAGCTATTGAAACTTTTTGCTGACTCTCTGCCGTATGCCAAGATGTCAGCTAAGGCTCCAGTGGCAATAATCGTATGTGGAAACAACGAACGCTTTCTGACAGGAGAGGATAGCGTATTGTGGGAACAGGATTGTTCTGCGGCGAGCGAAAATATCCTTTTAGCAGCACATGCGCTTGGACTGGGGGGAGTATGGACGTGTCTATACCCTCATACTGACCGAATTGATCCCGTCAAAAAGATTCTGGGAATAGGCGACAATCTTGTCCCATTTAGTCTCATTCCTATTGGCCATCCGGAAGCAGATCATAAACCAATGGATAAATGGCATCCTGAAAGAGTACATTTCAACAGGCAGTGATGAACAGAAATTCCGCTTTTTATGGGCGGAATTTCTGTTTATTATGTATCACGTAGTTCAAGGCCTACTAACACCTAACATTTAGGACCATATTTCTTTTCAAAAATATCATAATGCTCTTCTCCCCAGCGTAGCATCATGTCTATTATTGGCAGCAATGATTTGCCAAGGTCAGTTATAACATATTCAGAGCGTGGAGGAAGTTCAGGGTATATACTCTTTCTTACCAGTCCATCTTCAGCCAATTCTTTTAGTTGAATGTCAAGAACTCTTGGAGCGGCTTCTGGGAGACACTTGTGAATTTCGCTTGGACGCATAGGATTGCCTGATCGCAGTTCATCAAGGATACATGATTTCCATTTCGATTCTATCAGACTCATGGTCAATCTTAATGGACAGTCGAGATCTACCGGTATTTTCTTTTTGTATGCCATATTAAAATTCTTTTTTCCTGCAGCAAAATTAATAAATATTATTGAAAATCAGAATACCGAAAAATTTTTCGGTATATGAAAAATTTTTCGGTACTTGCAATAATCAAAAT
>CAZJKZ010000046.1:0-20274 GCA_964546885.1 uncultured Bacteroides sp.
CTGCCGCCGTCGCCCTTCCTCCGAAAAGCGAGTGCAAAGTTCGGCATTTTTCCCGTACCAGCCAAATATTTTAGCAACTTTTTTTGTTAAATTTAGTTTCATCGCTGACTTCCAGCCATTAAAACCCCAAATATCCTGCGGATTTTTTTACAGTCCCGTCATCTAAGACTTTATTTTCGTCGCCGCTCCCGTTTTCATCGACTCAAGCACCTTGGGAGTAAGCACTGTATGAGTCTTGTCGAAATGCACACTATTCATTTCAAGAGGTTTCATTTTCGTTATCCCTTTTATAGAAGGTATATCAGGCGTTTTCATTTTCTCTAGTATTAATTTTAAAATATTTTATAAGTGCGTCATCAAGTCGGCTTATACCCAGCAATACTGCGAGGTAACAGCCTCCGAGAACCACCAAATCTATCCAGAACGTGAAAGACAATGGCAAAATCTGATGTGTCCAGCCGCCCAAAAGATAGGATGCGAACAGTAGCCATAATGTAGCCTGGACGCTTACGCATAGCGTACACCACACTTTTGCTTTAAATTTCTGATAAGTTATGCTCCATACAGTATATGGGAGACATAAGATATTGATTGCCGCCAACACCGGCATGAGCTGGGGGAACAGAAACATTGCGAGCAAGCTGACCGAGAAATACGTTAGACCAACTTCACTCCATTTAAAAATTCCCATAAAAGATGAAGCCTCCGAACGCGAGAGTTCGTCGCATCCGCCCTCCTCCAACACTGAACATACCGCCTCGGCAGCCGAATTGTGGATACCAAGCGATTTCTGCACGAGCATCCATGAGAATATTATACCCGCACAGTCAAAAATTAGCACGAACCAAGCCGCCCAATGTGAATACAGTCCGGTTTGCCACATCGCAAATCCGGATAAAGCAACGACAAGAGCGATAAGGATATAGTACTTTACGCGTTTTGCCACCTCGCCCACATGGTGCCGCAAGTATTCAGGTTCTATCGAGTCGGCATCCGTCTCTGCCAAAAGAGTTATGCCATTCCAGCTATCTAACATTTCGGATTTCGGAACAGTAAAAACTCTCTGTCTACTCATATAAGTGATATTATCCCCGCTATTTCTCAAAATGATAAGAAAGCCGTCGGGTGTATCTATTATGTATGGAGGCTGAAACTTCATTATGGCCTCCGCCTTTGCATCGGCATCCACTCTCAATCCAACAGAACCCACACCATAATCTTTAAGAAGATTTGCCAAGCCAAACATAGATTGGAAAGGCATCTTCTCAAATTGACGGTCGGAATAGTCCTCTGTGTGTTTCACCCCAAGCGAAGTGAGAAAATCTGAAAACAAAGAAGCCATAATTCAAAATTTTACGTTACTTTAGAAATAACGGAGCTGCAACCCATGAAATGCGCCGCAGCTCCTCGAATTCTTTTAATTTCCGATCAGATGTATTTCTGAACATTTGCCAGAAGCACCTCTGCGGGCATTTCTCCACTCTCTCGCCACATCTCCTTACCATTCTTATATACTATGAATGTCGGGATAGACTCAACCTTCTCTTGATCGGCAAGTTTCTGATTTTCGTCGATGTCAAACTGATATACATCAATCTCGTCGCTAAGCAGTTCTTTGATTTGAGCTACTATTGGCATCATCCTCTTGCAATGAGGGCACCATGATGCAAAAAATTCTACCAGCACCACAGGTGCGGATTTGATTGCTTCGTCATAAGTCATACTATATACTAATTATTTTGGTTATTGATGTTTTTAAAACAATTGATCCGCGCTAAAAGTTGGAGGATACTTATCCTGCATATATTTAATTCAGCAGTTTTAAATTTTTTTTCAATTTATATAGCTTAATAATGAACAAAAGAGCATAGCATACGTTTATACAGTAGAATAACAAAAATTTAAACTTACAAACGATAATATGACGATGAAAAAGATAGGTATATTTTACGGTTCAACTACCGGCTATACAGCTGATTTGGCATCAAAAGTAGCTAAAGCTCTTGACGTGGACAGCAAAGATGTATACGATGTGGCAACAGTCGCACCATCAAAACTCGGCGAATACGACGTGATATTATTAGGTAGCTCGACATGGGGAAGCGGAGAGCTTCAGGACAATTTTGCCGATTTCATTAACGGAATAGAAGAGCTTTACCTTCCCGGCAAAGCAATAGCAATTTTTGGATGCGGCGATGAGACAATGAGTACCACTTTCGGAGCCGCTTTAGGCGAAATCTACAAACGCATGCAGAAGACCGGAGCGAATTTCATAGCACCATTCAACACTGATGGCTATAACTACCAAGATTCCCCCGCTGTAGTTGACGGAAAGTGCATAGGACTGCTAATCGACGAAATCAACCACGCAGATCTTACAGAAGCAAAGATCAAAGCATGGACTGATGAAATCACAGAAGCAATAAAATAAGCATAAGAAAAGTGGGCGTTACATCACGCAACACCCACTATCGAAGTCAAGTCTGTGTTTATTTTCTAAGGTATTATTAGCGAAGACGTAACTTCTGACCAATACTAAGGGTAGAAGAACTCTTCAAATTATTAAGGCGGCAAATTTGTGAGATGGTCACACCATTGCGTGCAGCTATCCTGCCAAGTGTGTCACCTTTTTTTACCGTATATTTTGAAGTCTTATCGGATTTGCTTGAAGAGGCTGCTTTATTAGTGTTGCTGTACTTCTTATTAGGATGATCTTTGAGATACTGCTGCGCGTACAAGCTATTAGCCTCGGGCGAGAAGTTACGAGCCTTCTGATAGGTACGCTTGTCAAATGTATATGTATCTGTGTGAGTACACTGGTTTGCAAAGTCGAAAATGGCTGAGGGATTGATTGCATAGCCCATATAGCGAGTTTCGAAATGGAGGTGGGGACCTGTGCTGCGTCCTGTATTTCCACCAAGAGCTATAGGTTCGCCGGCTTTTACATATTGGTCAGGCTCCACAAGGAATTTCGACAAGTGGCCGTACACAGTCTCCAAATCATTGCCATGACGAATCACAACATAATAGCCGTAGCCTTTTCGCTCGTACTGAGTGATTCTGACTTTACCGGAGAAAGCGGCTCTTACAGTATCACCGATGTTTACTTTTAGGTCAACACCCTTGTGCATTCTACGGAAGCGTTTACGGTAGCCGTAGGGCGAAGTAAGATAACCGGGAACCGGCATCGAATAGTTGGTCACATCGATTACAGCACTCTGCGGTACGTCTGACTCTTTATAGCAGTTGACGTGACCGCTATCCCAACCTTCTGAGTAGATATCTTCTTCGGGCTCCTCTTCTTCAGCGAAGTCGAGGTATTTAGCCACGTTAAGATTAAATTGCGCGTCTACATTTGCCTGATGGGCAAGAAGGTCATGCTGTTGTTCAGCATGCTGTCCCGGCAGTCGGTAAATCTGCGCATTAGCAGATAAAGCCGCTGAGATTGCGAAGGTTAAAGAGAGAATTGTTGTTTTTAAAGCGAAATGCATTAGTTTCGTATATTTTTTATTTGATTAATCAAGTTCGTCTGGCGAATAAATCGCAGGAGTCGTGATCGGGGTATATTCGAAGATTTCCTCCGGCGAGAAGAATCTTGCGAGTTCTATTTTTGCATTGTCCACAGAGTCGGAAGCATGCACGATATTTTCCTGACCGCTCATGCCGAAATCGCCGCGTATAGTGCCGGGAGCAGCATTTCGGCTGTTGGTAGCGCCTGTCATAGCTCTTACCACAGCAACAACATCTTTACCGGAGAGACACATCACAATCACAGGAGTTGCCATCATAGAGCGCAACAACGAGGGGAAGAATGGACGGTCAACGAGGTGGGCATAGTGCTCGCGAAGTATCTTTTCGTCAAGCTGCATCATCTTGATGCCGTTAACTGTTAGTCCCTTAAGCTGGAATCTATCGATTACCTTGCCTATAAGTGCACGCTGTATGGTAGATGGTTTCAGTATAACGAGTGTCTTTTCCATATTTTTATTGAGTTTTTATGGTAAAAATGTCTACATTTAAGTTTTGTGGACATACAAAGTTAGTAATTTTTGTGCAAAGGGGGAAAATTTGCTGTTTAAAAATTTAGTTAATAAAGTCTAATTAATTTATTAATACATTTATACTCAATATTTTAAGCATAAACAAAAATTTTGTATTTTTTTGAACATTTCTCTACAAAGCCGCACATTATCCAATAGGGTGTGCAAAAATTCGAGTAATTCACTCACAAAGACTGATAGACAATCAGGCACTTATAAAAAGCCAATAAATAATTGCGCATTTGCACAAAATAGCGTATCTTTGCAAAATCAAATAATCAACTACCATTAAGTGCGTAATATAAAGCTCTTCTTGGGGATATACACTCATTATTTTATATCGTCATACCTTTTTATAATATGTCGTCATTTATCATAGAAGGCGGACACGAGCTAAGCGGGTCCATCACTCCCCAAGGGGCCAAAAACGAAGCATTGGAGGTGCTGTGCGCAGCGCTTCTCACATCCGAACCGGTGACATACTACAACGTTCCGGAAATCATCGACGTGTTGTCGTTGCTGTCGATGATGGAATCTATGGGCGTGTCGGTAGTGAAGCTTGCACCGCACACCTACCGCCTGCAAGCCACGAATTTCAACGAAGAATATATCAACTCACAGGAATTTCGCAACTGCATGGGGCATCTACGCGGATCAGTGATGCTCGTCGGCGCTCTGCTCGCCAGATTAGGAAGAGCAACCATAGCCAAACCAGGAGGCGACAAAATCGGTCGCCGACATCTCGACACCCACTTATTTGGATTTCGGAAGCTCGGAGCGACGATGGATTTTGACGATAACAACAAGTCTTGCATAATTTCCGCTCCCGAAGATGGGCTGAAAGGCTGCTATATGCTTCTCGACGAAGCTTCGGTAACAGGAACAGCCAATATTATTCTCGCTGCGACCGCCGCTAAAGGCGAAACTACAATTTACAACGCGGCGTGCGAGCCATATGTGCAGCAACTATGCCGCCTACTCTCAGATATGGGAGCGAAAATCACCGGAATAGGATCGAACCTGATCACAATCCACGGAAACTATCCCCTTCACGGCGCCGAACACCATCTGCTCCCCGATATGATAGAGACAGGCAGCTTCATAGCTATGGCAGCCATGACAGGCAGCTGCATTACGATAAAGAACGTAAGCTATGAGAACCTTGGTATTATACCCGAATGTTTCGGAAGACTCGGCATTAAATTAGAACGCAATGGCGACGACATAATAGTGCCTAAGCAAGAGCATTACGAAATTGACACTTTCCTCGACGGATCGATACTCACTGTTTCCGACGCTCCGTGGCCCGGACTAACTCCCGACTTGCTTAGTGTGATGCTCGTCACGGCTACCCAGGCCCACGGATCAGTGCTAATCCACCAGAAAATGTTTGAAAGCCGACTTTTCTTTGTGGACAAACTGATAGATATGGGAGCTCAGATTATACTTTGCGATCCACACCGAGCCGTGGTAGTAGGTCACGACCGCAGAAAATGCCTGAGAGCCGGAAAGCTAATCTCCCCCGATATACGCGCCGGGATAGCTTTGCTTATTGCCGCACTGAGCGCGCATGGCACTTCGGTGATTTACAATGTTGAGCAGATTGACCGCGGATACGAACACATTGAGGATCGTCTGCGCGCGCTTGGAGCCAAAATAACACGTACTGAGTCATGATCACCATACACGAAAACGCATCGCTTAAGGATTATAACACTTTCGGTATAGACTGCCGATGCCAATCCATGATAGAATTCGACGATGCCTTCGACCTAAGACGACTATACGAAAAAGGATTGTTCAACAATCGTTGGATGATGCTTGGCGCAGGAGCTAACACACTGTTTGATTGCGACTGTTACGACGGTATTATTCTTCGCTCCACGTCACACCTCTATGAAGTGTACATCAACGGAGAAAAATGGCACGTGAAGGCCGGAGCCGGATGGGTGTGGGACCAGCTGGTAGACCATATGATGGATAGCGGTATAGCGGGTGCTGAAAATCTTTCTGGCATACCTGCAACTTTAGGCGGAGCGATAGTGCAGAATATTGGAGCATACGGCCAAGAGATAAGCGAGCTTATCTCCAATGTAGAGATATTTGACACTCGTACAGGCGAAATAAGGATAATTAGCAAGGAATCTTGCGGTTTTGGCTACCGCACATCCATCTTCAAGCATGATGGGTGCCCGGTTATAGTAACCGCTGCAATTATGCATCTGGGTTGCGAAGAAAAAGAGTGGCATCCGTGCCTTAAATACGCTCCACTGCAAGCCTATTACAAATCCGGTATGACTGCAAAAGATATACGCAAGTGGGTACTGAGCACACGCGACTCAAAGCTCCCCGATCCACGGATTTTAGGTAATGCCGGGAGTTTCTTCGTCAATCCCGTAGTTTCATCAGAAAAGGCCCGGGAACTTATAACCTCAAATCCGGGAATGCCTCAATACAATACTGACCACGGCATTAAGCTCGCAGCAGGATGGCTTATAGAGCACGCAGGGCTTAAAGGATACAGAAAAGGACAGGTCGGAGTAGATAAAAACAACGCCTTAGTGCTTGTAAACTACGGAGATGCCACTGGCAGTGAAATACTTGCTCTCGCCAATTACATTATAGAAGAAGTGAGGCGATGCTACGGAGTGGAACTTCGTCCGGAAGTACGGATAATTAAATAATTTACCTCAAATCAATATATTTTTTGCTATTACACGAAAATTCATTAACTTTACCCGATAAAAATCAGCCACTGAAAAAGAACAATAAACCAAATACTAATCACAACATGTTTAAAAACCAACCAGCAGGACTTTATGTCCTATCGCTCGCCAATACAGGCGAACGCTTTGGCTACTACACCATGCTTGCCATCTTCCTGCTTTTCCTGCAGACCAAGTTTGGCTTTGATTCTACGGTGTCAGGCCAAATTTATGCGGGCTTCCTCGCCGTTGTTTACTTTATGCCCCTTTTAGGCGGATGGATCGCCGACAAATGGAGTTTCTCGAAATGCGTGGTCACAGGTATCGCCGTCATGTTCTTAGGCTACCTCGTGATGGCTATCCCTACAGAGATACGAAGCACCTCTTCATTGGTGATTCTCATCGCTGCCCTTTTGCTCATTTCTATAGGCACAGGACTCTTCAAAGGCAACCTCCAAGTGATGGTTGGCGACCTTTACAATGATCCTCGCTACAGCAATCAGCGCGATGCCGCATTCTCGCTTTTCTACATGGCCATCAACGTTGGCTCTATGTTTGCGCCCATGACCGCTACCGCCATGTGCAACTATGCCATGAACGGAAAAGGCCTTACCTATGTGTCTACACTCCCCGCCATTTGCAACCAATACCTTGACGGAGCTGAAAACGGAGCCGAACTGATTCAGGTGGCTACAGAAAACGGCATGACTCCCGGAGCTGATCTGTCAGCATTCGCCAGCGAATATATCACCACCCTCTCCACCGGATATAGCTATGGCTTTGCCGTGGCTTGCGCATCTTTGATTATAAGCTTCTTGATCTATTTCCTCGGTAGAAGCACCTATGCCCACATCATCACCGGAAAGAAAGCAGCCGGAGCAGCTACTGCCACTGCATCCGCAGGTCCGGAACTTTCAGCAGCGCAGGTTAAACAGCGCGTCGTTGCACTTATGCTCGTGTTTGCAGTGGTAATCTTCTTCTGGATGGTGTTCCATCAGAATGGCGCCACTCTTACCGAATTTGCCAAGACATGCACATCGCCTGAAGCTGGCGGATGGACCCGTATAGGATTCAATGTATGGGCATTGCTAAGCATTGTTGTAGGTGTGTACGCTCTATTCAATCTATTCCAAAGCAAAGGCACCACAAGCCGCGTGGTATCAGTGGTCCTTATCGCAGCAGTTGCTTGCGCTCTCTACTATTTCTATGACGCTACACCCAATCCTCTCACCGGTATTCAGCCTCAGCAGTACCAACAGTTCAACCCATTCTATGTAGTGGCACTTACACCTGTATCACTCGCAATCTTCGGTGCACTCGCACGTCGCAAGAAAGAGCCGTCAGCCCCGCGCAAAATCGGCTACGGTATGATTATGGCAGGCGTGGCTTATGCAGTAATGATGATCGGGTCGTTCGCAATAGTCGGCACATCGTCAAGCGTATCTCCCAACTGGCTGATATCGACATATCTTCTTCTGACTTTTGCCGAATTGCTTCTGTCTCCAATGGGTATTTCGTTTGTGAGCAAGGTAGCTCCTCCAAAGCTAAAAGGCTCTATGATGGGCGGTTGGTTTGCAGCTACAGCTATCGGTAACTACCTCGTGTCTATTCCTATGCTCCTATGGGGTAAAATACCCGTATGGACATTGTGGTGCATCCTCATTGTAATATGCCTTCTCTCAGCTACATTCATTTTCTCAGTTATGAAGAAACTCGAAGCAGCTACATCTGATTCTCCTGCACCTGAATCCCTCGAAAATATTGAAGATGACGCAATCTAACAGCTCCTTGAAATACCAATAACACAGAATACCGCCGTAGCTTATCGCATTTATGCTGGCTCGGCGGTATTCTTTTCGCTTTTTATCACTTTCTGCCAAAATCAGCGGGTATTTCGCCCCACTCTTCCGTCTTCCACTTTAGCACGGGGTTGACTATCGGATGGGTTGCCACCCAGCTATCAGCCCGGTCAAGCAACTCCTTAAGCTTATTTCCGGGGGGGAAATTAATAGTGCAACGACTGTGGCGACGGCGAAGCCACGACAGCGCAGTGACCGAATCGCTGTAGATAGGCGTCGTGGTGTCGCCTCGCTGGGCCAACAGAGCCAAGGCATGCACCAACCCTATATATTCACCTACATTATTACTGCCGCCCGGATATGGACCTACGTGAAACACCTGCTCACCCGTACCTACCATTACTCCTTGATACTCCACATCGCCCCCGGGATTACGATTGCATGCACCGTCCACAGCTATCGCGTCGAGGCGGATTTCAGGGAACACACTATAGTTGGGCTTCAGATCGCGTTTTTGTGTCAGAAAGGTGTAAAACTGCATCTCCTCCACGTCCTGCTCCTTACGGAAAGCCATAGTGGCATCTTCGCACGACCCGTAGGCTTTATAGCGCGCGCCATGAAATCCGTCTATCTGGGCTTTGCACTCCTCCCACGTGTCGTAAATACCTGGCTGATAGCCGGCAAACACCACATAAAATTTTCTTTTAGGCATATCTATTTAAAGATTAATATTATGAGGACCAAAAATATTCTCAATAAAATAATATGCAAATGTACAATAAATGCTCCTAAACACCCACTGAAAGTAACGGGATAAGCGAGGCAAATCGCATTTTTAACATTTGTTAGGGTTATGTATTGCAATTTTAATCGTAAATTTGCAAATATCAAAACATCGGTGTGCCTCGCCTCACAACGAGTCGCGCCCACAATTCACATATCAGGATATGAATAGCCTTGTTTCAATAGCCGATTTGACGAAAGACGAGCTGCTGCAGTTGCTCGATAACGCCAAGTACTTCGAAGAGCATCCAAATTCAAAAATCCTTGACGGAAAGGTGGTGGCTACCCTGTTTTTTGAGCCTTCCACTCGCACACGCCTCAGCTTCGAGACCGCAGTCAACCGTCTGGGAGGCCGAGTGATAGGATTCTCTGATGCTTCAACTACGAGTTCGTCGAAGGGCGAAACGCTTCACGATACCATAAAAATGGTGTCAAACTACGTGGATCTCATAGTGATGCGTCACTTTCTTGAGGGAGCTGCCCGTTATGCGTCCGAAATCACAGATGTACCTGTGGTGAATGCCGGCGACGGCGCCAATCAGCACCCATCGCAGACAATGCTTGATCTATACTCAATATACAAGACCCAAGGAACGCTCAACGACCTAACCATTACTATGGTAGGCGACTTGAAATACGGTCGTACCGTGCACTCGCTCCTTCAGGCAATGAGCTATTTCAATCCCACATTCAACTTTGTCGCCTGCAAAGAGCTCCAAATGCCTGAAGAGTACAAGATATTCTGCGACGAACATGGCATAAAATATACCGAGACATCGGAATTCTCTCCGGAGATTATAAATCAGAGCGATATTATATATATGACACGCGTTCAGCGCGAACGCTTCACCGATATTATGGAGTATGAGCGCGTGAAGGATCTTTACAATCTCCACAACGCCATGCTCGAAGATTCTAAACCTAATCTCAGGATTCTCCACCCGCTGCCCCGCGTAAACGAAATCGCTTACGACGTTGACTCCAATCCTAAAGCTTACTATTTCGAACAAGCACGCAACGGCTTGTATGCTCGCCAGGCTATCATCTGCCGTGCGCTCGGCATCGACGTAAAAAAACTATAACTCACACATCCTATGGAAAAAAAAGAACTCGCCGTGGCTGCCTTGCGCAACGGCACAGTAATTGACCATATACCATCGTCGGCCGTTTTCAAAGCCGTGAAAATCCTCGGTTTGGAAAATCTCGGCCACGCCGTGACAATCGGCTGCAACCTCAACAGCAACAAGTTGGGCACAAAAGGAATAATAAAGGTGGCTGATGTGGAGTTTGACGAATCCGCCCTCAACCGTATCGCTCTTATAGCCCCATGCGCCGTGGTAAATACAATCCGCGACTTCAATGTGGCTGAAAAGCATCCCGTGACGCTGCCCGACACTATCATTGGAATCGTGAAGTGCGCCAATCCTAAATGTATCACCAATAACGAGCCAATGGCAACCAAATTTCATGTGGTGAGCAGCGACCCGGTGGAGATACGTTGCCACTACTGCAACCACGTGGTAAGCGGAAAGGACGCAAAGGTGCTATGAAGGCGGTATGGAAGCCTGGCACCATGGTGTATCCGACTCCTGCAGCCCTCGTGAGCTGCGGCAATACCGACGAAACCCGCAACCTCATCACCGTGGCGTGGACAGGCACAATCTGCACCAATCCGCCTATGCTCTATATATCTGTGCGGCCTGAGCGCTACTCATATAATATAATAAAGGAGCAGCGAGAATTCACGCTCTGCCTTACCACGGCATCCATGGCTCGCGCCACTGACTGGTGCGGGGTGAAATCAGGGCGAGACATCGACAAATGGGCTGCCACAGGTCTCACGCCAATGCCGGGCATAAAATGCGGATGCCTGATTATCGAAGAGTCGCCGCTGTGCATAGAATGTAAAGTGACGGACATTGTGCCTCTCGGCAGCCACGATATGTTCATTGCCGATGTGGTGAACGTAATAGCCGACTACCGATTCATCGACCCCGACACCGGACGCTTCGATTTGCATGCTTCCGGACTTATGGCCTACAGCCACGGCTTCTATTATGGTCTTGGCGAAGAGCTTGGAAAATTCGGATTCTCCGTGCAGCGCAGAAAGAAAACGAGTCGGCAAAAACATAATAAGCCAAATACCCCGCAATCTGACAAATCTTGAACAAATTTTATTTACCCCAAGAATAAGTAATAAAAATTCTATCATATGGAAAAAGACAAAGTCATTTTTGATCTTATCGAAAAAGAGCATCAGCGCCAAAAGAAAGGCATTGAACTGATAGCCTCCGAAAACTTCGTAAGCGACGAAGTGATGAAAGCCATGGGCTCATGCCTGACCAATAAATATGCCGAAGGTTATCCCGGACATCGCTACTATGGCGGTTGCGGCGTGGTGGACCAAGTGGAGCAGATTGCCATCGACCGCATAAAGGAGATTTTCGGAGCGGAATATGCCAACGTACAGCCCCACTCGGGCGCACAGGCCAATATGGCAGTCTTCATGGCCACCCTTAATCCGGGCGATAAATTTCTTGGTCTTAACCTTTCGCACGGAGGCCACCTCTCTCACGGAAGTCCTGTGAATTTTTCCGGACTCATGTACCACGCACTTGAATACAACGTAGACGCCGAGACAGGACTTGTGGACTACGACCAGATGGAAGAAGTGGCTCTTCGCGAGCGTCCCCGCCTTATCGTAGGCGGCGCAAGCGCTTACAGCCGCGAATGGGACTATGCCCGCATGCGTAAAATCGCAGATGAAATCGGTGCTATTTTCATGGTGGACATGGCTCATCCTGCCGGACTGATTGCTGCCGGACTGCTGGACAATCCACTAAAATACGCACACATCGTAACATCCACCACTCATAAGACTCTACGCGGACCGCGCGGCGGCATCATTCTCCTTGGCAAAGACTTCGACAATCCATGGGGGAAAACTAATCCTAAAGGCCAGGTGCGCAAGATGTCGCAGCTGCTTGACTCGGCCGTGTTCCCCGGCGTGCAGGGCGGTCCGCTCGAGCATGTAATCGCAGGAAAGGCAGTGGCTTTCGGCGAGATACTCAAGCCGTCATGGAAAGATTACGCTATGCAGGTAAAGAAAAACGCCGCTACCATGGCACAGGCTCTCATCGACAAGGGCTACAAAGTGGTTTCAGGCGGTACGGACAACCACTGCGTGCTTGTAGATCTCCGCACCAAATTCCCTGACCTCACTGGTAAGGTGGCAGAAAAAGTGCTGGTAGACGCCGATATCACCGCTAACAAAAACATGGTGCCCTTCGACAGCCGCTCGCCGTTCCAGACCTCAGGTATCCGCTTAGGCACACCGGCCATCACAACCCGCGGAGCCAAGGAAGATTTCATGGGCGAAATCGTAGAAATGATCGACACCGTACTGAGCCACCCCGAAGATGAAAAAGTGATAGCGCAGGTACGCGAGAAAGTAAATGCCACCATGGCAGAGTACCCTATGTTTGCATACTAACCTAAATCTATGACAGAAAAAAAGAAGAATAATGTGCATGTGGTAATAGTGGCTGCCGGGAAAGGCAGTCGCTTTGGTGGCGAGTTGCCAAAGCAGTTCTCTCTGCTTGGCGATCGCCCCGTGCTGATGCACACCGTTATACGAATTGCGCGCACTATGCCCCACGCCCATATCGTGATGGTACTTTCCAAAGAATATATCGAGTACTGGCAGCGCATGTGCGAGCTCTACGGATTCGTGTCGCCTCCAGTCGTAGCAGGCGGCGAGACACGATGGGAATCGGTGAAAAACGCTCTCAACACCTTAAAGACAGAACCCGACGACATCGTGATGGTGCACGACGGTGTACGTCCTATGGTACACACCGAGATGGTGCAGCGTATACTGGCGGCAATGAACAACAGTGACGCCGTGATTCCCTATGTATCGCTTACCGACTCACTCCGCCAGCTCGATGCCGACGGAGAATCGTCGCACGCTATCGACCGCTCACAGCTCGTGGCCGTGCAGACTCCGCAGGCTTTCCGTGCCGAGAAGCTCATCGAGGCTTACAAGCTGCCATACAGCGACTCGTTCACCGACGATGCCTCCGTGTATGAGGCTGCCGGTTTCGGAGTCCCCACCTTAGTGGAGGGTTCCGCAACAAACATCAAGATCACCCGTCCACGCGATATCGACATAGCCGCGCTATACATGGGCATACGATGAACTCGCTGCGCAACTATGACGTGAAATTTGTTAAAGGTCTCGGACCCGAACGTGCCAAGCTTCTGGAAAAGGAGCTTGGCATTCATTCGGTCTATGACCTACTACATCATTTCCCGTCGAACTACGTTGACCGCTCGAGAATCTACACCATACGCGAAATGCATGGAGAGATGCCGGCTGTGCAGCTTAAAGGTCGCTTTGTGTCATTCACGGTGCAGGGCGAAGGCGCGAAGATGCGGCTTGTGGGGCTTTTCAGCGATGGCACAGGAGTGGTCGAGATGGTATGGTTCAGGCGCATTCAGCAACTCAAAAACGCCTATATTCCGGGTACGGAGTATGTGGTGTTCGGCAAGCCTACGATGTTCAACAACCACTGGTCCATTACCCACCCTGAGATTGAGTCGCCCGAAAAAGCAGCATCCAACGAGGGTTTTCGCGGCATTTACCCACTTACCGAGCGTCTGCGCAACAAAGGGGTGTCCTCACGCTCGTTTTTTATCTGGATACAAGGGCTGCTTGCCTCCCACTCCACTTTTCAGGATCCCTTGCCGAAGGCTGTGCTGGATAAATACGGCCTTATGTCGGCTGACGCGGCAATACGAGCCATCCACAATCCGGCAAACGGCTCTGAACTGAAAAAAGCGCAGCTGAGACTAAAATTTGAGGAGTTGTTCTATATCCAGACCGATATGCTACAACGCTCGCAGAAGAGGCGCAGCCAATTGGTGGGGATGCAATTTCCGAGGATAGGACATTGGTTCAACACTTTTTACCGCCAATGTCTGCCTTTTGAACTCACTGGTGCACAGAAAAGAGTAATAAAAGAGATACGCGCCGACGTAAACACGGGGCGGCAGATGAATCGTCTGGTGCAAGGAGATGTAGGATCAGGAAAAACACTCGTGGCTCTTATGTCGATGCTAATTGCTCTTGACAACGGCGCCCAGGCGTGCCTCATGGCTCCCACCGAAATACTTGCCAATCAGCACTACGAGACCATATCAAAGATGGTGGAGCCCATCGGCATAAGCGTAAGGCTCCTTACGGGGTCAACCCGTAGTAAAGCCCGCCAAGAGATACACGAAAAGCTCGAGGACGGCACTCTGCAGATATTAATAGGAACTCATGCCGTAATTGAGGACAACGTGAAATTTCGCAATCTCGGATTCGTCGTAATCGACGAGCAGCACCGATTCGGCGTGGCACAGAGAGCCCGGCTATGGCAAAAAAACCTCATACCGCCGCATGTGCTGGTGATGACCGCTACCCCTATTCCCCGTACACTGGCAATGACCGTGTACGGCGACCTTGATGTGTCGGTAATAGACGAATTGCCTCCGGGACGAAAACCGGTGACCACCGTGTTGCGATACAACGAGCAACGCGAGCAGCTTTACAAATTCGTGCATCAACAAATCGTGGCAGGCAGGCAAATATACATAGTTTACCCTCTTATCGAAGAGAATGAGAAGCTCGACCTGCGCAGCCTGGAGGAAGGGTACGAGATGATATGCGAGACCTTCCCTCACAGCAACGTGGCATTTGTCCACGGCAAGATGAAACCTAAGGAGAAGGACTACCAGATGGAGCTTTTTGTTTCACACAAAGCAGACATCCTTGTGGCCACTACCGTGATAGAGGTGGGCGTAAACGTGCCTAATGCCTCAGTGATGATAATAGAAAACGCCGAGCGCTTCGGTCTCTCGCAGCTCCACCAGCTAAGAGGACGCGTTGGACGTGGAGCGGACCAAAGCTACTGTGTGCTGATGAGTAAATATAATATTGCCAAGGACACACGCGAACGCCTGAAGATAATGACCTCAACCACCGATGGATTTGAGATAGCTGAGGCTGACATGAGGATGCGCGGTCCAGGCGACATAGAGGGGACCATGCAGTCAGGCATTCCATTTGATCTGCATATAGCCAATCTCGCCACCGACGGACAGATCATCCAGCTTGCCCGCGATGCCGCGTCCGACATTATCGCAGCTGACCCCAACCTCTCTTCGCCCGAAAACGCCGAGCTGCGAAAAGCCATAATTTTAGCCACCGCCCGCACCACCGACTGGAGCCGGATAAGCTAAAGCGTCCGCACCTACTTTTGCATTATAATATCCAGATAATCGCCGAAATAAATCATGAAAAATCGCTCATTTCTTACAATTTTTGCTTTTACAGTAGTGGTATTCCTTTCTTTGGCTGCAAGCACTTCTTTCGCCGCCTCACAAATCACTGATGGAGTGGAAAGATCGCTCGCCCAAAGCCGCCATGCAGAAATATCTGATGTACGTTATAATCTCAAATACAATATTCCACCCCTAAAGGATTCCCCCGTTACGCTCGACGCCGGTATCTCATTTGACTATCACGGCACTGGCTCTGACGTTGTCTTCGACTTTGAAGGCAGCGTAGGCCACGCTCTCGTAAACGGCCAATCGTGGACTCCTAAAGTAGAAAACGAACATATCGTGGTGCCTTCTTCTCTATTGCATAAAGGAGAAAACACTGTGGTGTTCAGCAATTGCAAAGTGCTTGACAAAGCTCTTAATCGCCGTTCCGACCACCTTTACACCCTCTTCGTGCCGGCTAACGCAAGGAGCGCATTCCCGTGCTTCGATCAGCCGAATATAAAAGCCAATTTCAATCTCACGCTCAATTTACCGGAGAAATGGACTGCCCTTTCAGCAGGCTCCCTCTTGTCGGAAGACATTAACTCAGGCATAAAAACTCTCAAATTTGACACATCGGATCCGCTCCCCACTTACCTTTTTTCTTTTACCGCCGGACAATTACAACGCGCCGACACAATAATTGACGGTCGGCCTATGGAATTTTACTACATGGAGACCGATCCGCAGAAAACTGCTCAAATCCCTGAAATTTTCCGACTTTCGGAACATGCTCTAAAATGGATGGAGGACTATACAGGCATCAAGTATCCTTTCAAAAAGGTAGCTTTAGTTGCGCTTCCGGGCTACCAGTTTGGCGGTATGGAGCATCCGGGAGCAATTCAGTACAAGGACAAAACAATTTTTCTTCCCCCGACTCCAACTCCTGCCGAAATCCAGCGTAGAGCCGAAGTGATATCGCACGAGACAGCTCACATGTGGTTTGGCGATCTGGTAACAATGGAGTGGTTCAATGATGTATGGACCAAGGAGGTGTTTGCCAATCTAATGGCTTCCAAAGCCACGGCCGATATGTTTCCCGACCGAGACAACGATCTCACTTTTCTGCGTTCGATACAGACTAAAGCTTTGGCCACCGACGTGACACCCGGCACTCATGCCATCGAGCAGGAGCTGGACAATCTAAACACAGCAGGATTGCTGTACGGCAACATAATATATCAGAAGGCACCGGTGATGATGCGCAAGCTTGAGGAAATAATGGGCAGCGAGCGTTTTCGCGAAGGATTGAGCGAATACCTGAAAACTTTCAGCTACGGTAATGCCACATGGGATGACCTTATCACCATTCTTGACCGTCACGCCCCGGATGCCGGACTGCCTGAATTCAGCAAAGTATGGGTAAAGGAAGCCGGTCTCCCGAATATTATCTGCTCAATGGATAACGGCAATATGCGTGTGGAGCAAAGCGACCCTATGGGTAGAGACCTGATATGGAAACAGAGTTTTTCTGTAGGTGTCTTGATGGATAATGATTCGATTATGCAGATACCGGTGCAACTCTTCTCTGCCACATTTTCCGCTCCGCTTCCGTCAGGAGCCGTAGCTTTGATACCCAATATCAATGGCGACGGCTACGGCCGATTTATCTTGCAAGATTCGCAATTGAAAGCGATACAGGCAGCTTGGCCAAGTCTCTCTCCGTTGAGCCGTCAAGCGGCACTTATGATGATTTACGATGAGGCCCTTAGAGGACAAATTGAGTACACGGAGCTTGCCGAAATGCTGATGGACCGCCTTGAAGAGGAAACGGATGCCCAAATCCTCGCTACTCTTTGCGCGCAGCTTACCACCGCTATCCTCCGTATTGACCCGGCCAAACTCGGTTCTATCGAGCAAAGAGCCAGACGTATAGCTGACAGCACGCCGTCGGCCTCCGTGCATCTCGCATTGACAAGAGCATTGTCGAAATACGGACAGCACACCGACTACACAGACGTTTGGACTAATCAGACTGATTCGCTGCTCAACACAGATGATTATACAAAGATGGCCTATCATCTGGCTATCCGCAATCCTGAAAAGGCCGATTATATCCTTGCTGAACAGCGGAAAAGGCTTGAAGAGAAGAATCCGGCGCTCGTTGAGGAATTTGATTATGTAAGTCGTGGAGCACGTCCCGGCGAGGCTGCGGCAAACGAGGCATTTCAGTCGCTACTCGACCCGTCAAACCGCACCACCGAACCTTGGGCTACCGCACTTCTTAGTCTGCTCGCAGATGAGACAAGGGGAGAATACACTCTGGAGTACATTGCTCCCGGACTTTCAGCCCTGGAGGATGTGCGCAGGCACGGTGCAATTTTCTTCCCCACCAACTGGGCGGCATGTCTCCTTGCCCAATACCGCTCCGCGGAAGCCGGTGCGCGCCTGCGTGAATGGATTGACAGCAATCCGGATTATCGTCCTGCGCTTATGCGAAAAGTCAAGGAGTCGGGGGCGCATCTCCTGACGGAATAGCGCGTAGCTGATTATGCAATAAGGCGTTTTGTCGGAGGCCACAATGACAGTAGCCACGACAAAACTGCCGCCATTGCAAATGTGAGTATGGCTCCAAGAATAATTTTTACCGCCGGAATCAATGCCGGAGTGTCAAGCCAGTCATAGGTGACATACTCAAATGGGAAATGGCATAGGTAGATGCCGAATGTTAGGGCGGCCACGCGTGCAAAAATAGGTCGTGAAGTCCATTTTACACGCTGCATCGCCGCAAATATTGGGAAGGTCATCATCCACACATTCAATCCGCAGAAGTACCATATCATCTCCAAATATGCGTAGTCCCCAGGATAATATTCCTGAATAATAACAAACCCGGCGAATGTGATTGCATAGCCCACCACGAACATGGGTATCAGCACTGCCATCATTTTCTTATTGCTCCAAGATAGAGGCCATTTCTTCAAATAATAGGCGAGGACAATGTATCCGGCAAATCCCGACATATAGTAGAATGTGCCATAGGGATTCCAGTCGCATTCGCCCCATATGCCCATGTTGCCGTAGTTGCCTACATATCCAAGAAGTGGAGCCGCCATTCTTATCCACGGCAGAAGCATAGCAATAACCCATACTGTAAGCACCAGCTTCACATCCTTGCGCGATGCGTTTGCAAGCCAACCGTCGATGATGGGTATTACGAAATAGAGGCCTACAAGCATGTAGAGATACCACAACGGAGTGGTGTCGTAATTGAAATTGATAATCCATGTGGTCAGTTTGGTCCATAAGGCTGAGGTGGTATAGCCTTCAGCCGATAGCAAGGCGTTCTCTGTGGCAGGATTCACATGATTATAGTAAGCCCACATCATCACAGGCAGTGCAAGCGACCAGAATACCAACGGAACCACCAGACGGCCTAAACGTCGGCTATAAAATCGCCCGACAGTCATCGGTTGTCGTAAGGGCATCAACACTACAGCGCTCATCATTACAAAAAGCGGCACACTCGCACGCATAAGACTTCCAATAGCCACGCCCGACAAGAACGCAATGCGATTCGTGTCAAACTGCCCGACAAAGGCATCACACGCATGAGATAACACTACCATAAAACAAGCCATTATACGAAGTATATCCACCCATGCATAATGTTCGCGCACTCCGTCGGGTGCCTTCGGCCGTGCAATTCTTCCTGAAAAATTCATTTGCAACATATGATTGATTTATCCGCAAAGTTACACATTTTTCATGATTATTTCGTACCTTTGTCGAAAGTGAGCATTTGCGACAAGAGATTTATCAATAAATTTATCATTTCTACATGTATGACCATGACCGAATACCTACAACTAAATGAAAAAAGCATCACGCTGTATGGAGCCGGCGGTCATTGCCGAGTGGTCATCGATCTATTGGAATGTCAGGGCGAGCGTGTGAGTCTCATAGTAGACGACAATCCAAAATCTCCAACATTTATGTCAATCCCGTGCTCGCCACCCAAAGAATCCTACAACAGAATTATCGTGACGATCGGCGACTGCCTTACCAGAAAGAGAATTGTTGAAAAAATCTCAGCCAAGCGCTATGCCAACGCAATCCATCCATCGGCTTTTATTTCTCCCCGTAGCCGAATGGGAAAAGGCACAGTGATAATGCCGGGAGCGGTAGTGCAATCATCCGCATCAATAGGCAATCACTGTATCCTCAACACCCACTCTTCGGTAGAGCACGACGTAATAATCCACGACTTTGTGCATGTTGCATCAGGAGCCGTAATATGCGGTGCGGCAGAAATCGGGGAATGCACACTTATCGGAGCAGGTTCTGTGGTCAGGCAAGGCATACATGTCGGCAAAAACTGTCTGATAGGCGCCGGCTCAGTTGTAGTCACCGACATACCCGACAATGTTGTAGCCTATGGCAATCCATGCCGAGTAATCCGACACATCTAACCACACGAGTTCGGGATAGGACTTGCGTCAGAAAAATTGAAACGGCAGCTTCTTGACTTTTTCATTCTACCGACGTAAAAATTTCAAAATTTTCTGTTATTTTGCACTATGAATCAAGAAAATCAAAACGTTGAGCATAAGCGTATATGGAAGGACGAATACC
>CAZJKZ010000047.1:0-20230 GCA_964546885.1 uncultured Bacteroides sp.
TCACCGCCACCCTTAGCCCCGATGGAGCATCCGCTTCACCGGGGCTTTTTTAATTTCCATGAGATTTGGTAGGTAAAAAATAGCATATTAGGGTTAAAAACATATAATTGCTTACAAATTGATATAAAACTCGTACTTATTTGAAAAATATTTACTAATTTTATGCCTTAAAATAAAACATAATATAATTTTAGATTTCTATGAGAAAAACTTTACTCTTAATCGGTGCTGCGATCTTCGCAAATACTGTAGCATCTGCCGATCAATTCTACACATATATGGATGCAGAGGGTTTTCCTGTGACTGGTGCAGCCCGGCGTGTGTCGCCCAACGGTCAGTGGGTAGTAGGTGGTGACGATGCAGATGAGACAGGCTCTTTCATTATCGACATTGATAGCCCTGCGGATTATTTCTTTACCGATGAAGGATTATTACTCGACATCAACGACAGTGGTGTAGCAGTAGGTAGCTGGTACCGCAAAGAAGGCTATGCAAAATATTATGAGGCAGCCTACTATGCCAACGGAGAATGGCATACCCTCCCTCTCCCCGATGAAATCATCGGACAGTCAACAGCAATATCTATTACTCCTGATTCTAAGATAATCGCCGGACATGGAATGTGTAAAAATGAAAATCCTGACGAGCCCGGCAAGTATTTCCCTATGACATGGAAATATAATGAGACTACAGGAGAATACGACCTTCTTAAACTATACAATAATCTCAATCTTCCCGGTACATATGGCTTTTATATGCAAGACATGACGCCTTCAGCTACCTATGTATGCGGATTCATGGGACTTGATATGGGCGATAATATCGGTGTTGTGCTTAATCTTGAGACAGGCGAACTCAAATATGCAAATAAGCCAGAGTACAAGATGTTTCCCTTTACTCTCGTAAATCCAAACACAGGCGAGGAAGAGACCAATTACTACAAAACTCTATTTATAGATGGTGTGATGGATGGCATCAAAGATGGCGATACGTTCGGTGGCCGATTTTTATATGCTACCGACGAATATCTCTTCGGCTGTCGTGATATCGTCTCAGATGTAAAAGAAGACGGTTCGGGCAAGATCACCACTGTTGCCACGATATATGATATTGCAAACGATAAGTTCATCGACGGCAAGCAAAATCTTATTTATATGTGCGGCGACGGGCCTCAACTTCAGTTCACTTCTAATGGCAAATACGTATATTCGGGTGTTGAGTTCTCGGTTAATTCTGACTTTGATGTGCAGGGATCCAATATTCAGGCCATATACGCAATGGACACCAAGGGCGAAGTGCTTACCGGTTCTTATATTTACACCACTCCTATAGGCGATATGATGGAGAGCCCCGTGGTGCTTATACTCGATAAAGGTCTGGCAGGAATAGAGGAGGTTGGAAAAGACCCAGAGTTTAAGGCTGATGTCACAGTGGAAGGTGGACGCATCACAGTGACCGGAGCATCCGAGGTGGCTATCTTCTCTCTATACGGATCACTTCTCACAAAAGGCAATACTTTAGATGCTACTCCCGGCGTGTACATCGTGATAGCCGACGGCAAGTCAGCGAAGGTAATATTAAAGTAATAGCATGAAGCTACATACAGCAACCATATTTATAACTATGGTATTGACCGCGGCTTACCTTTCCGCGGCTGATGCCATAGTTTTTGAGTTTTCATCAGGCATACCGAAGACAATCACCCTTGAAGACGGTGACAACGGTGTGCTTAAGCCCCAAATTTATAATCATATTGATGCCAAGACCACCTCATGGACAGCCGGAAGATTAGGCGATGGACACGGCCAGGCGGCCTTTTCTCCAACACGCCATACCGATGAAAATCTCACGTCACGCAATCTGTTGATACTTCCCTACACGAAGATTGATAGCGATAGTGCCTATATGCGTTGGGAATCGAGGAGTATGCTTAAAGCTTTTGTGGAGAAATATCACGTGCTTGCCCGCACCGATTTGTCATTGCCGTGGGACACCCTCTACACCTGCAATGCCGAAAACTACGCATGGACTTACCATGTGCTCCCCTTGGCCAATTATAATGGCAAAGACACTCAGATTGCTTTTGAGTGCGCCACAACAAATGGCTTTATGCTTGCACTTGACAACATATTTGTTGGCAAGCTTTCCGAGGATAAACCCCTCATCCAAGTAGAGCAAATAACCCCACGCTTTATAGGCGAAGGCGACGCATCTGAAATTAAGGTGCACGTTACCAATTACGGTGCTCCTATGGAAAGCCACGAGATTGCATTGGTCAACAATGGTGAATATGCTGCTACCTGTTATTTTCCTGAAATATCTTGTGGCGAGAGCGTGGATCTAACCTTTGAGGTTGGTGACATTCCTCTACATGAGAAATATGATTTTATGATAGTGGCATTATCAGACGGAGGTGATATCAAGCTTTTCGACCTCGGTTGGGTATATCGTTCTTATTATCAAAGAGTGGCTTTTGTTGACAGAGGGTCGGGCACATGGTGCAACAACTGTCCGTCAATGGAGCTTACCACCTCAAGGCTTGAAAATCTTTACGGCGAGCAGCTGATATTGGCAGAGTCGCATTTGGGCAACGATGTACTCGCTAACGGCGAATACCTCAATGATTATCTCAATGATTTCATGCGTGCAGTGCCCGCGCTTGTGCCTAATCATAGAAAAGACATGGTGAAATACAGTGTGAAAGACACTGAAGACTTGTCCGATTTACTTATAGAGCCGACAATAGCGACCATAAACGCTGTGTACGCAGTGGCAGGAAATGATATAAAGGTTGAGGCTGAATGTGAGTTTGCTGAAGACACCGCAAACGATAATGACCGCTACACTGTGGGATACATGCTCCTCGCCGATTACCATAATCCTTCGATATACGCCTTCCTGCAGAGCAATTCGGCTACTACTGCCAATACCGGACAATATTACTATATGCCTAACCATATACTGCCTGAAATGATGTGGTTTGAGAATGTGACGACCAATTGCGCCACAGCCACCAAAGGTTTGCAAAATTCTGTGCCCGCAAATATTGAAGGCCGAAAATCATTCACTGCGTCCTACACAATCCCGGTGCCTGCTGATGAGTCAATCATCGGCTGGAAAGTGGTTGCATACATCATCGACAATAGCGACGGGCATATTGTGAATGCTACAATAGCCAAAGAAGCCACAACCGGAGCCCTCTCCACTATCACTAATGACAATCAAAATCCATCTGACGACCAATGGTATACCCTGCAAGGAGTCAAGCTCTCACGACGTCCCTCTGCGCCAGGCTTATACATATTTGGCAGTAAGAAAATACTAATCACTAAATAAATTCTATATCATGAGTCAAATTATACACTATGCAAAGAGTATGCTGACCACTCTGGCCCTTACTACCGCATTTGTGGCAGTAGCCCAGCCCATATGCACTGTCACTCCTGCTGACGGAGCCGAACTCACATCGCTTGAGACCATTACAGTTGCATACGACGTAGACGTAGACCAGCTCGAAATAGTTGACGAGTCGCTTATAGAAATTTACGGCGAGTCGGGAATGATTTCTGACTATGTTGTAGTGAAGCAGCCTCGCCGGGCCGCTGTCACCATACAATTCAGCTCTCCCATTACCACCCCCGGCACCTACCAGTTCTTCGTAAATTCAGGTGCTTTCTCAGTGGCAGGCGAGGAAAACGGTGAGATCGACTATTCCTACACCGTAGTGGCTGAAACAGAGACTCCCGAACCATCCGACACTGATCCCGTGGAAATCGACCCAATGAAGGTAATATCCATTTCTCCCGCTCCCGGCGTGGTGAAGAGTCTTAGCAATTGGAATATCGACTTCGACTGTGAGTGGGCGCTTGACCGTACATCGAGCGCTAAATACACTCTTACATGCTCAAATCCTGATGTAGTAATCCCCACTCTCAAGAGCCGCTCCACAAATATATATTTTGAGGATAATGCAGTGGTTACGGCTCCCGGTACTTACACCCTTACAATCGGAGAAGGCAAATTCCTTCTTGGCGAAGAGGATAATGCTATCCCTACACCTGAATATCAGTTTGTATATATCATTGAGGATAACGGCGAAGCTCCCACAGCTTACGACGGCACTGACCAGATATCTCCAGCTCAGGGCGCAGTGGCGAGAATCGACAATATAGTGATAACTTTCGAAGGAGAAGTGGCATTAGTCAATCCTGCTAATATCATCATTTCCGATTATGAGGATGCCATAGCAGCCACTGTTGAGGCCGAAGGCAATACCTTGGTAATAACCCCCGAAAAAGCTATCACACGCTACGGACAGTATGTGCTAACTATTGACGGCGGTGCCATCACAATCGACGGTCATTCTAATCCCGCATATCAGTATGTCTATGTAGTGGCAAAAGCCAGTGATCCATGGTCAGGTGCATTTACAGCTGATCCCGTTGCTGACTCTACTGTAGAATCACTGAAGAACTTCACAATCACCTTTGACGGCACCAACCGCCTGACTCTAAACTCTCTTGCAGGTCCTAATGATTTTCCCGCTCTCTTCAACGGTGCGACCGGTGAGAAGGTAATGTCATCTATAAGCACTACATCGCAAAATACACTGAAAATGTCGCTATACTCTGCCGTTACAGCCCCTGGAGAATATGTGCTCGTTGTGCCTGGAGCATTCTTATATCTCGACGGCGAAATGATGACGAGCGACCTTAAGGTAAACTACTACATCGAGAGGTCAGTGGACTACCGCGACGTGGCCTTTACCTTCGTACCCTCAGAAGGAGAGACAATCAGTCCGATGGATGCTGTGACAGTGACCTTCTCAGCTGAAGGACTCGTCGGTGTGGTCCACAATTCATTCGCTTGGGGTACACAGGCTCCGAGATTCGTAAGCGAGGCCGGTGCGTCTGTGCCGTCAATCCAGATTAAGAAACTTACCGACCTTTCTTACACCTTCACTCACACCTATCCGTTCAGCACTAACGGCGAATTCTCTCTGTTGATTCCCGCAGAATATTTCACATTCACCTTCTCTGACGGATATGAACAGAAGAACGAAGAGATATCTACCACATTCGAAGTGCAGGGAACATCGGCTATAGACGCTGTGGAGAGCGAGGCTGCAGCCGCAGGAGATGTTTACAATGTGCTTGGAGTATGCGTTCTCCACAACGCCACACCCGAGCAGGTGAAGGCTCTACCGGCCGGTATCTATCTCATCAACGGTAAAAAAATATTAGTTAAATAATTCTTAAAGACTTTAATTGCACGATTGATTAGCCGAATATGTCCTTTCGGCTAATCAATCTAATTATTCAACAATAGCTTTAATCTCGATCCCTATACTATGAGATATAATCGTACGATATTATCATGCGCTATGGCTGCTTCAATGGCAGCCGCAAACGCCGAGACTGTGCTGATGCAGGAAGACTTTAACGATGACTACACAAAGTCGCAGGCTTATACCTATGACGCTGATCGCTGTGAGCCACACAAAAGCATTGCACAGATTTTTTACTCTAATTTCCACCAGTGCTACATGCCTTGGTGGATTGCGCGCGACAACAGTACAACTACCGACCGCTACATGGCATCACACTCCTACTACTCCGAACCCAACGAAAGCGAGGACTGGATGATAATGCACCCTGTGATTATAGACACTGAAGGATATGTGCTTGAATTCGACGCGCAGTCGCTACCCGTAAGAACTCTTGAAAATCTAAGTGATTTGTGCGTTTTTATCACTGAAGACGTAATTGACGTGAAAAACATACCCCAGACACCTACCAAGGTGTTTGAAAAGATACCTTACGGTGAAGAGCCGGACCAATGCGAAAATGACTGGACACACTACACGATGAGCCTTGACGAGTGGGCAGGAAAGACTATTTATGTCAACTTCGTCAACCGCAACGATGATAAGGATATCCTTTGCCTCGACAATGTGAAAATCTCTCGCCCCGACTTGGCTATTATCAAGATGGATCCGCTGGACACATTTACATCTAATGCCAACTATCCGGTGAGTGTGACTGTAAGTTCTGCTTCAGATGCCATCTTGACCAACTATACTCTCACTCTTAATGTGAAGGAGGGCTCAGAGGAGCGCACCGTGCAGACATGGACTGGAGATATAGCAGCGGGGGAGAGCGAAAAATTCACAGCCGATGTAGCCCTTAATCCTAAGGTTGAAACTGAGGTGTATTTCACCTTTGAATGCGATGGCCAGAGCTGGCAGCAGACCGTGAGCGACGATGTCACGCTCCTTGCATTCGAACCCGTCCATCGCGTGTTTGTGGAGGAGACTACGAGTCTGCATTGCGGCAATTGCCCGATGGGAATGTACACTTTTGAGTCGCTTCTTGAAGATGAGGAATATGGCAACCGCTTCTTGCCCGTGAGCGTGCATATCTCCGGTCTTGGTTTCGATCCCATGGCATCATCGGACTACTTCAGCAATCTGCCCAAATATGATGCTGCTCCGCTTGTATTCGTTGACCGCTACAAGAGTTATGACTCTTTCATCCCGGCGTACGATTTGGAATATGACACATCCAATTCCAATAGTTTCGCCTATCGTATAGCAAGCCGTATAGATGCTCCCACATTCCTCGGCGTTGACGTTGAGGCTAAATGGGTGACAGAAGGCGAAGACACTACAGCAATTAAATGTACGGCTAAGGTGACTCCCGCGATAGATATTGCCGAAGGCGACTTTAGAGTGGCGTTTATTCTTACCGAGAATAATGTAGGACTTGACAACAACCGATATTGGATACAAGAAAACTACTTGTCAGGAGTAGATACGCCAAGTCGTGCCGGAGGATGGTCCGATCTGCCCTCTTATGTGATAAACGCACGTTATCATGATGTGGCTCGTGCTATTTCTTCATATGACGGACATCTCAATTCTCTTCCGTCCGAAATGAATGCATCCGAGGATTATACTTTCTCGTATACTCTTGACATTCCTGACACACGCAATATGCAAGGCACCTATACGGTATCTAATGCTATCAACAACAGTAATTGTCAGATTACGGCTATCGTGATTGAGCATTCGAGTGGTATGGTGGTGAATGCGGCAAGGGTATCGATGAGTCCGGAAGCCGACAAGCGCATATCCATAAAGGATCTCGCCGGAATCAACGATGTGATTTCTGATAATACCGAAGTGGTGAAAACAGAGTATTTCGACATTAACGGACGCAAGGTGGCTCGACCACAGACCGGATTCTATATTCAGCGCGACACCATGAGCGACGGAAGCGTGCGTAGCCAAGTGCGCCATTAAGCCTACTAAGCTATAGTTATTGCAATTTTTCAGGAAAGACAAAGCCTATAACTTATGGAAAGTTATAGGCTAATTATTATGATAGGTACATCCTCCCTAACTGTAATTGATGTTGTTAAATCTTATGAATGCAGTGTTTAATTCTGACACTATGAAGAAAATATTTGTTTCGGCTTTGGCAGCTTTCTTAGCGCTGTCGGCAATGCCTATTGCTACATCATGTTCGTCGAATGACCCGACCCAGCAAGAAAAACCACAGCCTATCCCGACACCCGAACCAACACCTCAGCCTGACGCAGAAGAAGGTGTCGATGGTGCTATTAAATCCTATTTTATTGCCGTGCTCAACGGAGAAAGTGCTGATATGCCCGATCTAAGCGAACTCACTATGGACGACGCTACCGTTTCGCATGTTTGGGAACTTTATGCCCGGGCCGTTAAGGCTGTCGAGGCTCCTCTTCCGTCGCCTTTGGATTTGATTTCCAATGCTTCGGCGTGTACGGCATCCGGAACAATGTCGTTGAGCAACGGTGAGACCATGCGATATGCGTTAGCCTACAAAGGAACAAAACCTGAATCTGGTTGGCCAATGTTCTTCAATTTCCACGGCTCAGGCGATGCCACCGGGGAATTTCAGGCTACTTATCAATGGTCAGCTTATTATCAGGATGCTCCCGCACTCTATTTCATACCACAGAGTCCAAAGGGTGGTGAAGGATGCCGCTGGTATCAGCCTTCGCGTCAGAATGTGTGGGCTCGTGTGCTCCGGGCAGTCTACACGTCCGGAGTTGCCGATCCGAATAAAATTTATTTCATGGGCATCTCGGAGGGAGCTTACGGAACTCAGCGCATGTGTGGCTACTTTGCCGATTACCTTGCGGGCGTAGGTCCGATTGCAGGCGGTGAACCGCTTTACAACTTTGCTCCTCAGAATACAGCCAATATCTTCTACTGTGCGCGCACCGGCGAGCTTGACACTATGTATGGTCGCTATCGCTGTACCAAGAAAGCGAAGACTTTATGGGCGAAAATGGCGGAAGAGCATCCCGGATATTATAAACATTATATCGATATCATGGCCGGTGCCGGTCATAGCCTATATATTGAAAACCCTCCGACATACGGCTACGACGGTATCACAGCCAAACTGAAAGAGTACACGCGCAATCCTTACCCGAAATATGTCTATTGGGAAAACTACGGGTTGGGTAATGTCAATGGTGAAAAGTATGAGTGTCGCGAAGGGTTCTATAATCTTCGTGTTCTTGAAGGCCAAAACGGTAAGACTGACGGTAATGTGCGAGATGCTTATGAAATGATAATCGACGGCAACACGATTATGCTCAACGTATATTCTGTGACAGTGACCCCAGCCGAGCAGGTGAGTGAAGACGGATGGACAATGAATGTGGATACCGAACGTACTTCAGAGGCTGCGACATCCGGGAAAATCCGTATATATCTCAATAGTGAGCTTGTAGATATGAATGCTCCTATCACGGTAATAGTCAACGGAGCAAAGGTATTTGAAGGCAATGTCGCTCCGGCGGCTGAAACAATGGTTGAGTCTGCGGCACTTTTCTTCGATCCGGCACGCGTGTTCCCCGCCTCGGTTGATGTCCCTGTTCCTTCATTATCTGAATGAATAGCCGAAGCCTAACATCAGATTGTTTTGGCGGCTGAAATTGAGTAGCTGGTAGCCGATATTGATAAATAGGCCTCTTACAAGTCTGACTTTGAGGTTGGCTAACTGATAGAACCCACGCTGCTCCTCCGGTCGGAGGATATTATAGCCTATGCCAACATTCACCGAGAACAGCGGCATTACCAACTCGGCGCGCGCTGACACGCCTACCGACAATTGGCTGAAAAATGGCGGTCGGGAATACATCAAATTTCCGTCTGCGTCGTATCCTTGCTGATGTCGCTGCAGATCGGTGCTTTCGTCCCATTGGAAGTCAGCGGATAGACCGGTGCGGAATGTGCGAACCACTTCCCACATCGGCGCGAAGTTGATGCCGCCAACCGCAAAATGTCCGGGGAGCAGGAGTGGTTTCTCTCCACCTCGATACACTCGTTTGCGCTGTGCTCCATACACGGTGATATCGTAGCCTATTTTAGGTCTACATTCTGACGTGTCGGGTTGAAAGGTTGGTATGCTATTATTCGGTTCTGCATCAAAAGAATGGTTAATCCCAATCTTTAAGGCTGCCATGTTGACTCCCGGATTGGGAAAGGAGGTGTTGCCGTTGGAGAAATGTGTGATGTCAACGCCTGCTAATAAAGCTGTTGATTTGCTGATTTTCCAGCGCAGTCCGGCTTCGAGATTGATGTAGGCATTTACTTTTGACCCGACTATCAGATTAGATAGTGCGTTCAAGCCGTTACACGGTTTCCAACCAAACGACGCGCCAAAATTCCATTCGTAGTAAAGAGAAAGGCGACTATTGAAATGAACAATCGGAGCTCCTTGGAAAATGTACAGTGCCACGGGGTTGCCGAGTCCGTGAGGATTGTCGAACATGTTTACTCCGGCACCGATGCCCTGCCACACGCCTGGAAAGAATTTTCCTTCTTTGGAGAGCGACGAAAACGTAAAACCGCATTTGAGGTGTGCCGAAGATGCAAAGCGAGTGGTTTTGGCGTTATCCATCTGCAATGTTTCCCGCAAAATATCGTCACGAAAAGAGGAGAATGCGTAAGATGGCCTATATTCTCCTTCAATAATCCACAATGGCTTTTGTGAATAACCGGAGAAATTGGACATTGCCAGTATTGATACCATTATTATTGTAAATCGGAGCATAATATTCAGGCGTTTTTGTTGCTTGATGGCTTTGTAGTCGTAAAATTAATCATTTATCTTTAATTGTACAATATGATATGCTAATATTTGCCACTCTGCAGTTGAAATGACCTTGCAGATTTATATAGTCAAGTCAGGTCAGACATAAGGGAATTAACAAAATAAATTTGTGACATTGAAGGAAAAATTGTAATTTTGTAGATTATGACAGGCTGATAAGTCTTGGAATCGTTTGATTTGAGGCATTTCAGAACTAATAATAATCTGCGGATCAATGTCTTCTCGAAGCAAAAAAATATGCATATTCATTGATTTGGCCCTGCTTATTGCAATGGTGGTCATCATCTTATGGGTTTTTGTGCGCCCCGCACAGAACCACTACGCTGTGGACCGCACCGTGTATCCGGTAAAGGGAATAGACATTTCAGGACACAATGGAACCATTGATTTCCACGCTGTCAAGTCGGACACAGTGTGCTTCGTGTATATGAAGGCCACTGAAGGCACTGATTTCTGCGACTCCAACTTTAAGTGCAATTACGATGCCGCGCGTAAAGCCGGTCTACTCACAGGAGCTTACCATTTCTTCCGATTCGACACGCCGGGCGAAATACAAGCTCTCCACTTTCTTGAGAGCGTTGACGGTCATACATTTGACCTCCCGCTTGCTATAGATGTCGAGAAGTGGGGCAATGTCCATGATTATGACATAGACAGCGTGAAAACAGAATTAAGAAAGATGTTGGATGTAATAAAGACATCGGGTTATCCTGTAGTGATTTATACCAACAAGAGGGGGCTGCGTACATTCATAGGCGATGACTTCCCCGGCGAGAAGCTATGGATATGCTCGTTATCCTCGCCTCCTCAATGCAAATGGAGCCTATGGCAGCACAGCCATTATAATAAAGTGAAAGGAGTGACAAAACCGGTAGACACTAACACCTTTCGAGGAACGAAGGGCGAATTCGCCCAATGGCTAAAACCATTTACAGTGATGTATCCCGACTCGACATCAATATACGCCGATGACCGACACAATAATTAGGTAAAACACACGTTATATATTAGATAAATTAACTCCATGCATATCATGCATCCTTTTTTCGACAATAAATCAGCTATAATCGCACTATACAATTATACTCTGAAAATGAAAGACCGTCTTACTCTCCCTGCAAGATACACACTTCTTATAGCTTTTGCTATCATTACAATGTGCGCGCAAGCGTTGCCTTTGGACACATATGCGCCTTCTTCAGTGCTTGCCACAGGCAAATGGGTGAAAATCAGTGTGCCGGAATCCGGTGCCTACAAAATCACGAAAGCCCAGCTGCAGCAATGGGGGTTCACATCGGCTTCTGATGTCAGAGTCTACGGCTATGGCGGCAATCGCATCCCTGACCTCCTTGATGCTGCATCCTACATCGACGATCTGCCTATAGTGCAGTCGATAGCCACTGATGATGGAGGCGTGATGTTTTACGGAGTTGGACCGGAAAAATGGACCGAAAATAGAAGCATACCTGTCTACGAATCAAACGTATATACAAGGGAAGGCTATTACTTTGTGACGCAGAACACAGATGCTACGGTGCCTGAGATACCCTCTCAAGGCGTGGCAGAAACAAAGAATCCCGCAACAGTATACACTCACCGTGTACACTACGAGAATGAGGTGACATCTCCCGGTGAGGCCGGATATCTCCTTGTAGGCGAAAGTTTTAAGTCGCAAAGCGAAAGAAAATTTAATTTCGACACTCCCGGAAGTCTTGTTACTGACAGTGCATTGCTTCAATGCGGTTTCGTGTCAAAGTCATTTGTGCCCGTAACTATGGAATTCTTCATCAATGGTAGAAAACTCCATACGACCGGCGCCAATCAGTTATCGGCAATAACTCAGTCGACCTATCTTCACGGATCGTATAACGTGATGACCAATAAGTTTTCTAACAATTCAGACAAACTTGAGGTGAAGATCAAGGCCAACAATGCCACGGCAACTCAAAATTTATGGCTTGATTATATAAATGTATCGTATCCGCGCGCATTGGAGCTTCCCACAGGAGGCTACCTCAAATTTTGGTCAGACGAATCAGAGCTCAAACTTAGTGTGCCGTCTGAAGAAGTGACAGTGTGGGATGTGACCGACCCGTTGAAAATAACATCATTGAATACTGCTTATGCCGACGGTGCCGTATCATGGGGAAATGATTACACGGGATTGCGCACATATGTGTCATTTACAAAGAACGCGAATATTCCGGCGCCCACTTATGTATCTACTGTTGCCAATCAGGACATACATGGCATGGAAACACCGGACATGATTATATTCACTCTCCCCGAGTATCGTACTCAAGCCGAAAGAATTGCCTCATTACATCATAACTCCCTAAACCCCATTAATGTGGCTGTAATGAATGTTGAGACAGTCTACAACGAGTTTGCCTCAGGAATGGCAGATGTGTCGGCTTTAAGGAAATGTCTAAAGATGTTTTATGACAGATCTGAAGGCAGCGACACCACCGCTTTGCGCTATGCTTTGATAATGGGGCGAGCTACCTACGACAACCGTCACTATACCTCTCAGTTCAACGGCACAAACTCATTTAATACTATACCTTATTGGATTGGAGGCGCAATCAATCAGCAGCTATCCGACAATACCGCCTTCGGCACCGACGACTTCATTGCCATGCTCGAAGACGGATCAGGCACGAGCTTAGGTCTCGACGATCTATGCGTGGCAGTAGGACGCATACCGGTGACGAGTGCGAGCGAAGCAAAGAATTATGTGGATAAACTATACCAATACGTCAATGAAGCGCAGACCGGCACATGGAAAAATACATTCGTATTCCTTGCCGATGACGGTGACAACGGCGTGCACCTCCGCCAGACAGAGAACATGATTGCGGCTATGCAAGATGTACCCGGTCAGCAGAACTTTGTAAATAAAGTATATGTGGATGCCTACGACATAATAGGCGGCGTGTGCCAAGGTGGTAGAAACGACCTGTACCGCATGCTCAACGAAGGAGTGATGTGGTGGAATTTCAGCGGCCATGCCAACAACCACTCATGGACCGGTGAAGGTCTGCTAACATACACAGACATCAACAATATGTATCTCCGCAAAGTGCCGATAGTGCTTGCCGCCACCTGCGACTTCCTGCGCTGGGACAGCAACACCATTAGCGGCGGTGAGATACTGTTCCATGAACGCAACGGAGGTGCCATAGCTATGATTAGTGCCACCCGTCCCGTGTATATTACCGATAACGGTCTTTTCACCCGCGCCGTAGGAAAATCCATTTCTACCCGCGACTCCAAGGGTGCTGTAGGACGCATCGGCGACATCTACCGAAGAGCGAAAAACAACATTATGACCGATAGCGACAATCCTTCCAAATCCAATAATCCCAACCGTCTGCGTTATGTGCTAATGGGTGACCCGGCTATGATGCTGCCCACTCCGAGCAACACTATAAAGATAGAGACTATCGGCGGCAAGGAGTTGACGCAGGACAATCAGGTGACTCTCAAAGCACTCGAACAGACCGAAATCACCGGCACAATCTACTCTCCGACTGACAAACCGGTTACTGATTTCAACGGCACTGTCACAATAGATATATACGATGCCGAGCGTAGCACAATCACCAAAGGCGAAAGGGTCGATAACGAGAAAATATCTTTCCAGCAGCACGGCAATCTACTATTCTCAGGGTCGGCCGTGGTGAAGGACGGAAAATTCGCGCTGAAAGTGTCTATGCCGGGCGAAGTTTCGGATAATTTCCTTCCTGCTCTCATCAATAGCTATGCCTGGACCGAGGATAAAAGTCGCGAGGCTGTGGGCATAAGCAGTGATTTCTATGTATATGGCTACGACGAAAACGTGGATCCGGACAACGAGGCTCCGGTGATTGAGTCAATGGTTCTAAATCACGAGTCGTTCTCTGAGACAAGCGCTGTGAACACCTCTCCTATGTTGATTGCCAAACTTAGCGACAACGTAGGCATCAATCTGTCCGGAGCCGGCGTGGGCCATCAGATGACGATTACTCTCGACGGCAAGCGTACATTCACCGATGTGTCCAATTTCTATACGCCTGCTACCGACGGCACCCCCTCCGGAGAGATACGCTATCCGTTGAGCAATTTGGCTGCCGGCGATCACACCATAGCTTTGAAAGTGTGGGATACAAACGCAAATTCTGCCACCCGCGAATTGAAATTCAAGGTGGACGAGAGTGCCGCGCCGACAATATTTGATATATACACCGATGTGACCCCGGCATCTACTGAAGTGAAATTCTATGTACGCCACAATCGTCCGGACGCACAGCTTACCGTGACGCTCACTGTCTACGATTTGCTTGGACACGAGTTGTGGAGCACAAAATCAGAGGGCTTGTCGAACATGTTTGTAGCAGCTCCCGTGACATGGGATCTCACCGATTCCGCCGGACGCCGCCTCCCCAGAGGCATATACCTCTACCGAGCCACTATCTCTACCGACAAAGGCGACAATTACGACTCAGCCGCACGCCGGTTAGCAGTGACTGCCCAATAAATTATTAGTATAAGCTATGGAACAGATCCCCGAACCTACCTTACGCCGCTTGCCCTGGTATCTTGCCTATCTCTCTATGCTGTCCGACCAGGGCATCACCCATGTGTCGTCCACACGGATAGCTGAAGATATAGGAGTCGACTCGTCGCAGATTGCCAAAGACTTGTCGTATCTTAATATTAAGGGCAAGACACGCATAGGCTATGAGGTGAGCGTACTCGTGGATCAGTTGTCAAGCTTTCTTGGTTTCGGGCGGCAGCATAATGCGGTGGTGATCGGTTGCGGAAGTCTCGGGTCTGCCTTGATGCAGGATTCGGGACTTAGCAATTACGGACTCAATATTGTGGCGGGTATAGATATCGATCCGGAGAAAATCGGTGTGAAAATCGCAGGCACTGAGATATACCCCTTTGAGCGGCTTGCCGAGATTCATGAAAAGATGGATGTTAAGGTAGCCGTCATCACAGTGCCTTACGACAGTGCCCAGCAGGCAGCCGAAGCATGCATGGACGCAGGTATTTCGGGCATCTGGAATTTCACGCCTCGCCGCATACGCGGCAGCGAGGGAGTGATTATACAGAACACTTCTATCTACTCTAATCTCGCTGTGATGTATAATCGTCTTGGTTTGGTAAAATGAAAGCTATAAGCTACAGCGGTAATATTAAAATGGCGGATATTACGCTGCCCCAAATCAGACTGTACGCCGACTCCGCGATTTCTCGGGACGTGATGCCATTGTTCATCCCGGATATTTCCGCTTCATGGCATGCGAAAATTTGTGTGGCAGTGCGTGTCCACCGTCTTGGCAAGAATATTCTCCCTAAATTTGTCATGCGCTATGTCGATGCCTTGGGTGCAGTGGCTGTGCTGGTGCCGTCAGAGGATGATGTTGTCCTCGAAAACAGCGGAGTAATGCAGATTCTCGACGGGGCTGTGACCACAGGCACGTGGCATGAGGAAAATATAGGTGCTTTAAGCGAGCTTACTGTAAACATCAACGGCAAGTGCCGCTCTTTCAGTGCGACGGAGCTTGATATCGCCAATACTGTAAGTCTTGTCAGCCGCTACGCTACCCTAAAGACGGGCGATTTTATTATTCTTGAATCCACGGCATCAGTCTTTCCTCTTACACGCAACAATGTAATTGATGTTGAGCTTGCCTCGTCGCCGGCACTGCACATTAAGGTGAAATAAAAAAATTATTTTCTATTATTCGGGCATTTTGGAGTCCCTCTTTAAATCTTATTTACAATGAAGAAAAAACTCGTGATATCAACAGGCGCCGGTATGAGCGCAGAAAGCGGAGTGAGCACTTTCAGAGACGCCGGAGGGCTTTGGGAGAATTATCCTGTGATGGATGTGTGCAGTGCCGATGGTTTTGAGCGCAATCCGGCTTTAGTGCATAAATTCTATAACGAACGTCGCCACCAGCTACTCAGCGTAAAGCCAAATGCTGGCCATTACGGTCTGGTAGATCTTGAAAAAGACTATGATGTGTATGTTATCACCCAGAACGTAGACGACTTGCACGAGCGTGCCGGCAGCAAGAATATACTTCATCTCCATGGTGAGCTGATGAAGGTGCATGCCGTGAACAACGAGAGCCACGTCTACCAGTTAAAACCTGAAGCGTGTGACACGACTCCCGAAACCCGTATAAACGGCGAGCTTGTACGTCCTCATATAGTATTTTTTCAAGAGGCAGTGCCAAATTTCGAGCCGGCGACAAAGCTTGTGTCAGAAGCCGATATATTTGTTATAATAGGCACATCTTTGGTAGTGTATCCTGCTGCTGCTCTTCTCCACTACGTGCGTCCCGGTGTCCCCGTCTATTATATCGATCCGAATCCGGCTAATGTTCCATCGTCAGTCACAGTGATTCCCCTTCCTGCCACCAAAGGTGTTGAAAGGCTTAAAGAGCTGCTGAGCAATAACTAATCTATGAAATTTGGGCTATTCTTATGGATAATAAATATATAGATAAATTTATCATTAATAAGCTATGGGATAGATTAAATATCTCATGGACAGATATACACAAAGATGTCAATATTATTGTCGGCATAAACGGCAGTGGCAAGACCACCTTATTGAATCTCATCTATGATTATTATAACGGAATACGTCCTAAAAAATCAATTGCTCAGAAAATTGAAGGCTCTTCAGTATGCAGCCCTGTTACATATATAAGATCTTTTGATGTACCCTCTAACGGTCGGAAGAAGACAGAAAGTCTGCTTCTACAGTCGTTGAAATATATCATCAATCAAAATGGCGAGGGTACTTCGTTTTTTGATTATCGTATGAAACAGATGAACTATCCGGATCAATCTGACTTTATCAGGCAAAGAATACAAAAATTCTTTCATCTCATAAATCAGATGTTCAGTGATACAGGAAAAAAAGTTGGTATAGATCCAAGTACAAACACTCTTGTATTCTATTTGTCAAGTCCTGATGATTGCTCTCCACAGAGGCAGCCCACTCAACAACCGTTTATATCGCTTGATCAACTTTCATCTGGAGAAAAACAGTTGCTACTTATCCTAACTACAGTATTCTTGCAAGAAGAAAGAAACAATATTCTTCTTATGGACGAACCTGAAATCTCACTACATATTGTATGGCAAGACCAGTTAATCTCAACTATTAGGACTCTCAATCCTAACTGCCAGTTAATTATTACAACCCATTCTCCAAATATTTTTGCAAATGGATGGGAGGATAAGATTGTATTTATGGAAGATATTGAAAGTCCTGTTGATAATGAATGTAGATAAATCGAGTTTTTACAGAAACGGATATTCCTATTTTAAATAATATCAGACATAAATACTGAATTTTGAAAAAAAATAGCTGCGAGCGAACTTTTTTGTAAAGGTGTATGTTGTTATTATCGAAGGCAAATGATTCACAGATTTTCATTAACACATTTGCTTAAAATAATAACCACGTTTTAAACACTAACAAAATTCAAATTTATGAAAAAGATTTTTACTCTCGCAGCAATGGCATGCATGACTTTAGGAGCATTCGCACAAAATAATTGGTATGCCGGTGGTTCGGTTGGCTTGTGGCGTAACGGTTCCGAGAACAACACAGTGTTCAATATCCTTCCTGAAGTAGGCTATAAGCTCAACGAGACTGTATCGGTGGGTACAGTGGCAGGATATAGCTACAACTATAAGGACGGCGTGAACGTCAACCTGTTCCAAGTTGACCCCTACATTCGTTATTCTGTCCTAAAATCAGGCAAGGTAAACGTCTTTGTTGACGGCGGTGTTGACCTTGGATTCGGCTGGGCTAATGAGCATGGCGAAAAGACAGATGTTGCAGTGACCTACGGTATTGGCATCAAGCCAGGTGTGTCTTACCAGCTTTCCGACAAGTTCAGCGTAGTGGCACATATCGGCTACGTCGGCTTCCAAGGCGGCAATCATGCATCCCACGCCTCAGATCAGGGTGGTATAATGCTCGACGGTAACAATCTTTCAATCGGATTCTATTACAACTTCTAACTCTCTATTATACGTAGTTTAAAAGCCATGGGGCGCAATTCCACGCTCCATGGCTTTTTCTTCTTTAATCCTCCTTGACAGTAATCAGGCTGTGGCTATCTCATTTGCTTTGATTACGGCTTTGGATATGTGGTCGCAGATATTGCCTTCTCCCACCAGCTTGTCAATACCGGCTTTCATAAGCACCTGGCGCACATTCTCGCGTACACCCGACAGCACTATGGCTATGCCTCGCTCATGCGACGAGCGTATCAGCAGTTCAAGGTTGTGCAGACCGGTGGCATCGATAAATGATACTTTTCTCATTCGTATAATTCGCACTTTGGGCTTAGAGCCAAGAGTAGAACGCATCAGATCATCAAATTTTGTGGCTACTCCGAAGAAGAACGGACCGTCGATTTCGTATACACCCACGCCCGGAGCCACATTCAGCACCTCGTGGTGGTCTTGGTCAAGGTCGGTGCCTTCGGCCACATCAAGCTTTTCGCTGTACACCTTGATTTCGGTGTTCTCGGTCACACGGCGCAGGAACAGCACTATAGCCAGAAGCAAGCCGATCTCAATAGCGATTGTAAGATCGAAGATTACAGTGAGCAGGAAGGTGACCAAAAGGATTGAAATATCGCTCTTAGGGGAGTGGAACAAACCTACGATAGTACGCCAGCCGCTCATGTTGTATGCCACAACCATAAGCACCGCTCCCAAGCATGCAAGTGGCACATAATTGATTAATGGCATTGCGAAAAGGAAGATTAGCAGTAGCACGAGCGAGTGGATGATGCCTGCCACAGGTGTGCGTCCGCCGTTTGATATATTTGTCATGGTGCGAGCTATCGCTCCGGTCACGGGGATACCGCCGAAGAAGGGTACTACCACATTGGCTATTCCCTGGCCGATAAGCTCGGTATTGCTGTTAGTGTGCGATCCGGTCACACCATCGGCCACGGTTGCAGATAACAGCGACTCTATGGCTCCGAGCATGGCTATGGTAAATGCGGAAGGCAGCAGCAGATTTATGGTTTCCATATTAAGTTCGAAGGTGTGTGGGGTAGGGATGTCGGTGGCGAGCTTTCCGAAACGCTGTCCGATATTCTCTATGCCCATATCAGGCAGAAGATACACGCCTACGGTAACTATCAATATGGCAATAAGCGCTCCGGGCAGTTTCTTCGAAATCTTTGGTGTGATGATTATGATTGCGAGTGACACAAGTCCGCATATCAAAGTGGGCAGCGAAATCCGGTCGAAAGATCTCAAATACAATCCCCATTTCGGAAGGAATGCGCCCGGCACATCGGTGAGTCCGAGCCCAAAGAAATCATTAATCTGCGTGGAGAAGATAGTGAGGGCGATACCGGCGGTAAAACCTACAACGATAGGGTAGGGGATGAATTTTATCACTGTGCCGAGATGGAAAAGACCCATGATTATCAATATGAGTCCTGCCATAAGAGTGGCGATTGCAAGCCCCTCGAGTCCGAACTGAGCGATAATGTTGTAAACGATTACGATAAATGCGCCTGTCGGGCCTCCTATCTGCACTGAGTTGCCTCCGAATACCGATACGAGGAAACCGCCTATTATCGCTGTGATAAGACCGATCGACGGGTTTACGCCTGAGGCAATACCAAAGGCGATTGCGAGCGGCAGGGCCACAATGCCCACTACAATGCCGGCCACAAGGTCGTCACGAAAGCGTGCCTTGGTGTAGTGCTTAAGTGATGAAATAAGCTTGGGCCGGAAATCAATTGATCCCGTAAGATTCATAAATAGTTGATTTTGTTAAATAAAATTGTACCTTTCTTCTTTTTGAAGCTGCAAAGTTAGCTCTTATTCCGCAAATGACAAAATATTTGTAAAAAATCCTACAGTCGTAGTTTTGTGAAGGGTGAGTCGTTGCAGATTTGCGAATGATCGTGTGCCTTAATACGAAATTAGGTCAGAAAACTTTCGTTTCCTGACCTATCGTTCTGTTCTTAAGCCGGTATTCGGTTGCTTTTATCTCATCCGCAACCTGATAT
>CAZJKZ010000048.1:0-20025 GCA_964546885.1 uncultured Bacteroides sp.
GTGGAAGCCCGTCCGCTATGGAAACCGATGCACAAGCAGCCCGTCTACAAGAACGCTCCGGCGTACACCAACGGTGTAAGCGAATCGCTCTTCGCTGTCGGCATATGCCTCCCAGCCGGTCCATACGTGTCAGACGATGATGTTCGCTACATCGTTGATACTATCAAAGCAAGTATAGAATAGACAGTACCGCACAAGGGAAAAGATTTATGCCCCTTTTATGCCTATGTCTCAGGATCTTGCAAAAATTCAAATAAGAAATTTTGAAAAAATGCGAGAAAAAATTTGCAGATACAAAAATTATGCGTAACTTTGCATCGCAAAACCAACATGGTGAAATTAGTTCAGCTGGTTAGAATGTCGGATTGTGGTTCCGAAGGTCGTGGGTTCGAATCCCACATTTCACCCCCTCAAAAGCACTGCCAATTATGGCGGTGCTTTTGATTTTATAAATTACGAATATGGACAAAGACTTATTTCAACTTTTAGAGAGCGAAGCAGCGCGTATCAATAGTCCGGATTTTATTCACGCCGACCCTGTGCAGTTTCCGCGCATGTTCGAGGATCTGCGTGATATAGAGATTGCGGCTCTGCTCAGTAGCACCATCGCTTGGGGCAACCGCAAGATGATATGCGCCGACTGCATGAAGATGCTCCGGCTCATGGATATGCAGCCATATAATTATGTAATGGATAAAGGATACGAGGACCTCCCCGACGGCAATATCCACCGCACCTTCTTTAATGCCAACCTTCGCCACTATCTGCGCGGACTCCATAATATATATACCCGCTATCCCTCGCTTCAAGATTTTGCCAAAAGCATAAACATTCAGGCTGACAGCCACCCGGCATGGGTGCTTGCCAAGGGTATCAACAATGAAATAAAGGAAGCCAACGGAGGAATAGCCGACAGCAGATGCTTGCCGCAAAATTTGGACCAGACAGCCCTTAAACGCCTAAACATGGCCCTTCGCTGGCTGGTGCGCAACGACGGCATTGTCGACATGGGCGTATGGGATGTAATCACACCCGCACAGCTTTATATTCCCCTTGATGTACATGTGTCCGAAACGTCACGTGAGCTTGGACTTCTGCAACGCAAGAGCAACGACCGCAAAGCGGTGGACCAGCTTACAGAGGCACTTCGACAATTCCGTCCGGAAGACCCGGTACTATACGACTACGCCCTTTTCGGGATAGGAATGAATCTTTAAGGATGGCATATATACTAAAAAGAGGACTCTTCGCAGAGTCCCTTTTTATGGTTTCCAATAGGTACAATTTCTAAGGTAAAAAAGATTGTTTTAGGTTTGCGATACAAAGGTCGTGCTTTCTTGCCATCTGACCAACTTTTTTTATATGTTATGAAACATAGTTTTGTAATAGTCTTATATACTGCCGTATAAACGACGCTTATCTAATTTATTATCCTTTAAACACTTGCACTTCCAACCAAAAATTACCGACCTCAATTAAACATATCTTAAATTATATTAAAATCCGCTTCTTAGTCGGTAAAATGACGCAATTCAAGGGTTTCGCCATCGAAAATGCCATACGAGAAATGCCTTATCCAATCGCCGAGAATCACGAAACGGCAAGTAGGCGACAAAGGCTCGTTGACCATCACATGCACATGCCCGAATACGAAATAATTGACCGAAGGGTCAACGTCGCGATAATACTCTTTGGCAAAGATGGCAAGGGGCTCGGCGTCCATGCCCTTAAACTGCGGCACATACTCTGAGAAATGCCGATTGCTGGCACTCCATAGATGGGCGAAAGGAATAGTCCAACGAGGGTGGATGCCTGAATAGAGCTTTTGCAAAATAGGATTTCTGAACAGCGAACGTATAAAGCGGAAGCCGGGCTTGATCCACCCCACTCCATCACCGTGGTTAAGAAAGAACTTCTTGCCGCGGATTTCTTTTATCTGCACGCCGTCTATCACCTCAATTCCAATCTCATCACGCAGGTAATCAAATAGCCAAATATCGTGGTTGCCAATGAACCAATGGATTTTCACTCCCGCATCGGCAAGCGACGCCAAGGCACCGAAAAACCGCACATACCCGCGGGGCACCACCGTGCGGTACTCGTACCAATAGTCAAGCACATCGCCCAGCAGATATAGTTCGTCGGCAGTGTGGCGTATCGACTCTAAAAATCTTACCGCCCTCATCTCCGACGCGCGCTTATCCTCGAGATAATCGGCTCCGAGATGAAGATCGCTTATAAAATAGACGTATTTCTTAGGAGCGGTCATAGGAATCCGAGTTCGAGTTTGGCTTCCTCGCTCATCATATCCTGATTCCATTCAGGCTCAAACACAAGGTTGATGGCCACAGAATTTAAGCCCTCTATGCTTTCAAGCTTAATACGGGCATCATCGATAAGAAAATCGGCGGCGGGACACGACGGTGCGGTAAGAGTCATGTCAACGGTGAGGTTGGCATCATCGTCTATATCGATTTTGTACACAAGACCGAGATCGTAGATACTAACCGGAATTTCCGGATCGAAAACGGTGCGGAGCATGGCCACTACCTTCTCTTCAAGAGCTAATTTCTTTTCTGAATCCATAATTTTTGATAGTTTTGCGCAAAATTAGCAATTTCTTTTCAAAAGAATAATGCAATATGCATAAAAAACACTAACTTTGCATCAATCTATAATAACGACCAAATTATATCACGACCACAACTAAAGATTATGAGAAATTTAAAAATCATGCTCGTAGCCTTAGTGGCTATGCTCACTGTGTCGATTCCCGCACAGGCCCAACTTTTCCGCTGGGGCTTAAAGGCCGGTATCAATGTCAACTCTGTTAAGTTTGACAAAGACGAATTAGCCAACAACTTCAGTAAAGAAAACCGTACAGGATTTGACGGCGGTCTTACAGCAGTTATTCACTTGCCGCTCATAGGTTTCGGATTTGATGCTTCAGTGATGTACGTACATCGTGTAAACGATTTTAAAGGAGGCGAAGTTGACGAAAACTTCAAAAAACAAGATTTCCTCGAATTGCCTATTCACGCACGCTACAACATCTCTCTCCCGGTGATTGGTAATGTACTCATGCCATATCTTTTCACCGGACCAAGCTTCGCAGTACTTTGTTCGAAAAACGCTGTGGAGAATGGCTTTAAGAACAAAGCATTCAACACAGCATGGGACTTCGGTTTGGGCGTACGCCTGCTCAATCATCTCGAAGTGGGAGCATCCTATGGCTTAGGCATGTCCAAGGTGGCTGAAATGACAATTGGCAGCAAGACAGTGGACGTAGGCAAACGCAACTACTGGACAATAACAGCCGCTTATCTCTTCTAAATCAAGACTCCAACTGCCCTTAACAAGCCGACGACTCTAAAGGTCGTCGGCTGCAACATAATCAAAAACAATCACTATTTTATGGACGTAAACATTCTAAACCGCGCGGCCGACAACATACGCGTGCTTGCCGCTTCGATGGTTGAGAAGGCCAAATCGGGTCATCCGGGAGGCTCCATGGGAGGTGCTGACTTTATCAACGTACTCTATTCGCAATTCCTCGTAACAGACCCCGACGATGCACATTGGATTGCTCGCGACCGCTTCTTCCTTGATCCCGGCCACATGTCGCCAATGCTCTACGCCGTACTTGCCCTTGCCGGTAAATTCACTATCGACGAGCTCAAGGATTTTCGCCAATGGGGCAGCCCCACACCGGGACATCCGGAGGTGAATTTCGGACGCGGCATAGAGAATTCATCAGGACCTCTTGGACAGGGCCATGCCATGGCCGTAGGCGCAGCCATTGCAGAGCGTTTCTTTCAGGCACGCTTCGGCTCATGGATTGAGCATAAGACCTACGCTTTCATCTCCGACGGCGGCATACAAGAAGAAGTCTCGCAAGGCGCAGGCCGTATAGCCGGATATTTAGGACTGGCGAATCTCATAATGTTCTACGACAGCAACAAAGTACAGCTCTCAACCTATGTGGATGACGTTGACCGCGAGGACGTGGCAGCCAAATACCGCGCCTGGGGCTGGAACGTGCTCGAAGTGGACGGTTCAGACCCTGCAGCTATAGCTGATGCTATAGCCAAGGCTAAGGAAGAGAAAGAGCGTCCTAACCTCATCATCGGCCACACAATAATGGGCCGCGGATGCGTCACGGCCGACGGCACCAACTTCGAAGGACAATGCTCTACCCATGGGCAACCTCTTAGCAAATCCGGAGCCGACTACCCCGCCACAGTGAAAAATCTCGGCTTTGATCCAGAAAAGCCCTGGGAGATAGATCCCGAGGTGCAGAAATTATACCACGACAGAGACGAACAGCTACGCAAAATCGTAAAAGAGCGTAAGGCGGAATATGCTGAGTGGGCCAAAGAAAACCCCGAACTCGACGCACAGCTCAAAGACTTCATCGACAATAAACTTCCCCACATCGACTGGGAGAAAATAACACAAAAGCCTAACGTCGCAACCCGTACGGCATCATCCACTGTGCTCGGCATCCTCGCTGAGAAAGTGAAGAATATGATATGCTCGTCGGCCGACCTCGCCAACAGCGACAAGACTGACGGATTCTTGAAGAAGACCCATGCGCTGACCCACGGCGACTTCACAGGAGCGTTTCTGCACGCAGGAGTGTCGGAACTCACAATGGCATGCCTCATGAACGGTATCGTGCTCCACGGGGGCATGATAGCAGCCTGCGGCACATTCTTCGTGTTCTCCGACTATATGAAACCTGCTATGCGCATGTCGGCCCTTATGGAGCTCCCCGTGAAATTTATCTTCACCCACGACGCATTCCGCGTCGGCGAAGACGGTCCCACACACGAGCCCATAGAGCAGGAAGCACAGATACGATTGCTCGAAGAAATGAAAAACTTCTCAGGCAAACCTTCGCTTCTCGCTTTCCGTCCGGCCGACTCCGCGGAGACCACCGTATGCTGGAAGATGGCTATGGAAAACACCAGCTCGCCTTCAGCACTCATCCTGACACGCCAAGATATTTCTGATCTCCCGTCAGAGTCAGGCAACCGATATGAGGAGGCTCTGCAAGCAGAAAAAGGCGGATATGTGGTGATGAACCCTGCCAACCCGGCAGCCGTACTTGTGGCTAATGGATCAGAGGTGTCGCTGCTATGCCAGGTGGCGGTGCTTCTTGAAGCTGATGACATACCGGTGCGCGTGGTGTCTATGCCTTGTATAGGTCTCTACAACGAGCAGCCCGAGGACTACCGCGACAGCGTACTTCCCGCCGGTATACCCCAGTTCGGTCTCACAGCGGGTCTCCCTATCACCCTGCGTATGATCAAGGGCTTCAACGGCGAGGTATTCGGCATGGAGCGTTTCGGTGCATCCGCACCCTACAAAGTGCTCGACGAAAAATTCGGTTACACTCCCGAAAATATCTACAATGTGGTGAAGCGCTTCTTAGGTAAGTAAGCTTTCACCCCTTATGCTAAATAAAGGCACTCGACCGTAATGATCGGGTGCCTTTATTTACGTGTTTGTTGAAAAAAAAAGGGCATTGATTGAAATACAGTTTTGTATGTGGAGGTTTGTATTTATCTTTGTAAAAAAATTATATTCACAGAGAGATGCATCATATACTATCCATATCCAAAAAAGGCCAGCATACCGAGCGCACCATCTACACAGTGGGCTGGATATTACTTTTTTCAGCGGCTCCCTTGATGCAACTCTATGACCTACTGGCAGGAGTGGACACAGCCTACGAATGGTCCAAGGTGGGATGGGTATGGCTCACGATGCTTTACTTTTTCATATGCTTCGAACTCAATAATCTGGTGCTCTTTCCCAAATTATTAGCCGAAGGCAAAAGGGGATGGTATCTGCTGTCAGTGGTAGCTCTTATAGCTATATTCGCAGCGCTCCCCCCTGTGCCCCCTGACCCTCCTATGCATGCGTTTCCTCGGCACGGACATGAGCCGCCACCTGTCTCACCAAGCGACAGAGTGAGAATATTCAACACCGTACTTCTTATATGCATGCTCCTGCTCAACATTGCAATAAAGCTATATTTCCGATCTATAGCAGAAACTCAGCGCATTAAGGAAATGCAGAGTGAACAGACGCGTACACAACTCGAGACACTACGCTACCAGATCAACCCGCATTTCATGATGAACACCCTGAATAATATACAGGCACTGATCGACATATCACCTGACAGCGCCACGGATGCGATCCAACAGCTCTCACGACTTATGAGATACATGCTGCACGACAGCAGCCGACCGCTTGTGAGTTTGAACAAGGAGATTGAAGTACTTAATCATTTCGTAAGGCTCATGCGCCTACGCTATCCCGACGAAGTGGAGATCATCACCCATTTTCCAGAAAATACAGATGGCGTGGAGGTGCCACCTCTATTATTCATTTCCTTTGTGGAGAATGCTTTCAAATATGGAGTGGATTATGATAATCCGTCTGCCATATCAGTGACAATTGATGTCAGCGACGATAAGGTAAAATTTATGTGCCTTAACAATATCAACCATGACGCACAAGCAAGGAAAGGCGGAGGCACCGGCATAGCCAATGTGGCAAAGCGTCTTGACCTGCTGTACCGCAACGATCACGTGCTGGACATAAAGGACAACGGCCGGACCTTCTCCGTCACAATGGAATTTCCCATCACTCCTATTACCGCAAAATCATGATAAGATGCATAGCAGTTGACGATGAGCCTCTTGCTCTCGTACAGATAAAAAAATACATTTCCGAGTTTCCGGAGCTCCAGCTTGTAGGTACGTATTTGAGCGTCAAGCAAGCTAAAGAAGCTCTTGAAAACGAAAAGGTGGATCTTGCCTTTCTCGACATAGAAATGCCGGGATGCAGCGGTATGGAGTTCGCTCATTGGCTTAATGGCCGTATTCCCTATCTGATTTTTACCACGGCATATTCTGAATACGCCTTGGAGGGATTCAAAGTTGAGGCTGTCGACTATCTGCTCAAGCCGATGTCGCTCGCTGATATGAGAAAAGCCGTTGACAGAGTGATAAAAAGATCAAAAGCCCATCAAACATCTGACTCTGCAGAATCCTCAGGTTTTTTTGTAAAATCTAACGGCCAGAATGTACGTCTGCTTTACGATGACATTTCCTATATTAAAGGTCTCGGAGAATATGTGCAATTCTTTCTCAAAAGTCGCCAGAGTCCTATCACATCACTCTACAGCATGCGCCATCTTGAAGAAGCTCTACCACCGGAAAAATTCATGCGTATACATAAATCCTATATAGTTAATCTCGAGTCGTGCACAGCAGCTTTGCCATCATCAGTCAAGGTAGACGGCGAGACACTGCCACTGGGCGACACCTATAAAAAAGCCCTGCAACAGTATATTAAAGAAAAAAGATTATAGCTTATAATAAATTACATTACACTAAATTATAGCAAAATGCGTACAACTATCCTAATTGCCATCCTATCTTTAGCTTTTCAGGCCTTTGCCCAGGACACGTCGGGGACATGGAGCCTGGAAAGATGCATTACATATGCGATGGACAATAACTTGCAGCTTAAGCAAAAGCGTGTGAACGTACAGATCAGCGAGACAGATGTAGAGGCCAAAAATGGCGCTCTGCTGCCTACGGTGTCATTCAATACCGGACAAAACGCTTCATGGCGCCCGTGGTCAAAATCTTATGTAAATATCACTGACGGCACAATGAGCACAACATCGTCAGAACTTAACTACAACGGCTCATATGGTGTGCAGGCCCAGTGGAGCGTGTGGAACGGTGGGCGCAACCGACGACAAGTGGACCGCAGCCGCCTCACCCAACGCCAGTCGGAAGTGGATGTAGAGAGTACCGAGTTGACGCTACAGGAACAAATAGTGCAATATTATGTACAGATACTCTACCAACGCGAAGCAGTTGCCGTAAACAAGCAGGTACTTGCCTCAACCGAGACCCTATGTGATAGAGCAAAGACTATGTACGAGGTAGGACAGATGTCGCGTGCCGACTATGCGCAGATGCAAGCGCAGGTAAGTCAAGAAAAATATAATGTTGCAAACGCCACATCGCAGCTCCGAAGCACGATATTAGCTCTCAGTCAGATACTGCAATTGCCTATGGACGACAATTTCGATATAGCCGTGCCCAATATCTCGGAAGATATGCTGTCCGCTCCCATACCCTCAGCCAACCAGGTATTTGAAGTATCCAAAAATCTCCGACCCGAGATACGCTACTACCGTTTGGGCATCGAGGGAGCTGATATTGACATAGATATTGCAAAACGCGGCTATCTGCCCACTATCGGTGTTTCTGCCGGAATCAACTCCAACAGCGCGTCAGGCATGAAGGATTCGTACGGAAAGCAGCTAAAGACTAATCTCAACAACTCTATCGGACTGAATATTAGTATTCCCATATTCGATGGTAAACAAAACTCTACCAATGTGGCCAAAGCACAACTCAACCGCACAAACGCCGAGCTTGCCCTCGAGCTTGAAGAACAGAAGCTCTACAACGATATAGAGACATTCTGGATCAATGCACGCAATGCATCCGACCAATATTCGTCAGCACTTATTTCGGTGGAGAGCATGCGCGAGAGTTACAATCTGGTGAGCGAACAATTTTCCGTAGGATTAAAAGACATTGTTGACCTTACCACAGGTAAAAACAATCTTTTGCAAGCCGAACAGCAGCTACTACAAGCTAAATACACCGCTGTGCTCAACCGCACTCTTTTAAATTTCTACCAGGGCATGGAGTTCAAGATTTAATCAAAATATTTTCCGCAAAATAAAAATTTATCTATATATGAAATCTTTAAGAATAGCTTTTGCAGCTCTCGCCATCGTTATGCTTGGCAGCTGCGGCAAAAAGTCGGAACCGGCAATCACATACGCCAAAGCCGAAGACAGAGATCTATCGGTGAGCGTAACCGCCACCGGCACTATCGAACCGGTGACAAGTGTGGAAGTAGGTACTCAAGTATCCGGTATCATCGACAAAATCTATGTCGACTACAACAGCAATGTGAAAAAAGGACAGGTTATAGCCGAACTTGACCGTACAAACCTAATGTCAGAACTGTCAAATGCCCAAACTAATCTTGCTAACGCAAACAGTTCTCTAAACTATCAGAAAGCTAACTATGACCGCTACAAGACCCTCTTTGACAAAGGCCTTATAGCTGCCAACGACTTTGAGCAAGCTCGCTTGAGCTATGAACAAGCCCAACACCAAGTGTCAATCGAACAGCAGAATGTGGCAAAAGCAAAAACCAACTTAGGCTACACCACTATCACTGCTCCAATCGACGGCGTTGTATTAAGCAAAGAAGTTGAAGAGGGTCAGACTGTGGCATCTGCTATGACTACCCCTACCCTATTCGTAATAGCCCAGGACCTCACCGACATGCGCGTGATAGCTGACGTGGACGAAGCCGACATAGGCGAGGTGAAAGAAGGACAGAGAGTGACATTCACCGTTGACGCCTATCCAGATGATGTGTTTGAGGGAGCTGTGACCCAAGTAAGACAGGAAGCAACCACCGAAAGCAACGTCGTGACATATGAGGTGGTAATATCCGCTCCAAATGACAATCTCAAATTAAAGCCCGGTCTCACAGCAAATGTCACCATATTTACCATCGAACGTGACCACGTATTGTGCGTACCCTCCAAAGCACTTAAATTCAATCCGTCGGAGCCTTTCATTCCCAAAGGAATGACTATTGAGCCTTCTGACGCAAAGACCAAGGTATGGGTAAAAGAAGGATCTAATCTTAAAGCCGTGCCCGTAGTGACAGGCATCACCGCCAACGGATTCACACAGATAGAAAGCGGCATAACAGTCGGCACCGAGATTGCCACAGGTATTGCAATGCCCGGAATGGCCGAAGAGGACACAAAAGAGGAATCAAATCCATTCATGCCCGGCCCTCCCGGAAGGAAAAAGAAATAAGCGAAGAGAGATGAGCAATAATTCAAAAGTAGTAATAAGCCTGCGCGATGTAAAGCGCAAATTCAAGGTCGGAGACGAGACAGTGTATGCTCTGCGCGGAGTGACGTTTGATGTGCACGAAGGTGAGTTTGTCACCATTATGGGTACTTCCGGTTCAGGCAAATCCACTCTCCTCAACCAGCTCGGATGCCTTGACACTCCATCGTCCGGGGAATATATCCTTGATGGCGTGCCGGTGCGCAAGATGTCAAAAAATCAGCGTGCCCGCTTGCGCAACCGCAAGATCGGCTTCGTTTTTCAAAACTACAATCTGTTGCCCAAAACAACGGCAGTAGAAAATGTAGAATTACCGTTGATGTACAACAGTGCTTACAATGCCAAAGAGCGTCGTGAAGCAGCAATAAAAGTGTTAACTCAAGTTGGTCTTGGCAATCGACTTGAGCATAAGAGCAATCAGATGTCAGGCGGACAGATGCAACGTGTGGCGATAGCTCGCGCCCTCGTAAATAATCCGGCCGTGATATTGGCTGACGAGGCAACCGGTAACCTTGACACACGTACATCATTCGAGATGCTTGTGCTCTTCCAGCAACTTCATGCCCAGGGGCGCACCATAATCTTCGTGACCCACAATCCGGATCTCTCCAATTACTCGTCACGCACCATTTTTCTTCGCGACGGGCGAATAGTGAGCGATACCTATAATGACCACATCCTCTCAGCTAAGGCGTCGCTCGACGCACTCCCCGTCGAAGAGGTAATCGACGACATCATTAACGAAGAATTGTCATGAATTTTTTCAACCTTGTCAAGATAGCAATCCGCGCTATCAATAATAATAAATTCCGCTCATTTTTATCGATGCTCGGTATTATCATAGGCGTAGCTGCCGTGATAATAATGATGGCAATCGGCCAGGGCTCTAAAGAGAGTGTGCGCGCCAATATTTCAAAGATGGGCACCAATATCATCACTATACGCCCCGGTGCGGATATGATGGGTGGCGTAAGGCGTGATCCGTCGGAGATGCAGACGCTGAAAGTGAGCGATTATGAGGCTATAGTTGCCGATCGTAAATATGTGACCAGTGTTTCGCCGGAGGTGACTGCCTCAGGACAGGTGATCAACGGAGCCAAAAACACCAATACCACCGTATATGGCGAGACACCCGAATACCTCGACATAAAGCAATGGGAGATACAGGACGGCGATGTATTCTCAGACGAGGACGTGCGCAAGAGCGCAAAGGTGTGTGTCGTGGGCACAACCATTGTGAAAGAACTTTTCGGTGATGAAAATGCCGATGTGATAGGCAAGGTGATCCGTTTCAAATCCATACCCTTGCGTATTACAGGCGTGCTCAAAAGCAAAGGATACAACTCATGGGGTATGGACCAGGATAATGTGATAATTGCCCCTTACACCACCGTGATGAAGCGCATACTCGCACAGAATTTTCTTAACACCATAAATGCCTCTGCCGTTACCGAAGAGCTTAGCGACGAAGCGATTGAAGAGCTTACTTCTATCCTGCGAGAGAGCCATAAACTGCGCGAAGACGCCGAAGATGACTTCACCATAAGATCACAACAAGAGATGATGGAAACCATGTCATCCACTATGAACACCATTACAATAATTCTCGTAGTGGCCGCAGGATTTTCGCTGCTTGTAGCGGGTATAGGCATTATGAATATTATGCTTGTGTCGGTCACCGAGCGTACCCGAGAGATTGGCTTACGCATGTCAGTAGGCGCACGAGGCATCGATATAAGTAGCCAATTCCTTATCGAAAGTGTGATAATCAGCGTTTCAGGAGGTGTGTTCGGTATATTTGTGGGATGGCTCGGTACACTAATATGCGGGATGATAGGAATGCCGGCAACTATACCAATGTGGTCAATAGTGGTATCCACCATAGTATGCACAGTGATAGGAATAGGCTTCGGATATTTCCCAGCCCGCAAAGCAGCCAATCTTGACCCCATTGAAGCAATAAGATACGAGTAGTCTAATACAAGTTTAGCAAAATCTACTTGAAGGTTGTTAGATTATGAGATATTTACTACCCCGGGCCTCAATGGTCCGGGGTGCTTTTATCACGATTTTTTATTGCGAATATCCCTATTTTTAAATAACTTTGCATTCATATACCACCGTCAACCCAACACCAATGTAGGAAACTGACGTGTAGAATCTTTAAGTTACCATCACTCAAAATATTTTCGCATGAAATTGAAATATTATCTACTATTATTGGGAATGATTAGCATTGTATATCCAACCTATGCCTCCTCTGAATGGTTGGCTCGAATTGATGATAAAGCCTACATCGACCAACTTTCAATACCTGGAGCCCATGATGCCGCCACAGGCGAAGGCACCCTACTCGATATGTTTGCCAAAACGCAAGATCTCACTCTAACGGGTCAATTTGAAGCGGGGATACGCGCATTCGACCTCCGTCCATCAGTAGACGACAATATTCTCAGAATCTATCATGGCCTCATTGCTACAAATATCACTTTCGTTGATGCTATGACCACATTTGCCAATCTGCTCGAACAGCACCCAACTGAGTTTGTGATTGTCATAATGCGCCACGAGGATAGCCACGAGAGCGATTCGGAGAAGTCAGCTTGGAGCACACTTATGACTGAGGCTCTTAATTCTGAATCGTTCGCTAATCGCTTGGCAGCATTCGACCCTGATTTGACGGTGGAGCAAATGCGTGGTAAAATTCTAATACTCAGTCGCGATAAGTATTCAGCCGAGCCTACCGGAGGGTTTATTACAGGATGGTCACACAGTACCGACTTTACAGAACAGAAGAAAGGATGCATCAGCGGAAATCCAGCCATAAAATCTGCCAATCTGTGCGTGCAGGATTTCTATGAAACAGACGGGAAAATGGATGATAAACTTCAGGCTTTGCGTACAGTTCTCAATTATTCTGCCAAGCTTACTTCTCAAACCGACCATTGGTGGGTGATCAATCACACTTCGGGTTATAAGGCTACAACGTTTGCCACGGCAGATGCCTACCGGAGCAATGCAATGGAAACAAATAAGGCTGCCATTGATTATCTTCACGATAAAAGTCTCCCTCATGGACCTACAGGCTTAGTTATGATGGATTTTGCAGGCGTAGACAAATCTGAGGCGACAGATGTCTACGGCAAACAGCTCATTGATGCCGTGATAAACCATAACTCCAGCTATGAGATGCAAAAGGCTAATAAATAGTAGGTCAATGATAGGATATTGAAAAGCCGCAAGTCAGTTCAATTTTTCTTAACGATGGGTTACTTTTGAGAGGTGAGTTTCATAAATGGTAAAAAGAAACCATTATGGAACTCAACAAATTCAAAAGAACAAGCAAATTATATAGTGACAAAGACTATATCGAGGGATTGAAGCGTGGCGAAATTTCCGAATCGTATTCCTACATCTCATTCTTCTCTCCTCCACGCCTTTACCGACAAGAAAATGGTCATCAGACATGCCGACAGGAGAATCCTAAATAACCTCTCGATCTTGTTTACAAGTTGGTTGATAAGTTGAGGCTGAAGAATACGAATACTGTATAGTCGAGGCCTTGACTTTTTTATTCTGTCGGCGTAAAAATATAAAAATTTTTATGTAATTTTGCGCAGACTTACGCACAAATGGTCTGACCATACATAAAAATTAGGTGGTTATGTCCAGAATGGCTGGGTGGGCTTCAGCGGAATATGCATTTTAGCTAAAACTTATTTGAATATAAGATTATGAAGATGGACGAAATACTTGCGAAGGTGTCCGTGGATTGCAAGGACAATGGCAGGAGATTTATTGTAGACGACCGTATAAGGGCAATAAGAGAAATTTTAGACGGGTCAGCCTATTCCTTATTGAGAGCCGGGAACCTCTGTTATATTTATGGCAAAAGGGATGTTCGTAACAGTGAAGTGGTGCTAATTTCTTCACATATCGACTGCGTGTTCAGTAATGTGTTTTACAGAGAAGAAAACGAGGACTACTATCTTGGTACTTTTGATAATACCATTACAAATGCGTGCGTCCTTTATGATATGATCCACAATAAGCTACCTGATAATGTGATTGTAGCTTTTACAGGAGATGAGGAAGAAGATTCAGGTGGCGCGCTTGAAGTCGTCAGGATTCTTCGTCAATGGAATTGTAAAATCAAGATGGGCATCGTCCTTGACGTGACGGAGGAAGGCTGGGTTGAGAAATGTCCTTTCACTGTCGAAAACGATCTTGGAATAGATATTATGTCAGGTTACAAGCTAATTAAGACGCTGGACCAATATAGATACAAATACAAGTTCGTTCATGACGCCGAGCCGGATGAAACTTGGGATTATGATGAAGAGGATATACCTTGTTTCGGATTGTGTATGCCAATCCACGGTGATATGCATAGTGAGAGCGGCGTGTTGGTGAGAAAGTCTTCATTACCGGTATACAGTGATGTCTTGGCTGCATTGTCAGCCACTATAATCAAATGATAAAGGATTAGTTGCAAAGGAAATCCTTGAACATTTCACTGAAGATGACGATGATTGGATTGTCAGCTTGTCAAAGAGATTACTACGAGAATTCCGTTAAGATGGTAGGATTGTTAAAATAAATATGTATGAGAGTTGAGGATTTTCTTTATGATGTCAGGGATGTGAATCTGGAAGATGTCCCAGAGGAACTGAAATATGGACAGATTCCCTTGGCATAATCGATCAGAAATGTCTGGTGGAATTACTTTTAGAAGTGGCAAAGAAAGACAGGAACTTCTTCAGGAAGCTTGAAAACGCCAGGCAAAGTATCACGTCAAAATACAGCATCTACGTAAGGAAATGGAGTAGAGCGCAGATGAAGGACTTCAAAGACCAATATCGGTATTGTATCTATGTGAAGGACTTCAATGGAAACGAGATTCCGGTAAAGTTCAAGAATACTCCATCCTACTGTATTTTCATGATGCACATACTTGACAGGAGAAAGCGTGGAGATCAAACTACAGCATTATCCATCAGGGACAACAAAGAGGAATTCAAGCGACTCTTCCGATGTGTTATGAATGAAGCTTATGAACAGATTGACACTTTTTGCGAAGAGATGATCCACAGGAGAATATCGGATTCTAGTAATCTTAGAAAAGGAAGATATGACGACTATATAAAAGACATAAACGATACATTTGACAAGATGTTCGGACAGCCTTGCATTGAAGATCGGACACGGGCAGTTCCTCAACATTCCGCCGTCAAACATAAAAGTAGACGATAATATGCCAGAATTTAATTTTTCATAAACCTGAATACAAAATGGATACATAAATTAGTCTCTAACATGTCGAGACCGATAAATATCGAGAAGAAAATCTCTATCTTTGCAATCAGTAAGATGGGGGTCTCTGTAACCATCCGAAGATTTGGTTGGTTCCCGAGAATTTTGAAATTAATCAAAATCTGACAAAATTTAATTTTATATAGAGCTAAATACCAACATTTTATAGCGCGGATATTTCGGCAAGCCAAACGTCAATTTTTGAGTTAAAAACCTCTATCTTCGCATTCAGAAGGTGGAGGTTTTCTCTTACCATAACTTAAAAACTCAAAATTATGGCACGCGCAAAAAAGCAGAATCCGGAAAAGAACAGCGGCAAGAAGACCGCTCAGAAGACCGTGCGTGACAACGCACTGGCAAAAGTAGTCAATATAATCGAAAATGCTAAGGTGGCAGCGAATTTCTTCTACAAGGAAATGGCTCCGAAGATGTCTGCTATTGCATCTGGCTATAACACGAGCTTTAACGTTGACCTCACCGCAGAGGATGTCGCTACCGCAACCTACATCTCATGTTAGGAGGATGACTGGGCCAAACTTCGCAGCTTCAAGGGCGATACCACCATTCACGCTTGGGTTGCTAAAATCGCCTCCCAAGCCACCTACCAGATACTTGTCGAAGAACGCTTCATCGACGGTGTCTGCAAGACCAAAACCAACGACTACCGTCTCACCATCCGCAGCATCGAGGACAAGCTACTCCGCAAGGAGATTGTCGGACTGGTTTATGTCCCGGAGATGCACAAGGCTCTTGAACTCTACTATGTTGATAAAGTGACTGACAAGGAACTTGCAAAGGCTTTCAACAATGCCGAAGAGGCAAAGAAATGGCTCAATGCCGGCGAGAAGACCCTCATCGAACAGCTCCTCAACACTGAGAACCCCTTTGCGGAGATGGCTCTCTCCCTGAAGAAGGCTGTCAACCCGGAATTGCAGTAGCAGCCTTGGCACGACAGGATTGATGATGACGGCGTATCCGGCAATCACCGTGACCTCCGCCAATGAGGTGAATGAGATACTGACACAACTGAACAACTGTGCTTCCAAAGGCATATTTGTGCTGGCCACGACCAATCGTCCCGATATGATTGATGCGGCTTGCCTAAGAGCCGGAACTGTTGGGAAATGCTACATCCGACTTCACTTGCGGAGACATCAGTTACGTCGTGAAGGAGACGGCCCGCAGCTCTATCAGGAGTTAAAAGACAAGATGGAGCATCGCGACAAGGAAAATAAATCTCGAGAACGTGCCGGTTTTTCTACAAACACTTGATATAAAATAAGGATAAATCCACTCCATACATACGTAAGGATTTTAACAAACACTAGAATATGATAAAAGAAAAAATTTTAGAGATTCTGTACCAACTGGGATTTCAGCCGGAGTTGGTTGACGAGAACTATGGATACCGATTTGAGTATGAGGGCCTGACAGTCCTCTACACTCCCGAAGATGAGGATGCACACACTGCCTCATTCATGATACCGGGGATATTCGATATATCGGAAGACAACAGAGTGGCAGTGCTGGAGGCGATGGTGAAACTCGCCGGGAAGATGAAGTTTGTGCAACCGGTTATTATTTCAAATTCCGTATGGCTCAACTATCAGCATTACCTCGGTGAGCAGGAGCCGACACCTGAAGTTATCGAACACATGATCCGTGCTCTGGCGATTTCAACAGTCCAATTTCATAAATTCATAAACGACGAAGACAATGACGAGTAAGGAGATAGTAAAGCAGACACTTGAAAAGTGGAGATTCCCGATTTTGCAGGAAGCGGAGAATGCAATTGTGATACGTTATCAGATGAGCTACGTCCAAATTGGCTCATTACAGGAAGATACACACGCCATTGCGGTTACACTGACCGGCATTTTCACTGCCGATGACGAGAGGGAGGCAGGACTCGCATTGAAGGCGTGCAATGAACTCAATTACCGGATGATGCAGGTAAAACTGTACCTCGACGAGGACAATGATCTCGTAATCGCTTCTGAATTCTTCTACAAGAATGATGAGGATGTGGAGTTTCTGCTCAACTATGCTTTGCAAGCGGTGGTGACAGCCAAGAAGCGTTTTATTCAGCAATACGATGCGGTGGTGGATGAAGACAAACTAATTCAAGAACTTAGCAACGAATAGAAATCAATCATGAAAAAGGAAATCTCACTTAAGATGTGGCTGACAGTATTCTTCGGTGGCATCTGGCAGTTCATACGCAATATCTTCTCTTGGAAGAACAAGACTCCGTTTTGGAGAGTGATATGGGCAACGATTACTCTCTGTATTCTTTTAGTGACAGGTATGATTACATATTCATTCATAGAACACTACGCTCGATATAATAATGATGACTATTGGGATAGGTATGACCCTCAGCTCAGTGCGAATTTCAAGTTCCGTAACAACGGACACAACGAGGGCAATTCCTATATCTATGATGCCAGAACAAAAAAGAAGGTAATGAAGGGCATTGATTGGATTGCCGTTCCTGAAGATGGAGACAGCCTGATTATCGTTGCCAAAAACGGTAAAAGAGGTTTTATCAACAGATTTACGGCTCAGACGGTACTGCCGTTCAAGTATGACGCGGCTTGGTCTTTTACCGACGGTGTGGCGGCTGTATGCGAGGGAGACTCTGTTTATTTCATTGATCATTCCGGTAAACCGATCAACAATAAGAAGTTTTTCTACAAGAAGGGATACGGAAGCTATGTATATCATGGGAACTACGCAGCTATCCCCGTCGGTGATAAATATGGTCTCATTGACAAAGCTGGCGAATGGGCTGTTCTACCTGAATATTCGGATATCCATATTGGTGCGAAGAACAGGTGGTATGTCATGAACGATGGTAAATGGGGAGTCATTGGTACTAACGGTCAGTTCATATTGCCGATTGAATACGAAAACGTGTGGATCCATGGAGAAAATGGGATAACCGTGGCAAGTGCGTCTGACCATTCCCAGAGTCGCTACGACTATGACGGGACCTTACTCGACGATTTTATCTTCGACGAGGTTTATGAGATGGCCTACTATATCAACGAGTTTGACGATGAGGGCAATCAGAAGAAGGCTATTGATAATATGGTGAAATATTCCGCAAATAACTTCTATGGACTGATGACTCGGAATGGCGTTCCTGTAACACCACCATTGTATTCCAACATAGAATGTCTAACTCCTGGAGTTTATCAATGTAGGGTTTCTGACTATTTTTCTGACTGCGTAATGATTAACGGCAAAGGTGAGAAAATCAACGACTAAAATAATAAAATATCCTTCTCTCTCCCAAAGGTAAAAAAAATTGAGATTTCGTCTAATACTCAACCACAATCACTAACTTTGTAGACTGTGAAGGTTTCGTACCGTCCAGTCTCATTTAACCGCAAATCAATATGAACATCATTCAACATCACGAGCCGATTGATTTTGAGGCTCTATTCAATCAATTAAAGGATGCTTACATGGGTATCGACAAACGTGATTGGGAGGTATTTTCAGCAGATGCAGACAAAATACATTCATTCTTTGGATGTGCCGAATCAAAGAACAGAATTTCAGATGCTTTGGCTAATGCAATTGGTTCAGATGGAGCCGTGGAGATAATCAATAAGTGTAAAACGTTCATGCTCATCATCGGATACAACCCTGAATGTGAACGTCCCATCATGATGGATGAATTGTCAGTCATCAGCTATGTTGTATCGGGATTACCTGAAGAAAGCGACATTCAATGGAGTTTGATGCAAAATCCAAGCCTTGGCAATAAAGTTGAGACCATACTACTCTGCAATATAAAATGATATGAAGAAAAAGATAGTATTCTTCACAGGAGCCGGCATGAGCAAGGAGAGTGGACTGCCCACTTTCCGTGGCGATGGCGGCGTATGGAATGAGATAGATGCTGAGAAAGTTGCGTCTGCCCGGTCATGGTATTGTGGTCGTCGCAAGGACTGCAATGAAAAACGACAGGCTATGCTTGACTTTTTCAATTCGCTCAGACGTTCCATTTTGGAACATGAACCCAATGAGGGGCATCGCATCATCGCCGAATTGGAGCAAGAGTATGAAGTGACCGTCATTACACAAAATGGAGATGATTATCACACTCGTGCAGGTTCGTCCAACGTGATCTATCTGCACGGGGAAGCTTTGAAGAATACATCTTCCGCAAATCCATATAACCCAATACCTATTGACCCGAACAATCCCGATATTCATATCGGAGACAAAGCACCCGATGGCTCTCAAATCCGTCCATTTGTTATTTATTTTGATGAGAATATCGACATAAAACTTTGGCAAAAGGCTGTCATAGCAACAAAGAAGGCTGATTATTTCGTGGTGGTTGGCTCGACAATGCTGGTATTTCCGGCTGCGGATCTTATCAGAAAGATAAGTGCCGATTGTCGGTTGATAGTGATTGATCCCGGAGAGGTGTCTTTGCCTGAAGGTTGCCGTCACCAATATATTCTTCAAGAGGGTGCATCAACGGGACTTGACAAGCTAAAATCATTGATAGAAAGACTATGAACGAAGGATGGAAGACATGGATCCCGGGACTTACCATAGAATATCATGGTACATTAATAAATGTCGCAATTGGAAGAGAGTGCTTGACATAAACGGTCTCCTCAAGGGGAAACTTCAATTAAATAAATCAGAAACAGAAACTTATTCATCATGAAAATATACTACGGAAGCTTCAGCGAGT
>CAZJKZ010000049.1:0-19554 GCA_964546885.1 uncultured Bacteroides sp.
AAGGTTGTATGATTTGTGCAGTTAATCATGGAGGAGATAGTGACTCAACCGGGGCTGTAGCCGGAAACATAATCGGCGCAGTCCTTGGCTATGATACCATCCCTGATGAATTTACTAAATCCCTTCAACTTCACGAATTGATTGTTAAAATGGCAGATGAACTTACTGAATAATATAATACTTATATATAACTTTTTTAAATAGAAATGTCTAAAAATAACATCTGCTATATTAAGCCAGGAGACCAACAAGATACGACAAGTTTTTATCAAAACTGCCTGACACTCTTCAGTGGAGTGCCGGGCAGAATATGTCTGCGAATCCCAAAGATGAGCCGAATAAAAGACAGGATTATAGATTTTTTTCGGGTATGTAGAAAAAAAAATTAATCGTCATCACGACGACTAATCTTCTTACCTTAAATCTAATACCATGAAAAACTGGTACAAAGGTAATGCTTTTATGTTATACAACATAATTTTTCGCAATGTTTTTTCTCTTCGTTAACTTTGTTTAATAATTTACGCAATATCTGCTGAATTTATTTACATTATTTTAGCAAAGAAATCTTTTTTGAATCACCGACAATCCAGACTATATCGCCTGGAGCAAACTTCAGGCGCGGCTCAGAATCTATAAATTCATCTCCGCGCTGCACAGCCACAACGAGTGCCTCATATTTGTCTCTAAGCTGCGACGAAACAGGGGTCTTGCCGATAAGAGGCGAAGATTCAGAGAGAAGCACCTGAGTTAGCTTGATATCGCGAGTATCGTGACCCGAAGCCGCATCCTTACTTTTCTCTGCTACGGGCAACAAACGCTCGATCTGCTCGTCGGTGCCTATCACACCTATCACATCGTGAGGATAAAGGCGATCTTTAGGAGAAGGAAGCTGATAGGTATCGGAGCCGCGCTGAATGCTCACAAGATTGACACCATATTTGCTGCGTAATCCCGAATCGATAAGTGTAAGACCGGCCAGCTCGGAAGCGTCGCCAATAGTCATGAATGCGAGATGAAGGTCGTTGACAACATTGTTATTTTTACCCGACCTACGTAAGTCACGCTCATTAAGATTGTCAAGAAAACGTGACTCAATCTTTGCCATCTGTCGCTTGACATTACGAGAGAACATCATTACTATCAGGAACAGGACTGCGATGCCAGCCAAAAGTCCAATCCAAACTGAATAGTACCATGAGAAGATGTACATGACAAAACCGAGCGACTCTATGCAGCCTATCACTACCGCAACAATCTTGGGCACAGTAGTATCCATCCTAAGAGAAGGGGGCATATCGTCTTTACGTATTCTTAGCGGTATCATAAGAGCCATAAGGAACGGGGACATAGCGGCAAGAGTAATGATAATGCCCAGCAAACGACTCCAATTTGGCAAAATTGTTCCCAACCAAGGCAAGAGGAATTTATGAGATATAAGAGTAATAGCTATCAGTACTATAGTATAAAGGAGCATACGCCAAATGTACCTTTTAAGCACAAGAGCCCAGGAATTTGACATCGCATTGGTGCGGGTGGCCTCTTTCTGGTAGCGGTCAATCAAGAAATTCAGTCGCTTTGGCAGATGCTTCTCAACAAAAGAGTAAGCTCCCGGCGCCATCTTTATAAAATAAGGAGTTCCAAAGGTGGTGATTACAGACACAGCCACTACTATAGGATATATGGAACTATCAAGCACACCAAGATTCATACCCAATGTAGCAATAATGAAGGCGAACTCACCTATCTGCGTTAGCGAGAAACCGGATTCGATTGCTATTCTAAGTGTCTGACCTGTAACGAGCATACCAAATGTACCAAACACGATCATGCCTACCACTACCACTAACGATAGCAAGAGTATAGGCCACCAGTATTCAGCAATAATATCGGGCTGCACCATCATACCCACTGAAATGAAGAATACAGCTCCAAACAAATCCTTTACAGGCGTAACAACATGCTCGATACGCTCGGCATAACTCGTACCTGCCAATATGGAGCCCATAACGAAAGCTCCCAACGCCAATGAGAAACCGCAATATACCGAGAATACTGCCATCCCCAGACACAAACCCATCGACACGATGAGAAGTGTCTCGCTATTGAGAAACGGACGCCACATTTTGAAAAGTGACGGCAAGATAGCGACCCCCGCCAAAAACCAGATTACAAGGAAGAATACAAGCTTGGCAATACTCCACAGCAATTCACCACCCTCAAATGAATTGTTGATGGCAATTGATGACAACAGCACCATCATCACGACCGCAAAAAGATCCTCCACAATAAGCACGGCAAGCACAAGGGATGTAAATTTGCGTTGACGCAGACCTAAATCATTGAAAGCCTTTATGATAATCGTAGTTGATGACATTGAGAGCATACCGCCGAGAAACAGACTGTTGATAAATGTAAATCCCATGGCATGACCAGCCACAAAGCCAGCTCCCATCATACCCGACACAATTATCAAAGCAGTGACTACAGCGGAGCCGCCACTATTAAGCAGTTTTTTGAAGCTGAACTCCAATCCAAGAGAGAAAAGTAGCACCACAATACCTATTTCAGCCCAGAAATCAATGTTTGCTTCGGTGTTTACTGAGGGTAGATATTTGAAGTGAGGGCTCGCAAGAAAGCCTGCCACAATGTAGCCAAGCACTACAGGCTGCTTGATCCATTTAAAAAGAATTGTCACTACTGCTCCGAGCAGCAGGATAAATGCAAGGTCGGTGATAAGTCCTTCTATATCCATTTTTCTTTGTATAATGAGGTGAATTCTATGTCATAAGTTTACCTGATTGGTAAGCGATATGGTATGTGTTGGATAAATATCACGCAATTGATCGAAAACACTCACAAAGTCAGCTGACTCGGGAGCAAGCACCACAAGATTTATCTTTGTGCTTGAATCATTATAATCAAATGCTATGAAATAATTTGTAAGATTAATATGCTTGGCATGAAGCACTCGCTTGTAAGGATCAATGTCGTCCACTATCACAGTTGTTGTAATTGTGATAATGCGCGACTCGCTGCCAAGGCTTATTCGATGCTCTATTTGTTCAAGTTGCAAGAGAATGAACAGTATAAGTGCAGTAGCCACAATTGATATCATGTACATACCCACACCCACCGCCATGCCGATAGCCGCTACCATCCAAATGCCTGCAGCCGTAGTGAGACCACGCACACTGCCTTTCATCTGTATTATGGCTCCCGCACCTAGAAATCCGATACCCGACACCACCTGAGCAGCTATACGGCTCGGATCACCGTTCTTTAATCCAAGATACACCTGCGGCACATACACCGACAGCATCATAGCAAGAGTGGCGCCCATACATATAAGGGAGAAAGTGCGCACACCGGCAATCTGCCCTTTACGTTTACGTTCATAGCCCACCACACAACCCAAAATCATGCTCAATACAAGCTTGAATATTGAAGATGCAGTGGTAATCTCCACACTGTTGATGTCAGCGATTATTTGATGCAGCAGGTCATACATAATTATATCATAGCTTAAATGTGCGACGTATCAAGCGATAATTGTCAGCGAATAGCTCTACAGTGTAGTCGCCGGCTGTTAGAGCGGTGTTCACATCCCAATATATATGGATATTTGAGATTTCTTCACCGGCATATTCTATCGACTTCTTTGCTGAACATTGCAGCGAAGTGCCTTCAAAACTAAAGGAGCCACCGTTTCCTAATAACTGGCCTGATGGCGATGTAAGACGCAGATATATCACTTTTTCGCCCACCGGCGTAGAGTTGTTCTGAGGTATAGTGAATGTAACCATCAGCTGTTTAGCTTTCTGCACATTTTTCTCATTCTTCCCTTTCTTGTTCAAAGCCGAAAGCGAAACATTTGTCACATTGAGTTTTTCGGCAAGCGTCATACGCTCACTGAGCATCTCATTCTGTCGGGATGTCTCCTGCACACGGTTGGTAAGACGAGAGTTTTCTTCCTTAATCACAGCGTTTTCGTTGCGTAGCGCCTGATTTTCCTCATTGAGCTGACTTATCTGTTCCACATAATTGCGCAAGATACCTCTCAACGTCTCTATCTCAGCCTTTAGCTTTCGTATTTCATCACTATTCGCCTTATTAGTAGCCCGCAGATGATCCACTTCAGATTGAAGTTGCTCCATACGCTTCTTGGCCGCTTCGTACTTTTCAGATATATCGCGACGTATAGAATCGTTCTGTACCATTACAGTCTGACCCTCAAGAGCCTCAAATTCACGATTCAGATCCTCGAAATCACGGTTCATGAGAGTTTGGTCACGATCCAACTCTGCCTGTTGTCGAGCCACGCGTTCTTGTTCAATGATGCTGTTCTGGTTTTGTAATTGTATGCCTACCCATATACCTCCTCCTATCAGCAGAATAAGGAGTATAGCGATAATTATAAGCATTGTTTGCTTACCTTTGTTCGCAGAAGATTTTTTCTTCTTAGGAGCCCCTGATGCGAGGGGATCGATATTGTGATCCATAAAAAATATTACTTATATAATTAAATGAATATTGACGGGGTATAAATCTGTAACCAACTTGCCAAGAGAGAATTAATATTCGTCCCAGCTCTTTATCTCAATGTCGTCAAGAGTAAGAGTAGTGAAGGCATTTATAAAGGCAGATGCGAGCCGAGCATTGGTAAGCAGTGGTATATTAAGGTCGATAGCCGCACGACGTATCTTATATCCGTTGGTAAGCTCAGTGTCGGTATGGTTTTTGGGGATATTCACCACCATATCGATTTTACGTCCATGGAGCAGGTCAAGGGCTTGCGGATGGAGATCCGGTGTTGACGGCCAATATACTCGTATAGCCGGTATACCGTTATCGTTGAGGAACTGTGCGGTACCGCCTGTGGCATATATGGTATATCCATGGTTGTGGAGCATGTGGGCTGCGTCAAGCATAGCGGCTTTCTGGCGAGGTGTACCGGTAGAAAGCAGTATCGATTTTTTCGGAACTCTCTGACCCACAGCCAATAGCGACTTAAATATTGCCTCTGCGCTGTCCTCGCCAATTGTGCCAACCTCCCCGGTAGAAGTCATATCCACACCAAGCACGGGATCAGCTCCCTGGAGACGCTGGAATGAGAATTGCGATGCCTTTATTCCTACATAGTCGAGATCAAAGGCATTTTTGTGGGGACGCTGCACTTCAAGACCGAGCATTGCCTTAGTAGCGAGATCGATAAGATTTATTTTCAATATCTTAGACACGAACGGGAAACTGCGCGAAGCTCTCAGATTACATTCTATCACCTTAATCTCATTATTCTTGGCAAGGAATTGGATATTGAACGGACCGGTGATTTTCAGAGCTTCGGCTATACGCTCCGACACCTTCTTTATGCGCCGCATAGTCTCGACATAAAGTTTCTGCGCCGGGAATTGAATAGTGGCATCACCGGAATGAACACCCGCAAATTCAATATGCTCAGAAATTGCATAAGCTTTAATCACACCGTTCTGTGCCACAGCATCCATCTCAATCTCTTTGGCATTTTGGATAAATGCTGATACCACCACAGGATATTTCTTTGAAACATTGGCTGCAAGACGGAGGAAACGATGCAACTCGTCATCGTTGTAGCACACGTTCATAGCTGCGCCTGAAAGCACATAGCTTGGGCGCACAAGCACGGGATAACCCACCTCAGAAATGAAATCTTCTATATCATCAAAGCTTGTAAGCTCTCTCCAGCGTGGCTGATCAATGCCAAGCCGATCAAGCATGGCAGAGAATTTATGACGATCTTCCGCATTGTCGATTGACTCGGCGGAAGTGCCGAGAATATTGACATTCTGATGATTTAGACGCATTGCGAGATTATTGGGTATCTGACCGCCAACCGACAATATGGTGCCGTAAGGCTGTTCAAGCTCAATTATATCCATCACGCGCTCAAATGTAAGCTCGTCAAAATAGAGACGATCGCACATATCATAGTCGGTCGACACTGTCTCCGGATTATAGTTGATCATCACCGAGCGCCATCCTTGCTCTTTTACGGTGAGAAGAGCATTTACAGAGCACCAGTCAAACTCCACAGACGAGCCGATACGATAAGCTCCTGATCCAAGCACCACAATAGAGCGATGGTCGGGATTTGAGTAGTCTATATCGTTAGTAGAACCATTATATGTGAGGTAGAGGTAATTAGTGCGAGCAGGGTACTCGGCAGCCAGAGTATCAATCTGTTTCACCACCGGAAGTATGCCATAGGACTTTCGCAAATTGCGCATTTGCAGACTCGCCTGTTCCATATCCACATCGCCGGACGTCTTAAATACTGAGCGTGTTATCTGGAAATCGCTGAATCCTTGCTGCTTGGCTTGCAGAATAAGTTCAGCAGGTATTTGCGTCAGATCGTTGTATGCCTCAAGCTCATGCGAGGTATCCATTATATTTTTCAAACGGTAAAGAAACCATTTGTCGATCTTTGTAAGCTCATGTATTCTATCCACACTATATCCGGAGTTCATTGCTTTTGCAATCACGAATATACGTTTATCTGTAGGAGCGGTGAGAGCGTGGTCAATATTTTTGATATCGATATTTTTGTTTTCAACGAACCCATGCATTCCCTGACCTATCATGCGTAAGCCTTTCTGAATCGCCTCCTCAAAAGTGCGTCCAATAGCCATCACCTCACCTACAGATTTCATAGATGAGCCAATTTCACGACTTACATTATGGAATTTTCCCAAATCCCAACGTGGTATTTTCACGACTATATAGTCAAGAGCCGGTTCGAAAAATGCTGATGTATCCTTTGTAACAGAGTTGCGCAATTCGAAAAGTCCGTATCCCAATCCGAGCTTGGCGGCAACGAATGCCAAAGGATATCCGGTGGCTTTGGATGCAAGAGCTGACGAACGACTAAGACGTGCATTTACCTCAATCACTCGGTAATCCATCGAGTCAGGATCATATGCATATTGCACATTGCACTCACCCACGATACCGATATGACGCACAATTTTTATAGCAAGCGCACGCAGATAATGATAATCAGCATTAGAGAGTGTCTGCGAAGGAGCCACCACTATACTTTCGCCGGTGTGTATGCCAAGGGGGTCAAAGTTCTCCATATTGCATACGGTGATGCAGTTGTCATAGCAGTCTCGCACCACTTCGTACTCAACCTCTTTCCAACCTTTAAGTGACTTCTCTACCAAAACTTGCGGCGAAAATGACAAAGCTTTCTCTACGAGAGTTACAAGCTCTTTGTCATTATCGCAGAATCCGCTGCCAAGACCGCCGAGTGCATAAGCAGCACGTACAATCACGGGATATCCCAGTTCGTTTGCCACTTCTATCGCCTCGCCCACAGTATTTACCGCTTGGCTTTTTATTGTCTTGACATTTATTTCATCGAGTTTCTTCACGAATAGTTCGCGGTCCTCAGTATCTTCAATCGCTTGTACCGGAGTGCCGAGCACCTTAACGCCGTATTTTTCGAGTATACCCATTCGGTTAAGCTCTACACCGCAGTTCAGCGCAGTCTGACCTCCGAAAGCCAAAAGGATGGCTTGCGGTCGCTCCTTCTCTATCACCTTCTCCACAAAATATGGAGTAACAGGCAGGAAATATATTTTGTCGGCAAATCCTTCGGATGTCTGCACTGTAGCGATATTGGGATTGATAAGCACAGTCTCTATGCCTTCTTCCTTCATAGCCTTAAGGGCTTGTGAGCCTGAGTAGTCAAATTCGCCTGCTTCGCCGATTTTCAGCGCTCCACTGCCTAACAGTAATACTTTCTTTATATCGTCTTTTTTCATAATTTTTTAAAGTGTGAATTAAAGAAGGGCTATAAATTCATCAAAAAGGAATTCAGTATCTTTAGGTCCGCTTGAGGCCTCAGGATGGAATTGAGCTGAAAAGAATGGCTTTGTCTTGTGGCGTATGCCTTCATTAGTGCTGTCGTTCATATTTACGAAAAGCGGCTCCCAATCCTCAGGAAGGGTAGTTTGGTCCACGGCAAATCCGTGGTTCTGTGATGTCACAAAGCATGTGTTGGTACCAACACGGCGCACAGGCTGGTTGTGGCTTCTGTGTCCGTATTTCAGCTTATAGGTCGATGCTCCGGCAGCTTTGGCAAGCAATTGGTTGCCCATGCATATTCCACATATCGGCTTGCCTATCTCCATGGCTTTACGTATATTCTTCACGGTAGCTTCCGCAAAATCAGGATTACCCGGACCGTTGGATATGAAAAGACCGTCGTATGGTATAGTAGTAAAATCATAATCCCAGGGCACGCGCACCACCTTGACACCTCTCTTAGTAAGACATCTCACTATATTATGTTTCACACCACAGTCAACGAGCACCACCGTCTTTTCGCCGTCGCCGTAAGTTTCCACCTTGTCCACTGAAGTTTTGGCTACAAGATTCTCCTTATTCGGGTCATAAAAATCCACCGGTTCAGAACCTTCCACCGTTATGCGGCCGAGCATCGAGCCTTTGTCACGTAGATGTTTTGCCAAAGCACGTGTATCTATACCGTATACACCCACAACTCCCTGATCGGCAAGCCACTCAGAAAGAGATCTGTCAGCGAGCCAGTGACTATGTTCCCAGGAATAATCCTGAGCGATAATCGCTCGGCAATGTATGCGGTCACCCTCGTAATAGGTGCTGAGATTGGCATCAGTATTCTGTTGGGGTGGAACACCGTAATTTCCTAACAAGGGGAATGTTGTCACTAATATCTGGCCCTCATACGAAGGGTCTGTTAGGCTTTCGGGATAGCCTGTCATAGCGGTATTAAACACCACCTCTCCGGATGTCGAGGTATTGCTACCGAAGGAGTATCCATGAAATTTTGTGCCGTCTTCGAGCTCGAGCACGGCGCTGGGAATGTGACGCATACGCATTTGGTTACTTAAGCATTATTTTTCGCCGCAAAGTTACAAATAATTTTTCAAAAAATTTGCATATGTATTATAAATCGAACAGATAGCAAACACTAATTCCGCTTGTCTTTGTCTGAGCTGATTAAATCTCTCGTCAATAGACAGCCCTACTCTGGTTAGGAGTAAGGCAGAAGGTATAATGGAATTCAAAATTAAAAAGGCTATACCCTAAGCTTTTTAACTTTAGGGCATAACCTTTTATATGTTCCGCTATCTCAAGATAACTATGAGTTAGCGATGTGATAAATATTTTCAACTACTGACGTATCATAATCTTAGAGGTTGTGCCATCAGTATGTCTCTGAATATTGAGGCCTTTCACCGGTACGTCGTGGCGGAACCCGTTGATGTCATAGTATCCGGAAACATGCGACTGTGCATCGTCAATGTCGATAGAGGCAATGGCAGCTGTGCCAATCCATGAATAGTTCATAATATCTTCAAGTTCGTTACCCTCATACTCTTTAAATTGAATTGGATAACCATCATTATTCAAAGTCCAGTCATAACGAGTGGTATCTGATCCGTCATTGTCAGATTCGATTGACAGAAGGGGAAGATGCTCTGTAGATGTGCCCAAAAGTCCGGCATAATAGAAATAAGTGTTTTCAAAATTGTCGAGACCAAAAGCATCAAAATTCATCAATTTTCCAACATTATTTATTGGAGTAGATACAGTGGAGGACGTATATGACACTTTATAATTTTCTACTTCATCATCTACCTTGGTGGCAGAAACAATGTCACCGTTGATATATTCAAATGCTACTGTCTCATTGTAAAATATACCTGTCTCTGTGACTTTTACGAGATGACCGTCAGCGTCATACTCATACATATATGTTTCGTACTCAGCCGATTCACCAGCTTCAGTCTCTATTTCCACGCTTTTCGTAGCGAAGCCATTTTCGTCTGTAGTGAGATAGCATATTAAATGTTGGCTTGGATCGGTGATTTCGACCTTTACGTCATAAGGTTCTCCATTATATGTGCCACCCTCGTATGAAAAAATTGCTGACGATGTAGCATAAGGCGATTTAGTTGTGACCTCTGTCAGTTGATAAGAATCATTATATTTTAGCGATACGACTTTCGATCCCTCCGTAATCTGACTTACTAATCTATCTCCAAATACATTTGCAGCGGATACTGAGGTTGCACTTGCCATAGCTGCCGAAGAAGCGAATAATGATGCTAAAAATGCGGTTGCTGTCAAAAAAAGGTGTTTCATAATAGGTAAGTTTTTAGATTGTTGATAAATACGGTCTAAGTCATTCTAAAGGAGATGATTTACACTCGCATTAATATAATTTCTCTCTCTTTTCTAATTATAAAACACTCTCTTTTCCTACATTGTTCAGTCCTTAGTCTGATAAAAATAAAATTAGTAATTTTAATTCAAGTTTCACAAGCTCAACTCAAACTATCATTTAATCAAGTTGTCGTAATAGTCAATACTGCACTTTGTAACATATCCGCATTCATAACGTTCTGCCACCACTTGACGCGCTCTTTCACCCATCTCATTGCGTAACATATTATCAGATGCCAAGACACTCATAGCCTCGCTGAGTTTTAATGCATCATGCGGGGGCACTATTAACCCATTAGAACCATCTCTTATTATCTCACGACTTCCGTTTACATCAGTCACTATGGACGGAAGACACATGGCTCCAGCCTCCAGCACCACATTAGGAAAGCCCTCGCGATAGCTTGGCAATACAAGCATTTGTGCCACAGCGTAGAACGGGCGCACATCATCCACCCATCGATGTGTGTAGAAGATATTGGAGCATAGCTCCATTCGTGCCTTAAGAGTTGCAGGTAGCGGATCCTCCTCCGGTTCCTCCTTTCCTACCATCAAAAGCACCCAATCGCCAAACTTCTCGCTGAATTTTTGGAAAGCGTCTACGAGCTCGTTTATCCCTTTATCTTTTACAATTCTACCCACAAATATTATGATTTTTTTACCACATGAAATGCCTAAACGATTGCATTCTTCCCAGCCATTGCGTACAAGCGCTTCTGTTTTGCAATAATAATGTAGGTCTATCCCTCTCAAATTACCATATCCCAATACATCAATCGGTTTACGACAGATGCGGGCTTTAATCAAATCGTTACGTACCCCATGCCCTTCTGATTGCACATTAGTGGCGCAAAAGCAAGTTATGAAATCGGTTGTTTTCAAAATGATCTTTTTCAAGCCGGTTGAAGTTGGGAACAAGAGCCCAGTAAACGTATGCAATCGAATCGGAACTCTTGCCGCCTTAGCTGCAATCATCGCGAGAAGACCAGCTTTCGGCGTCATACTATGTACTATGTCAGGAGATTCTCGTCTGAACAAAAGATATAGTTGGATCAATGAAAAAATATCAGCAAAAGGTGATATACGTCTATTCATCTTCACAGGATGCACTATCAGCCCTGTCTCCTCCAATTCGTCAAGTTCTTTACCCGGTGATGACACAACCATAATATCGAAGCGTGGCGAAATGTTTGCAATCAAATTCATACAAAACATTTTTATCGACAACGCCACTGTGGATACACGCAATAGTTTAGGCCTTTTTTGATTCATAATCGATTTGGTATAATAGCTGATCAATTCTATTCCCTATTTGGAGATTGTAGCAATATATATTTAGCATAATAAAGGCATCTCTTGCTAAGAGATGGTTATTTTATTGCGAAATTAATGAAAATCCCTGATATATCATTAATTCCCGATAGATATTTTACAAATTTTTCTCTAATAATTAGGATACAGAAGCGCGGACTATCACTCCTACACATCTGAGCCGATTGCGAAAAATATGGGCAATCAGTGTTAAAATCCATGAATCTCAACATATGTTGAGTGTTTTAATTTCTATTTGTTGTAATTTTGTTAAAACTTCAAAAACATTATAACTATGTTACACAGAAATATTATGGCATTACTTGTCAGCGTCGTTTCATTGAGTACTTATTCGCAATCAATAGACGAGAAAATAGGCAGCATAATGAATGCCTCCGACTGGTTTGCACTAAACTCATTATATAATTCTACGCCAAAGGATTCAATAAATCCATTCCTGGAAATTTACTCTCGCTGCCTTATTGGCAACCGTTTTAACAGAACTGATATTTCTATTCCGGCATTTCAAGAATTGCTTAATTCGGGGCAACTTGATTTGGGCAACTTAGTATCTTCAGTGCATATGTTTGGGATGGATTTAAGCCGTGAGGGATATAATGCCGAAGCTGCAGCAATGATTAAATCTATTGTGTCTCAGACTAAACAGTACTTAGATAGTGCGACTGTAGTCAGATTGACAGCTTCGGCCAACCAATATACTGCATTGGCAGAATACAAGCCTTATCAGATTGAATTTGCTGAAAATGTGGAGGCCATTATGCCTTTTGCAATCGTACCCGTCGGCCCGAAAGAAAAGGAATCAGTACTTATGCACTTGACAAACAGTAAAATCAATGGCATCTATGCTGATATAACTTTTGATACTGGGGCAGGGACTAATATAGTAACTCAGGAAATGGCTGAAAAGTATCAACTCATTCCTTTGGAGGGTACGGAAACTACGGTTGTAGGTATCGGGATAAGCAATGGTTATATGGCTATTGCCAAGGAACTCAAATTAGGCAACATTATCGTTAAAAATGTACCATTCATTGTGACATCTATAGCTACACATAATGAAGAAGCGGACAAATACATTGACTCCTTCAATATAATTATAGGCAGCGAGCTTATGCTCAGATTAAAGGATTTGACTATAGATTTTTTCGCAAATCAAATTATTGTAAATAAAGAGCCTGCATCTCGAACAAACGATGAGCCCAATATGTGCTTTTCCGCAGGTATGAATCTGTTAACTAAAGGTTCGATTATAGACTGCCCGACGCTGATGTGCCTTGATTCTGGGGATGCTTCTTTCGGCTCATTAAGTTCCGATTTCTTTGATGCTCATAAAGAATACGTCAAACGACATGGACATCTTGACACAATAAGAGCCGCCGGTGTTGGAGATTTTATAGAGTTGCCTTGTTATAACGTTCCCAATATGGAAGTTATGATTGGAGGCAATACGGTAATTCCAGCCAACCTTGTTGTTAAAACACAACCAGATAATTCCGCCATGACTTATTATGCTAATATTGGACTGCGAACTTTAATGCTCTACAGTAAAGTCCGCTTCAATATGGTGGATTTTGTAGTAACTACTGAGAATTAATCTTTTTCTCTCGTTTTTTGCACTGCATATTGAATCCATATTTTTAATTTCGTTGAAAACCTGAACAATTTGAACTTCTCGTCAGGAATCAAAGTCAATTCATTACCTGCCGGCCATGGCCTCTGAGTTCTGCGATGCGACGGTATATTGTGTTTTTGCTGATTCGCATTTTTTTACTATTTTTGCACATGAATTGGTCCGCAGCCTTTTAGCGGACCGCCACCGATGCTAAAAGTGTCCCAAGTTATTTTTTTATGATTACTAAATATTTTGTAATGAAATTTGTGGCATTTCAATATTTTAATCTATTAGCCACGCTCCTCATTGGATTGTCAATAACCTCCTGCTCTCACAACCAGAGTGCATCAGATTTAATTTCGGGAGGATTTCATTTAGCAAATGAAGGTAATTATGATGAAGCACAGCTGAAAGGGTTACAGGCGGAGGAACTACTAAAGAAAGATTCTCAATTGGCAGATCTCGAATCTTTGGCACGACTCTATGGGAGAATTTATTATAATCAGAATATCAAGGATAAGGCAAAGGAAAATCTTGCAACGGCATTGAAGTATGCTGAAGAAATAAATGACACATCTTTGATTATGATAAATCTTTTTAATCTCGGTCTATGTGCTACTAACGAAAAAGATGCAATAGCCAATTTTGTACGTGCTGCCGATATGAGCCAAAAATCAGGGAATAAATCACTGCAATCCTCAGCTCTTGAGAAATTAGCTCAGGTATATATTTCTTCACATAGATATCCGGAAGCGCAACAATCTCTTGATGAAGCATCAGCTCTGTGTGAAGACAACAGCCCTCAAAAAGGCGAAATAGCCGTGACTCAATGCCGTCTTTGGCTCGCCGAGGGGAAATATGATGCGGCTCTGCAAGGGTATATGTCCTTGGATTCCCTGAATGTCAATGGTTGTCTGTTAAAGGCAGGTGGTATATATGATATTTTAGTTGAGCAGGGAGACTACAAAAATGCTCTCGCATATAAAGACAGTGTCCATTTCTACACCGACTCTATCAAGAAACTTGACGGGACAAGACATGTTGAGGAAATAGAAAGAGCATATCATGAAAATATTGAGCGTAAGAATCAACGAATTCAAATACTGCTGTGGGGTTCACTCTCAGTGCTGATAGCTGTTTTGCTTATCTTGTTTTTTGTGTTGAACACTCTACGATTAAAGAAACGTCAGGTTGAGCTGAATGATGAAATATCAGCCCTTAATGCACGAATCGTAGAACTAATGCCAAACAACGATGATGCCGAAGCGCAAGATGTACCTGATAAAGATTTTGACTCAATACAACACCTTATAGAACAGAAATATGAATTGTCATTAGAAGTATTCAAAACTCTTTCCCAATTTGAGACTCTAAGAAAACTCAATCTTATTAGAGACATCAGTACTGATAATAAGGCAGAGATCAAATCAGTGTACGAAGCCATTGTAGGAAGATTCTCGGGTTGCTGCTCGGATATCCGACAGGCCTTTACCGGAATGACAAACGATGATTGTGTTTTCTGCACAATGAACTTCATAGGATGTACTAAAGAAGTTATTTCATCCGCTATGGGTGCATCAGAGGAAGCACTGAGACGACGAAAAAGCAGAATCAAGCAAAAGCTTCCGGAGGGACTGTTCCACTTTTTCTTCTCAAAATAGCTTTTGATTTGGGACAAAAGCGTGACATTCGGGATATGTCACGGCATTGTCTCGCCTGATATTCGGAATCTTAGGTTTAGACATACTAATTTTGCGTTGTCAAAAATCAGTAACTCTAAACCATCCGAATATGAAAGAGAAAACAACCTTTATTATTTGTGCGCTTGTCGTGGCGATGTCAGCAATGGCACAGACACGGCAATTCTCTGCGCGTGTCATTTCCGCTTCCGATTCCATCCCGGTGGAATTTGCAACGGTAAAACTTATGCAGCGTGACTCTATAATGGTCAACACTACTCTCACCGATGAAAATGGAGTTTTCAACTTCGATGCTCCTATATACAACGGAATGTATCTAACGATTTCTTCAGTGGGGTGTAAAAGTCTTGATGTTGCTTTTCCATGTGACTCGGTTATCTACCTTGAGAACTCAAATGAGTTATCAGAGGCTATTGTCCGTGTAAGTAAGAAGTATGTAAAAGGAACGTCAAGAGGTTTGCAGGTCTCAATGGAGGGGAATCCTGTAGCAATGCTTGGGAACGCAATGGAGGCGATAAAACAACTGCCGATGATTGATTCCTCCGGTGGTGGAATTTCGGTTCTCGGTTACGGCACACCTATCATATATATAAACAATAGGCTGGTCAGATCAATGAGTGAGTTATCTACTCTATCAGCTGAGGATATTTCCCATGTGGAAATCATAACAAATCCCCCATCTAAATACATAGCTGATGTCTCGTCTGTGATTCTTATCCGGACTAAAAAACTGAATGAGGGCTTCCATGCCGTAGTAGCGAGCGATGTCTCCGTCAGTGAGGAATGGTCAGAATCCGGCGAAGTGTCCTTAAACTATCATACCGAGGGTGGACTGACGGTCTTTGGCGACTTTTCTTATGGGTTTCCCAGCTTTAAACAGAACAGATATTATTCAGAAGTGTTTTTCACCGAAAATACTACTAACTCAGCATATCATACATATACTTATGCCAAAGCACGAAGCAGATCCCAGTCACTTATGGCTGATGGCGGTCTGAACTATGATTTCGGGAAAAACTCTGTTGGAATCAAATATTCTTTCCACCGTACTCCAAAAAGTAATTATTCTGGCAAGGCTGAATCAACAACCGATTACAAGCAAACTGAAGATGTGACAGCATCCTTAAGCAACCTATACAGGCAGCATTCCATGCACCATCTAAATACATTCGGCAGCTTTTTTCTTCCCGGAGAGATCGGATTGAGAATCGATGCAGACTATGTCAAGTCATTGAACAACTCTAACTCCGGTGTTGATGAAAATGAATCGGAAAATGTGGTGTTAAATTCGAACATGAGCAATGGCAATCTATGGTCCGGAAAACTTGTTTTGTTTAGAACTTTCCATAATGTAGAAATGGAACTTGGTACAGATGTTAGCTATACCCACAACAAACAAAACTATTTAGGTTCTTCAACAGGTAATCAAGACTTTATTAATCCTGAAACAGACAATGTAAAGCAAAACCTTTATGCCGGCTTTATAAGTTTTGATTGGAATCCAAACAAAAAATGGAGCCTGTATGGAGGATTAAGGCTTGAATCAACAAAAACTGATTTTCAACAGAACTGTATTTACCTAAAGAATCTGTCCAAGTTATATACTGATTGGTTGCCTAATCTTGGAGTTTCGTTTAATACTCCGGTTCAAATGACCTTTTATTACAGAGCGTCCATATCCCGCCCAGGCTATCAGTCTTTGGATAATACATATATCTATGTGACTCCTACACTTTGGGAAACCGGAAATCCTGAACTTCAATCAACCCTCCGTCATAAAATAGGTTTGAATTTATATTATAAGAAATTTGTACTTCAAGGTTCCTTCACAAGAAGCAAACGAAACATTGCTTCCATCTACAAACATGACTGTAATGACGGTATAAATCTGAGTCAACCAATTAATCTGCCAGATTATAATTCGTTTCAACTGGCAGCTATTCAACGGTTCGATATTAGCTTCTGGCATCCGACTCTCCAAGGCGTATTCTATGTACAAAACTTGAAGTATGGTACTCCTATAAGAAAGTATAATAAACCTTTATATACCCTTTCTATGAATAATCGTTTTGATATTACCGGAGGTTTTTATGTATATTTCAATATATTCTGCCTTGGAACTGGTAATCAGGATGTGATTTACAGTCACGGATCTTGGCAAGCATCATTAACATTGAATAAGAAGTGGAAAAACTGGACATTTACTCTCTTTGCAAACGACATATTCAACACATGGCGACAGAGATTTGATACATTCACAAATACCGTAGCATATTCCTCTGATAACAAAGGGGCTTCACGTTCCATATCTTTAAATATACGCTATACATTGAACTCAGCAAAAGGTAAATATAAGGGTGAAGTGTCCCGTCAAGATGAAATCGATAGACTTTAATAGAAAGAGTTTTATCATACTAAGAATTAAGCTCTAGGCAGTGATGTCGGGAGCTTAATTTGTGCTTGAAGTCTTTCTGGTTATCTTCGTAAGTTCTTGATATAAAGCGTTCAAAGTTTCCTGTGTATTCTCAATCTCCGGCATAAGGACTTGTAAGAAATAGATTCCTGTCAACAAACCTGCCACAGTAAAAGTCACAGAGCTTATTCAGTAATTCAAGATTCTGTTTAGCATCTAAAAACTCCGGAATGGGATACATTATTTTTGCGTAATTGTCTGATATTCAATTCAGTATTTCGGAAATTTTGGTAATTGTTCCCATACATCTTTCAATTGCCCTATACATGTTCAGTTGATGAAACAAAGGGCCGATTCAATAAGATATATAGCAGAAGTCATCACGACTTCAAGATGAGAATGGGGGGTTGTCAGTCGGATTTCGGGAGTTAAAAGCTCACCATAAAACCACAATCTGAACGAAACCGAAACGTTCTGTCTTAATTTAAATGCAAAATTACAAATTAATTTTGTTAATCACCCTATCCAGAAGGACAAAAAAACGTTGAATTGTTCCAAGTTAATAAGAATTTTTAAGGTGAGAAAGAAAAAATCTTCTTCATTTTACATTTATGTGAAATAATTGATGTATCTTTGCGTTATAATATAAAAACAAGGCATTATGAGTGAAGTTGAGCTACTACTGTTGGATCAAACAGAGAACTGTACGGTTTACACGATACAGTTTCTATCAGACGATATGAACGAGTTTGAGAAATTCGTTGCAAAATTCCAGGCAGACGGAGAACTTAACAAGGATTACCGGATCATTGCTAAGTTCATTGATCAGATTCTGGACTTTGGTGCACTGGAAAGATATTTCCGACCCGAAGGCAGGATGAAAGATTCTGTCGTGGCACTTCCTACTTTGAGGTCCAAATTACGTTTATATGGTTTACGCCTTTCTGACCGTATCCTGATTCTTGGCAACGGAGGACAGAAGAAAACACGCACCTATGACGAAGATGATACATTAAAGGGATATGTACTGACATTACAGCGTTTTGAAGAACTACTCAAAGAAGGTGTAGCCGATGGCAGTGTGATAGTTACAGAAAGTGAGATAGAAACAGACAAAACTTTTGAGTTATGAAAAGGGCTAAAACATCTTTGCGTGAGCTTCTTGGTGAAATAAAGCCGGAAGAACGGGCTGAGGCTCGGCTTTCGTTTCAGATTTCCAATCGCCTTGACTCGCTGATGCAAGAAAAAGGACTATCGAAAAAGCAGCTTGCCGATGCTATCGGAAAGCGTCCAAGTGAGATAACAAGATGGTTGAGTGGAGAGCATAACTTTACTATCTCCACTCTTGCTATGCTTTCGACATTCTTCGGTCAGCCTATTATCACAGTGGGATGAAAAAGGCAATAAAATTTTTAGAATCAAATGAAGGGGATGCTCCTTCACGTTTTGTTGAAGAATCAACTTGGCGTAAAGAGAACGCAAGCTGGCTCCGTTGGTCGCGTCAACTTGCCGTAACCCTTATTGGCTATATGCAGGATAATGGAATGAAGCGTGCTGATCTTGCCTCAAAACTTGGGGTTTCGCCCCAGTATGTCAGCAAACTGCTCTCCGGCACTGAAAATCTCAGCTTTAAGAGCATAGCCAATATCGAGGATAGATTAGGAATAAGCTGCCTTGTGATGGTAAACGCATAAAAATGGGCTATCACAGTTGGCTACACATATGAATAGAACTGACCATGCAATCGGTCAGATGGTGGGTTAGCCTTTGCTCTCAATGTAAACTACCGTCATCTTATGCTCAAAGCTGAATATGATCTCGGGCTTGCAACCACCACATATTACGGCAACGGCAAGCAACGCACATTCTCTGTGTCTTTAGGCTATTGGTTATTTTAACAGCAAAAAAGTAGATAAATCAAGGGAAGGTTTCGACTCTATACCGGGATCTTCCCTTGATTTTTTGTTAGTTTAGACGAATTAAAAAAAAGAATCTTCATCGTCTGCTCAAAACCTTTTGGGTTATCTTCGTGAGCTCTTGATATAGGTTGCTCAAAATCTTTTAATTCCTGCAAGGGTGCTGGGCAACTTTTGGGGATGGTGCCCTACCATGTTCCCAATCATCCCTGCTATGGGAATTTGAGATTTTGAAGATCTGAAATTTTTTTCATCTGCAAACTGTTTGATACTAAGTTGTTACATTAACTTTTGAATCAAGTACAGTTTGCTTCGGTCAGCCTCTCT
>CAZJKZ010000050.1:0-19165 GCA_964546885.1 uncultured Bacteroides sp.
TTGCCATATCTTGCGGAAGTCGTAATCCATTTGATTATCGATTTGTTTGCTATTACTTAACAACCAATGTGTTATGGAATTGAAAAATTTTAATAAAGCAGCTTGCGGATTTTTGTTGTTGCTTGTCACGGTAGCTAATATACCACTTAATCTTTTGGCTACTGTAGAGGGGTACGGCCGAATGATATATGATTATGATAACGGTATAAATTATTACCGTGACTCTGATGTTGCCAAGGAGGCAGCCCTACAGGCCATACTCGATACGACACTGAGACATTTGGATATTCCATCCGAAATTGTAGTACATGAAAATTGGGATGATTATGATCCCAACCTCATGTATACATGTGCAATCACTTCAATAACGAGTATAACTTGTTCAGTTAGAGTAGATGACAACTTTTTTTATTTGTATCCATGGTATCTTCAAAGTGTCAGTATCCCTAAAACAGTGTTGTTTATAAAAGAAGGCATTTTCAGGCCTTTCTATGGGTTCGAATCATGGCCCGACAGCAATATTTATGATGGTTCCATATCGGCTTTTACAGAGATCCATGTTGACTCTGATAACCCCAATTATAGTGACGTTGATGGTATCCTTTACAATAAGGATAAAAGTGTCCTGATCGCATGTCCGCCTGCCAAAACTGAATGTAATATACCCAGCACGGTCACTAAAATCAATAATTATGCGTTCTCGGGATGCAGGAGTCTGAAATCCCTGACCATTCCAAACTCAGTTAAGGAAATAGGGCTTTCTGTATTTGAAGGTTGTGCAAATGTAGAAACCATAACTATCCCGGAGTCCGTGACCTCTATAGGCGATTATGCTTTCAAGAATTGTGAGTCCCTTGTTTCAATAGATTTTCCTGCTACTCTGACAACTGTAGGTGATGACATATTCAAGGGATGTAGCAAGCTTAAGGAAATCCATGTAGCCCCGGGCAACGACAGGTTCGCTGATGAGACAGGCGTGCTTTATAATAAGGATTTGTCAGAACTATTGTTTTATCCTCAGGCTGCTGCTACAGAGTATAGTGTTCCAAACACAGTTCGATCTATTAATGCAAACGCCTTCAAAGGATGCAGTCACTTGTCGGCTGTCGATCTTCCCCCCTCGGTCATCAGCATAGGGGAAAGTGCTTTTAGCGGTTGCTCTTCCTTGACTACAATTAATATTCCCTCGATGGTTACTTCTATTGAGAAAGAGACATTTGCCGATTGTATCTCGTTGCCCTCTATTATTATTCCCTCCTCGGTTATCAGCATAGGGGAGAGAGCGTTTATTGGTTGCTCTTCCTTGAAACACGTCGCTCTTCCATCATCTGTTGAGATTATGGGTAGTGAAGCCTTTCGAGACTGTACATCGTTGTCAGAATTTACAATTCCAGATGGTATAGAAAAAATTGAGGCCTATACTTTTGCTAACTGCAGTTCGTTATCTGAAATAACGATACCAGCTTCAGTGAAGTATATTGGATTCTGCGCTTTTGATGATTGCATCTCTCTATTGACAATTAAATCTATGAGTATGGTGCCCCCGGCAACTTATGGTAATTCATTTGCCGGTGTTCCGCTTATGGCGGATGTCTATGTGCCCAAAAGGACAGTGCCGTATTATTTACAGTCTGCGGAATGGTCGCATTTCTATTACTATATTGAGGTGGATGAATGGGTAAACGGCATTTCTGATGTTACTGCCGACGGTTCTGCAACCTCTCAGGATGTATATACCCTCCAGGGCATTTGCATCAAGCACGACGCCACACCGGCGGATATCGAGTCTCTGCCTGAAGGGCTGTACATCATCGGCGGTAAGAAGGTGTATGTGAAGTGATGCCTTTGGAGGCATGCTTAAGATAATAGAATGGTGCGCTATAAAAAAAGTGGGTTAACTCTTAGGATATTCGGAGTATTATCACTAAATTTGCAGCGTAAAAGAGAAAGTATAGCGTCAGCCGGCGTTATACTTTGCTTCATCTAATTGTCAAACTAACAATTTTTGCTTTGGATATCGACCCTTTGCCGGCCACACAATCCTTGGGATTGATACTTGCGGCCTTACCACAGACATTCAGTGTGTCACAGATAGTAGCCTTGGTTATAGCCTTTGGCGCACTACTCGTTTCAGGTTTTATCTCAGGCAGTGAGATAGCCTTTTTTTCGTTCACGCAGTCGCAGCTCGATGAGCTTGACGACGGTGATGCCAAATCACAATCCATAGTGAGGCTGATGAGTAAGCCTGAGCGCCTGCTTGCCACCATACTTATAGCCAACAACCTTGTGAATGTGACTATAGTGGTGCTCACAAATTTCGCTCTCGGCCCTGTGTTTGAGGGAATGAACGACATACTAAGCTTCATCGTACAGTCGGTGATACTTACTTTCCTGATCCTTCTATTCGGAGAGATTCTGCCCAAGCTGTATTGCTCCAATTATCCGTTGAAATGGGCGCGTTTCTCCATATCGGGCATAAATTTCTTCATGAGGCTCCTTTATCCGTTCTCAGGAATGCTTGTGAAGTCGACGTCGATTGTGCACAAGGTGGTGACCAAGCAGCCGCATAATATCTCTACCGATGAGCTTTCGCAGGCACTTGACATCACTCAAGTGAAGACAGAGGAAGAAAAAGAGATGCTGCAAGGCATACTCGATTTCGGCGACACCACAGCGTCGGAAATCATGACTCCCCGAATATCTATGGTGGGTATAGAGTCGGATCTGAATTTTGACGAAGTGCTTAAAACGGTGATAGATACCGGCTACTCGCGCTTGCCCGTGTACCGCGATTCCCAGGATGATATACAGGGTATACTATATTCTCGCGATCTCTTGCCCTATATCGGTAAACCGCTGCCCGAAGGTTTTGACTGGCATACTCTGCTGCGCAAGCCCTATTATGTTCCCGAGCAGCGTATGATAGATGATCTCCTTGAGGATTTCCGCAAATTAAAAATCCATCTTGCCATCGTGGTTGACGAGTACGGTGGCACGCAAGGTATCGTGACAATGGAGGATGTGCTTGAGGAAATTGTGGGCGATATCAACGATGAGTACGACGATGACTCGCGCTACTATACCAAAATCTCTGATGACACCTATAATTTTGAGGGGCGCACTCCACTAACCGATTTCTTCAGAATTACGGGGGTTGACGAGGCAAATTTTGAGGATGTAACGGAGGAAGCCGAGACCGTAGCAGGCATGCTTTTGGCGATAAAGGGCGATTTCCCTAAAGACAAAGAGCCGCTTGTTTACGCCAACTGCAGATTTCTTGTGTTGAAGGTAGCCGACCACCGAATAATATCTGTGAGAGTAAGAGTGATGACGACACCTGTTGATAAAGATTGATATGCGTATCGCTCAATATCTTTTAATTGCAATGGCTGCGGTAGTGGTAGCGGCATGCGCGGGAGGCGGATCTGACGTTCCTGTGCCGCGGCGCACTGCATATCCGCGTGTAGCTCAATATGCGCCTGTATATGCGCAGATTGACAGCGGCCTTCCGCTTTATGTGGTTGCCAATAGCCAGGCAGTAGCCACTGTGGAGAAAAAAACTGATGGTACCTTTTGGCTCACAGTAGAGTATCCTGAATACAAGGCAAAAATCTATTGCACGTTCACTCCTACGGATGAGTCCAGCGTGCAGCGTGTGATTGATAATCGAACAGAGCGGATACGCCTAAACGCGGGAGACCGCACACCGATTACGGAGGAAGTAAATGGACGGGAAGGATATTCCGGAGCACTGATTGAGACAGCTACAGTGTCAGCGACTCCGTTGCAGTTTATCACTGTAGACACTCGTGACGCAAAATGGGTCGTGACCGGCACCGCATTTGTCGACGGCATCACTTCCGCCACAAAGTCCGACTCTATAGCTCCTGTGGTGGCTGCTCTGCGCCGTGATATAAAAACGATGCTCGACTCTATAGGCTAAAGATGAAATTTTTATAAAATTTATTTGAAGTGTCTTTTTTTTTAGGACAAAAAGTGCTAAATTTGTCCTAAATTTTAGGACACCATGGATAAATTGTATATAAAATCTCAAATAGCGATGCGTCAGTCAGAATTTCCGACTGACTTGAAGAAGCGCATGAATCAGCTACCGGTAAATGAAGGAAAAATAGTTACTATACCCGGAGTAAGGAGATGTGGTAAAAGTTCGAGGATGGAAATTGTGGTCAATGAGCTTTTGGCGCAGGGCATAGCCCGTGAGCGGTTTTTATGGATTGGTTTCGATGACGAGCGTCTTGTGCGAATGAGTTCCGATGAGCTTGGTCAGATCATTGAGGCGTATATAGAAATGTATCCTGAAATAGATATGTCATCAATATATATATTTTTTGATGAGATACAGCTGATAAAGGGATGGGAATACTTTGTTATGAGACTTTACAAACATTATTCAAAAAATATCTATATAAGCGGAAGTAATGCCACTATGCTTAGTACTGAGTTGAAATCGGTATTACGCGGTTGGCCACATCAGGAAGAAACGATGCCATTATCATTTAAGGAGTACTGCGACTTCAAAGAAATAAAGACTGATAGTTGGCTAGAGTCTGACCTTGCAAGATTGAGAAATGCATTTGTCGAGTATAATAATGAGGGCGGCTTTCCTGAGGTTGTTCTTACAAGTAATCCTTTGCATAAAACAAAAATCCTACAAACTTATTTTGATACTATGCTTCTCAAGGATTTGGTGGAGCATTACAAATTGTCAAATGTAGAGGTATTACGCTACTTTTTAAAACGCATAATGACTAATCTCACAAAGCCAACTTCTATTCGTGCAATATATGGAGATATTAAATCGCAGGGGCTTAAAGTGAGTAAAGATGATCTATATGATTGGGCGAATTATGCATGTAATATTTTCATGTTCATTCGTATTCCCAATTATAGTAAATCGTTGCAGAAGGTTGAGAGTTCGCAACCTAAATATTATTGTATTGATAATGGTCTACGTGATGCTGTGTTATTGCCTCAAAGCAGTGATGAAGGTAAAAAACTGGAAAACACAGTATTCCTTCAGCTTTATAGGCAACGTACTTCTATGGATCAGATATTTTATTATCAAGGAAAAGGAGAATGCGATTTTGTAGTACAGAGAGGTGTAGGAATTCATCAGCTGATACAAGTCACATGGGATATGAGCGATGAGGGTACTCGTAGACGTGAGATTAACGGAATTATTGAAGCATCTCAGGCCACTGGTTGCGATAATATGTTTATAATAACGTCAGATACCAATGAAGATATTAAGTTGGATAATGGTACTGTGATTCGTGTCGTGGCTGCATGGAGATGGCTTTTAGGCATTTAGTTGACACGCAAAACTGTTTTTAGTCAAACGAGAAGTCGAGGGTAGGGGGCGGGAGTAGCCGGAAACTCATGCGATGATAGGGCGACGGACCGTATTTTTCTATGGCCGCACGATGAGCTTTGGTGGGATAGCCCTTGTTTACATCCCATGAATATTGAGGATACTCCTGATGCAGGCGCTCCATGGCTTCGTCGCGGTAAGTTTTGGCGAGGATTGACGCCGCTGCGATGTTGGCGAATCTCGAATCGCCTTTTACAAATGTGCGCCAAGGTACCGAACCATATGGCTTGAAACGATTGCCGTCAACGATTATGGCCTCAGGGCGCACCTGTAAGGCGTCGAGCGCACGATGCATGGCCAATATCGATGCATTGAGAATATTAATTTTGTCGATTTCCTCATGAGTCACCACACCCACAGCCCATGCCACAGCCTCACGCTCTATCACAGTGCGCAAAGATTTGCGCTGCTTTTCAGAAAGCTGTTTGGAGTCGTTGATAAGCGGATTTGAGAAATCAGGGGGAAGAATTACGGCAGCGGCATACACAGGTCCGGCCAGACAGCCTCTGCCGGCTTCATCGCATCCGGCTTCCGGAATCCCTTGAGTGAAAAAAGGAGGGAGCATGGGGAAAAATCATGCAATTTAAAATCAGGTGTTGGCTATTTTGTCAACAAACGCATATCCCATACCATAACGATTGATGATATACTTGCCGCTTTCGCCAAGCTTCTTGCGTAGACGCGAGATGTTGGTGTCAACGATTCTTATATTTGAAGAAGCCTCCTCTCTCCACACCTCGTTGCATATATCTATGCGCGTGAAGAATGAATTGCGGTTGTTGATAAGGAAGATGAGGATGGCGTACTCCGTTTTTGTCAAAGGTATCACAGTACCGCCTACGGTCACTTTCTGATTGGCGCGGTCAATTACAAGATTCAGTTCCGGGAAAGTGATATTGTTGTTTACAGGCTTCTGCACTGCCACCATAGGATGGCGGCGCAGGATTGCTTTAATGCGGGCTATGAGTTCGCGGAGCGAAAACGGCTTCATCACCACGTCTTCCGCACCATTGTCAAATGCTTCAATTATTGTGTCTTCGCCGTCGCGCTCAGTATATATTATTATTGGTAGATGGGCTGTTGATGGGTTGCTTTTGAGATCGCTGCTTAGGTCGATGCCTGTATAAGCCTGACCCATAGCGTCGATTATAGCGAGCCTGCACATTGCCGCCTCAGAAAAGTCAACATCCTTGGCTTGGGGTACGATTTTTACGCTAAATCCCTCAGATGTAAGATTATAGTGCAGGAGGTCGGCGATATTTTGATCATCATCGACTATCAGTATTTTTCCTAAATTACAGGACTCGCTCATCAGATTAACATTTTTAACAGTGCAAAAATAATAATAAAATTTTATAATAGAAATATTGTAATAAAAATGTAGCTTTATTGTTATAGTATTTTTACAATTTCATTTTGGAACTGCTTGACAAGAGATATGAATGTGTCGCCTATGTCGAGCGTGTACACTGAAAACAAGGTGTTGGCACAAGTGGCGCTGCTCATTGATGGGTCGATCACTATCGATTCAGAGAAAAAAGTAGCCTCTGTGCCTACAATCTTGTACACACCCTCCTTTATAGTCCATGCCCGCAGCAGCTGGTCATTAGTGACGAATATTTCCAACTCCTCAGCCGACAGAAATTTGGATTTCACCCTTGACAGCGTAGGCCGCCACTCCTCCGCGTCCACTCCTATTCTGTGGAGGGGGTCGATTGCCACCACTGCAAGTTTGCGGCTATGGGAGATTGAGATATTGTAGCCTTTGATTTTTGGCGCGCCCGACGAATCGTGGTCCAGTGGTACAGCAGAGCCGACTAAATCATCGAGGATACAACGCACAGCCTCGCACTCGTTTCGCCGGCGCGAAGAAGGCGAAGATAATATAATCTCATTAGTAGCGACCAGAGTCGAACCTATTTTATATTTGTTTATCACAGGAATTACGATTTTCGAAGCCAAAATTACGAAAAAAAGTCCAAACTTATGTGCTAAAAAGCATAAAAAAGTGATAATAAAATTGCTGTTTCAGTAATTATCACTAACTTTACAAAAAATTTCGCGAAAATTTATTTTTTAAATGGATTCCACCAATCATTTAACCGACGCTCAGCTCAAAGAAGAGATTCTGAAGCTCAAAGAAGAAAAAGGTGCTGTCTTGCTCGCACACTATTACCAGCGTCCCGAAATTCAGGATATAGCCGACTATATCGGCGATTCGTTGGCATTGGCTCAGATCGCAGCCAAGTTGGACGCTCCGATAATAGTGCTGTGCGGGGTGCATTTCATGGGAGAGACTGCAAAAATATTATGCCCTGACAAAAAAGTGCTTGTTCCGGATCCTACCGCCGGTTGCTCGCTTGCCGATAGTTGTCCGGCTCAGGATTTTGCATCTTTCATAGCCGAAAATCCCGGACACACTGTGATTTCATATGTCAACACCTCGGCAGAGGTAAAAGCTCTGACAGATGTACTTGTCACATCGTCCAACGCCAGAAAGATTGTGGAAAGCTTCCCCGCTGACGAGAAGATTATCTTCGGTCCTGACAAGAATCTCGGCGAATACATCAACTCAGTCACCGGCCGCAATATGCTGCTGTGGCACGGAGCTTGTCATGTACACGAAAAATTCTCCTTGCCCAAGATTATGGAGCTAGAAAAGGAGCATCCGGGAGCCAAAGTGCTTGTGCATCCTGAATGCAAGCGTCCGCTCCAGCTTGTGGCCGACAAAGTAGGTTCTACGGCCGCTCTGCTGAAATACGCTCAGGAAAGCGACGCCACCGAATTCATAGTGGCCACCGAAAGCGGTATACTGCACGAAATGCAGCTCAAATGCCCTGAAAAGACATTCATTCCGGCTCCCCCCGACGATGCCGTGTGCGCATGCAATGAATGCGCTTATATGAAGCAGAACACCTTGCAGAAGCTTCTCGACTGCCTGCGCGACGAGACCCCCGAAATCATTGTAGATGCCGACGTGGCCGAGAAGGCACGTCGCCCGATAGAGCGCATGCTTGCTCTTTCGTAAATCATTAAACATATTTATATAAATGGAATACAATCACAGATCTATCGAACAGCGCTGGCAACAGTACTGGAAAGACAACAAGACATATCACGTGGATATAGATCCCGCAAAAAAGAAGTTTTATGTGCTCGACATGTTTCCCTATCCCTCGGGAGCGGGACTTCATGTAGGACATCCCCTCGGCTACATAGCCAGCGACATCTACTCGCGCTACAAACGTCTCAACGGCTACAATGTGCTGCATCCTATGGGCTATGACGCTTACGGCTTGCCCGCAGAACAATATGCTATACAGACCGGTCAGCATCCTGAAATCACCACCGTAAATAATATCAACCGCTACCGTTCACAGCTCGACAAAATAGGATTCTGCTATGACTGGGACCGTGAGATCCGCACTTGTGACCCCGCCTACTATAAATGGACACAATGGGCATTCATGCAGATGTTTAATTCATATTATAATTATGATAAGAAGCGCGCTTGCCCCATATCCGAACTCGAAGCTCATTTTGCTTCTAAGGGCGCAGCCGATCTCAATGTGGCATGTTCGAAGGCTCTTGATTTCACTTCCGACGAATGGAATGCCATGAGCGACAAAGAAAAAAGCGATGTGCTCATGAACTATCGCATTGCATATCTTGGCGAGACGATGGTCAACTGGTGTCCTAAGCTCGGCACGGTGCTTGCCAATGACGAGGTGAGCGAGGGTCTGTCGATACGCGGGGGCTATCCGGTGGAGCAGAAGCTCATGCGCCAATGGTGTCTGAGAGTATCGGCTTACGCTCAGCGTCTGCTTGACGGCCTCGATACTATTGACTGGACCGACAGCCTAAAAGAGACCCAACGCAACTGGATAGGACGCAGCGAGGGTGCAGAGATGCGTTTTAAAATCGCCGACAGCGATGTAGAGCTTGAAATATTCACCACACGCGCCGACACCGTGTTTGGCGTGACATTCATGGTGCTTGCCCCTGAAAGCGTATATGTGGATATGATCACCACCCCCGAACAGCGTAAGGCAGTGGACGAATACCTCAACGAAGTGAAGCACAAGACCGAGCGCGAGCGCATGATTGATAAGAAAGTGACAGGCGTGTTCTCGGGTGCATATGCCATAAATCCGCTCAACGGCAAAAAAATACCCGTATGGATCAGCGATTATGTGCTTGCAGGATACGGTACTGGAGCAATCATGGCAGTGCCTGCACACGATAGCCGCGACTATGCTTTTGCCAAGCATTTTGATCTGCCAATTATCCCCCTTATCGAAGGTGCTGATGTAAGCGAGCAGAGCTTTGACGCTAAGGAGGGGATAGTTATGAACTCCAAGTCGGACCTTCTCGACCTTAACGGTATGAAGGTGAAGGATGCGATAGCCTTCACAAAGAAGCGTATAAAAGAGCTGGGATTGGGACAAGTGAAGGTCAATTATCGTCTGCGCGACGCAATATTCAGTCGTCAGCGCTATTGGGGCGAACCCTTCCCCGTATACTATAAGGATGGTGTGCCCGTTATGCTCGACGAAGATCAGTTGCCTCTGCTGCTGCCTGAAGTCGACCAGTTCCTGCCCACCGACACCGGAGAACCGCCGCTGGGCCGTGCCGCCAACTGGAAGACTCCCGAAGGCTATCAGCTGGAGCTCTGCACAATGCCCGGATTCGCCGGATCTTCAGCCTACTATCTGCGATATATGGATCCCCACAACAACGACGCTCTCGTGTCGAAAGAGGCTGATGAGTATTGGCGCAACGTAGATCTTTATCTCGGTGGATCGGAGCATGCTACAGGTCACCTTATCTATAGCCGATTCTGGAACAAATTCTTGTACGATCTCGGATTGGTGTGCGAGGACGAGCCTTTCAAGAAGCTCATCAACCAAGGTATGATACAAGGCAGAAGTAATTTCGTGTATCGCATTAAAGACACCAATACTTTTGTGTCGGCAGGCCTAAAGGATCAGTATGATGTCACTCCTATCCATGTCGACGTAAATATTGTGAGCAACGATGTTCTTGACATCGACAAATTCCGCGCTTGGCGTCCGGAATTCGCTGATGCGGAATTTGTGCTCGAAGACGGCAAATACATCTGCGGCTGGGCTGTGGAGAAGATGTCAAAATCGATGTACAATGTGGTCAATCCCGATGACATTGTGGAAAAATACGGTGCGGACACATTGCGCCTATATGAAATGTTCCTTGGCCCGCTCGAGCAAAGCAAACCGTGGGACACCAACGGTATTGACGGTGTGAATCGCTTCATCAAAAAGCTTTGGAGCCTCTTCTACAAAGGCGACACTGATCTTGTGGACGACTCGGAGCCTACGCCCGAGAATCTCAAGAGCCTGCACAAACTCATAAAAAAGGTGACTCAGGACATAGAGCATTTCTCGTTTAACACATCTATTGCCGCTTTCATGATATGCGTCAATGAGTTGTCGCAGCAGAAATGCCACTCCCGCGCTGTGCTCGAGCAGTTGCTCATAGTGCTCGCTCCATTTGCCCCGCATGTAGCAGAAGAACTGTGGCACACAGCCATAGGTCATCAATCCACCATATGCGATGCCCAATGGCCCGCGTATAATGAAGAGTACCTTAAGGAGAACACTGTAAACTATCCAGTGTCGTTCAACGGCAAGGTGCGCTATAATATCCAGATGCCCGTTGACGCTGCTAAAGCCGATGTGGAGAAAGCCGCTCTGGCAGCCGAAGGCGCAGCTAAATGGCTTGACGGCAAGACAGTGCAAAAGGTGATTGTGGTGCCTGGAAAGATTGTGAACGTGGTAGTAAAATAAGCCCCACAATATATTCATTATAATCGATCGAGGATTATCGGAAATATTACGATAATCCTCGTTTCTCACTCATCGAGATAATACAATAAATCAGGTACGTTTACGTTATATACCAATGATGAAGATAGTATTTGCCACAAATAATGCACATAAACTAAATGAGTTGCGCCAAATTGCCGGAAACAAACTCCAGGTGCTGAGTCTCAATGATATTGATTGCCATGACGATATACCCGAAACCGGCAATACTCTACAGGAGAATGCCCTGCAGAAAGCACAGTACATTTACGAGAAATACGGCATGGATTGCTTTGCAGATGACACCGGTCTTGAAGTGGACTGCCTGGGAGGAGCTCCAGGCGTGCACTCGGCGCGTTATGCGCCCGGCGAGGGGCATGATGCTGAGGCAAATACACGTCTTCTTTTGGAGAACATGCGCCGCTCCGCTGACCGAAGTGCGCGTTTCCGCACTGTAATAGCCCTGATACTCGATGGCAAGGAGTATTTTTTCGAAGGAAAGGTAGAGGGCGTAATCACTGAGGCTCCGGAGGGCGAGGGCGGCTTCGGCTACGACCCGGTATTCATGCCCGAAGGTTGGGACCGCACCTTTGCTCAGGCCACACCTCAGCAGAAGAATGCAGTGAGCCATAGGGGTAGGGCAGTGGCGGCTCTTATGCAATTCCTTTTAGAGAAAATCGAAAAAAAACATATCTAAATGATACGAAAAACACTCTTAATCATATCAATGCTCTTAACTGCCGTTCAATTGTCAATGGCAGTAGACTCAGGCTGGTATAAGTACCCTCTGTACCGCGACTTTATCGACGATGTGGCAGTGACATCCGACAAGGTGTACTATGTATCCGGCGGCAGTCTGTTTTCGTTCTCTCCTTCCGACAATGGAAGCTTTTGTTATGATAATCTTAATCTTCTGAGTGACGTTGACGTAAAAAACATATACTATAATCCGGAGAAGAAATACTTGCTTGTGGTGTATGAAAACAGCAATATCGACCTCATCTACGATTCCGGCAAGATTGTGAATATGTCGGATATCAGAGACTCCAACGTGGCCTCGGCGCGAGGTATCAATCATGTGGCGTTCGGTAAGGATCGTATAGCCGTGTCCACTGATTTCGGTTTCGTGATCTTCAGCGACACCCGCTGCGAGGTGATAGAGTCGGCTGTGCTCAACAAGAAAGTGAACTGCATGGGTATAATGGGCGACTATCTACTGCTCTTCTCCAAAGATATCGACTGGAAGATACGTATGGCTCCCCTTGAGGGCAGACACAACAGTATTGACAAGTTTGATATTCTTGTAGGCTTTGGCGTAAGTTATTTCTCTATAGTGGACGACGAGCACCTTGCACTGGTAGAAAATAATACCAATCAGCTGTCATTCAGAAAAGTTGACTTTAATACCCCCGGGTGGACAGCGCTTACAATGCCTGACAAATACATTACTCCAAACGGAATGCACGCTTATACCGACGGACTGTACACCTACACTGACGACAAGCTGATTTTTCTCAAAAAAGGCGGCGAGTGTGAGGTAATCGACCTACCGGAACAGTTGCAGAAAACAAAAATCGGCGTGTATGACACACACACTAAATTATGGAGTGCCGCCAGTGACGGTTTAGGCATGTACGACGTATCGTCGGCACAGCCTACAGTGCTCTATGACCGGATGCTATATCCCGGTCATATAACAGATAAGTACGTGAGTGTAATGAAATGGTCAAATGACGGCCAACGCCTGTACATATCTAATTATGAGCCTACCATAGCCAGAAGTTTCGGTGATGGCGACGCATCACTAAATTATCAGACCACCAATATCATAGAGGATGGCACTCCGCGCGATGTGTCGGTACACTCAGTCGTGCACTCGCATAAAATGGCAGCAAATAATCAGAGTAAGGTCGGTAATGAGCGTATGTACGGCGCGCCGGGGTGGATAGTGGAAGCTCCTGACGATCCTGAAAAATATTATTGTGCCAATTATCTTGAGGGAGTGTATGTGATAAAGCGTAATCCGCAAACTGGCGACTACGAGGAGATCGGCAAATATGATTTGTCGAACACCCCTCTTGAAGATAATTTTGCAGCCCGTGTGATGTATGTCGATTTCGACCGCGACGGCAACCTTTGGGTAGGGTCAAACGCCAGCGAAAAGCTTATCATACTGCCTGCAGCCAAGGTGAAGCAAGATCCGAAAACCATCACTTCGGCCGATTGGCGTATATGCTCGAAAATCAACAAAGATTACAGTTCAAAGGATTTCTTCGGACTGCTTTGCAAGAAATCAGATATGATTTTCTACTCTATGTCGGTTTACGAGGACGGCTTTATGGCGGTTGACACCAAAGGCACGTGGGGCAATCCTGATGATGATGTGGCTTACCACTGGAATAAGCTTCTGGATCAGGATGGCAACACAGTGTCGTACACCTATATTATGTGCTTTCTTGAGGATCGCAGAGGATGCGTGTGGGTAGGCACTAATGCCGGCGTATTCGAAATCACCAATCCATCTGACGCTACTAACTTCAATATGACAATTCGCAGAATAAAGGTGCCTCGCAACGACGGCACAAACTACGCCGATTATCTGCTCAGTAGCGAGAAAATCAACTGGATGTGTGAGGATCCGGCAGGTCGCAAATGGATTGCCACCGATGCTTCTGGCATATACTTAGTGAGCGAGAGCGGCGACAAAATCATAGAGCATTATTACACCGACAACTCCCCGCTGCCATCGAATATCGTGAGCACGATAGAGTGCGACAAGGTGGACAACACCGTGTATGTGGGCACAACCTCCGGCCTCTATACATTTAAGAGCGATGCTTCGGCCGGCAAACAGGACTATACAGAAATATACGCATATCCCAACCCTGTGCGACCGGAATATTCAGGCATGGTGAATATAAGCGGACTTGTAGCCAACTCTGTGGTGAAGATCACGGATACAGTGGGTAATGTGGTGTACGAGACTCGTTCGGAGGGCGGCATGGCATCATGGGATGCTTGCGGACCCGATGGCAACCGTGTAAAATCAGGAGTGTACTATGTATACGCAGCCGAAAACAATTCAGGCACCTCCTCAACAGGAGCTGTTACGAAAATTCTTGTGATAAATTGATAGTGGATATTACTCGTAAACAATAATAAGACTTATTCATAAAGTATGAACACAAAATTCTCATATACTGACGAAGACGATAAGTGCTATGGTCTCACCGGTATGGTGATTTCGCTCAATGTGTTGGAGCACGACGATATGCTGCAGGAAGTCACTCTTGACAGCGAAAGCGGCGATTCAATCACCTTTACTCCCGACTTCTATTTCTACAGTAATCCGCGTTTTTCGGCAAAAATAGCCTGGAATGAGATGCTCAAACAGTATCAGCTACTTACCGGGCTGATAGTGGGCAATATTCTTTGCCGCTATCATGTGGAGAAAAGGCAGCCTATCACTCCTGCCGTGCGCAAGGACATACGTTCGCTTGTGGAGGAGGAAGGTCGCGAGATGTGTCAGCTTGAGGATGACGAGATATCCATGGTGCTGGACAAGACTCTTAATTTCATGGAGAATATTTACACTAGTAGCTCTGTGCATCGTCTGGCCCGCGATTTCGTGGAGGTGATAAAAAAGCGTCGCACCTTATCCGGACACGACGTAATAGAGGAGCTTCAGATGCTCAGAAATTACTGATTATTGCCTGATACAAGCGGGCGCAATTAATTGCGCCCCGCTTGTGTATTATATTTTTAGAAGCTGTATTGCGCCATGACTGATGTGCGGTAGCCCATGCGGTTGGTGCCGTCCTGATTGCAACGTTTGCCGACATTGATTTCTGCTCCCATCTGCAGGCGTGGGAGTATATTCCAGAACACGTTGGCTGTGGCGTAGATACCGTAGCGATATCCGTTGTCAGCATAGTCGGTGTTTTTTTCTAATAAAAGGCGTTCCTGGCTGAAAATAAGGGTTGAGAATACCTTAGGCGAGAAGCTGTATTGAACGGCTCCGTACCATCCGTAGCTTGCGGGGGCATACATTTTGCCGGGATTGCTGGAGTAGCCTAAAAGATCATTTTCGCCTAACGACAGGTCGTTCACCATGCTGCCGATGCCGCGTCCGGTGTTGACTGAGGCGAATATTGTAAGTGGATCTACCGGCACGAGTTTAGCGTTCAGGCTTATGCCCCATCCCGTCACGTTATGATTGGACATGCTCACAAGATCGGTGTATTTGAGATTTCTTACCATACCTGTAAGGCGAACATGCTGCTTTGCGTAAGCGTACTGCAGGAATGCCGCTACATCAGGTATAACGGCTGTATGGGGCTTGAAATCTGAGGATGTGGGCACGCTGGTGTCAGCATTTTCGATAGAAGCCGCTACAGTGAGCTTGTTGTTGATCTGATGTGTGTATCTGAAGAGCATACGTGAGTCGCCGATCTCGGAGTTCGGACCATCTGTCTCTACGGTTGAGGGTTGGGCGATAGGGTCGGAGAATGTAGAGGGTGCCAGACCGAATAGCCAGTCGCCCATTGTGGCGTATGCTTTATCAAGCTTGAACGTATTGTTAGGTCCGTTGAATTTTCCATGCACATATGCTTGAAAATCACCAAATTTATCGTGAGTACCTAAGATGGTGAAGAAAATGCCGGTGCGGTTTGGAGAAATTTGGAACAGATTGTTGCTTGATATGTCCTTAGGGATGGGGATATCATATGGCGCGAATCCCGAACCGCTTTGTGATCCATCAAAATCATAAGATCCGATAACTCTGAGATCGCCGCCGACACCCATACCTACTTTGCCATTACGGCTCATAAACATGAAATACGGTGCTTTCGGGTCCTGAGCATGGCGGAATTGGTCGTTATAAAAAATTGCCTGTAGTTTGCTTAGTGATGATTGTCCGTTATCCGCTGAATCCCCGTCAACATAAATAGTCTCCGAGTCACTTATAGGGTTATGATTACTTACAGCGTTTGGATCTTTAGGGGTTTTGTCTGAAATTTTTGCTTTGTATAGAGGCAGTTCGAGTGATACTGATGACTGCGCAAACGCCGGTGCTACACTGAGAGCAGCTATGGCAACTAATGAGTAAAGATGCTTTTTCATAATGGCTTTTTGTACCAATTGAGTTTTGTAGAATGAGTTTATTAAATGATTAGATGCCAACAATGTTGAAGCGTGATGTCAGTAACAGTGTTTAACCTCTATGTAACATTATTAACACATCCATCCCTCATATTGTTTGCCACGTGTTTAGAAAATTATTAAGTACCTAAGAAGAATACATGTATCGAACCCACAAATACACCGCTGATTGAAAGCATTGGCGAATAGAAACATGAGATTTGGCGACCTGATGTAAGTAAGTGCCATCGTTGCGTCACTGGAGAATAAGTTCGATTGATACCAGATTACTTACATCAAGCTGCCAAATGTGGTATAAAAATATAAGATTTGGCTATGTGATGTAAGATTTTTTTGTATCTTTGCAATCTAAATTATATCTTATATGATGATAGGAAGAGAGAAAGAAGTACAGGAACTTCGACAGGCCTACGATTCCGATGAGTCTAAGTTTGTCGCAGTATTTGGACGCCGTAGAATTGGTAAGACCTATCTTGTTAGGGAGGTCTTTCAAGATAACTTCGCATTTACTTTTTCTGGAATGGTACAGGCTTCGACAAAGGAACAATTGCAACGATTTTATCTCACTCTTAAAGATCGTGGATTCAAAGGCGGCTCATACCCTAACAACTGGATAGAGGCATTTTATATGTTAGAACAGTATCTTAAAGAGCTTCCCGATAGGAAAAAGGTTGTGTTCTTGGATGAATTGCCATGGATGGATGGTCCCAAGTCCAGCTTTATGCCTGCTTTTGAGAATTTCTGGAATGCCTGGGCATCTGCAAGAAAAGATATACTCCTTATTGTATGTGGGTCGGCGACTTCTTGGATGGTAAAGAAGCTTCTTAAAAATAGAGGTGCCTTACATAATAGATTGAACAATCAAATTCACCTTCAGCCTTTCAACTTGTATGAATGTGAGTTATATTCGAAAAGTGTAAATTTGCCCATAGAGCGACATGAGATAATGGAAGCTTACATGATATTTGGAGGTATTCCCTTCTATTGGTCACTACTCAACAAATCGTTAAGCTTGCCACAGAACATAGACGCATTGTTATTTGGGAGAACTCCCAAATTGGGTAATGAGTTTAAGGAACTGTATTCATCGTTATTCAAGCAGCCAGAACCATATCTGGAATTAATAACAACATTGGCAAAAAAGAAGGTCGGAATGACCCGCGAAGAGATAATAAAAAACTCAAACCTGATTACAAACGGACAGTTGACCAAGTATCTGGAGGATTTGGAGAATTGTGGTTTTATCCGTAAATATCAGGCAATAGGGTCAAAAACGAAGAACTCTCTCTATCAACTTATTGATAACTTCACGCTGTTCTATTTCAAGTTTATGGACGGTCGGAAGAATATGGATACAAATTACTGGTCAAAGATCCAGACAGCACCAATATATCACAACTGGTGTGGACTCGCTTTCGAGCGGGTATGTCTATTGCACTCAGAGCAGATAAAGAAGGCACTTGGAATAAGTGGTGTAATCACAAACGAATACTCATGGCGTACTGTTGCTAATGATGAGCATCCCGGAGCGCAGATTGACCTGTTGATTGACCGCAGTGATAAAGCAATAAATCTCTGTGAAATAAAATATTCCGACGGACCATATACGATTGACAAGAAATATATGGAGAACTTGCGTAACAAAGCTTCACTATTCCGACAACTGACAAAGACCCGCAAGGGCATCGCCCTGACCATGATAACAAGTTCCGGACTTGTGAAGAATTCCTATTCAATGAACAACATCCATTCGCAACTCACCGCCGATGATTTGTTTGTGAACGCATAAATTTAGAGAATTAATACTTCCTAATAAGTTATCAATAAACAGCAACGGATATGTATCTTTCAAATATAAAACTTTGGAACTTCAGAAAATTCGGAGCTTTGGGCGATATAGACCTGAAGCATCCAAGCCTCGATTTGTCGTTTACAAAAGGACTGAATGTGTTGATTGGTGAAAACGACTCGGGAAAGAGTGCGATACTTGAAGCCATCAAAATGGTTCTGAGGACTCATGCCTATGAGAGGTTGATGTGGGTGAAAGAGGATTTCTATGAGGGAACAGACGAATTAAGGATAGAACTTCTGATAGACGGTTTGTCGAATAGCGAAGCGGCACACTTTACAGAATGGCTTGGATGGGCAAATGGCAATCCACCAAGACCCATTCTGCGACTGATATGTACCGCTCGATTGATAGATGATAAGCCGATACCTCATGAAATCAGAGCAGGAATGGATGAGTCTGGAACAGCAATAGATAGCCAAGCAAGAGAGTACTTAAAAGTCACATTCCTGAGGCCCTTACGCGACGCTGAGAATGAACTGACTGCTAAGAAATATAGTAGGCTTTCCCAGATATTAGAGGGACACGATCTATTTAAGAAAGGTGCAGATGGGAAGGCACAGTTTGAAGGCTATGTGGCTACGGCAAACCAGCAGATAAAAGAATGGTTTGAGAATGATACAACTGAGGATGGGCAATTAAGCAACAAGCAACAAATCAAAGGTGTTATAGATGGATTCCTTGGCAGTTTTATCAAAAAAGATACTGCATCCTCTTTCTCAATATCGGGATCTCATATAAAAGAAATACTGGAGAAATTATCGCTTAATCTTGACGGGACAACAGGTCCTGGATTGGGTACGATGAACCGTCTGTATATGGCGGCAGAACTGTTGCACCTACAAAAGCCGGTATGGAACGGAATAAAACTCTGTCTAGTTGAGGAAGAAGAGGCACATCTGCACCCTCAAGCGCAGA
>CAZJKZ010000051.1:0-19141 GCA_964546885.1 uncultured Bacteroides sp.
AGGACGCAAGATTTTCATTCTTGAAAGAGCAGTTCGATTCTGCTATGGGCTACTACCCCCCACACACAAACGTCTGCTTATCCCCTCTGCGGGATAAGCAGATTTTTTTGCTGGTTGCTGGGAGGTGGGTCGCCTTCGACCCACCAGCGCCCAAATGGCGATTCACCACAATTGTAGCGGAAGGCCGAGGCGGCCTTCCTCCCAGTCAACTCCCAGTCAACACTCTTAGTCAACTCACAGTCAGTTATTCGTCGAATTGGATGATTACTTCTTTGGCACCGAGCTGCTTGAAGAGGGATGTGAAACGGGAGACGGCCGATTGGCGCACTTGGCGAAGATTGACGGGAGTGAGGGCACGCTGTTCCATTTTTACTTTGGCGCGACGGTACATAGCATTTCTTGCCGACGGGCGCCAAGTGCCATATTCATAGAATACTTTTGTGCGCGCTTCATCGATAAAGCGATCGTCGAGCAGCGAGGGGAGGGGCAGACGCACTGTCACAGTGTCGTTGGTGTTTGTCACCCAGTCGTCATCGGCTTTTGTGAGGTCGATACCCAATGACAGCGTGCCATAATAGATGCAGGTGAGACGCTGGTCAGGGAGGAGCGGACGGCGGGCAATTGTGTCAACCACCACTTCGTCGACCACTCGCATAAATTCCCATTGGTTGATTCGCTTTATCTCTGAGATTTTCTGAGGCGTGACGCTTATTTCGTGCGAACTCCCTATCCCGATGCTTGCAGAGGACACGGATCTGTGAATCCACCATCCCGCTCCAATTGCAGCCGCCACGATGAGTATGACGACTATTAGGCGGATGATTGCGATATTTGATTTGTATAAGGGCATAGCGTGGAGTGTCAGTCGCGTAGATTGTTAATTAGAGGCTGGAGGTAGGACGCGGGCGAGAGATCAGAGCGAAAATCTATCGTCACTTGATCGGGACTATATCCCATAGCTGTCACCATAGGAAGAATCAGCGAATAGGCATCACGGCGCGCCGTCTCGATAATTCCCATCTGAGGTATTGCCGCTATTACGGCAGCTCGCCCCTGACGCTCGAAATCCGACATTTCAGTCTGTGTGAAGCGGCTGCGCCCGAAATCCACAAAAGTAAGAATACCTGAGTGGTCGATGCGGGTGGATGTGAGTTCCACCTTAGGATCGGGCAAAATAACGCGTATTTTCGACGAATCGGGTGCAATGATGATATTCTCCTTGGAGAAGCCTCCAAAATCGATATAAGCCTTTATACGGGCTTCCATAGGTATTATAATCTTGCGCTGTCCCTGCGGAAGCGTTAAATCGAAATGTTTGGAGAAAATTGTGCCTTTGAGCTTCACGATATCGTCGTAGGTCACCGCTTTGTTCACCACGTACTCCGTGGTATAAAGCCTGTCGGTGGAACGCACGTTCATCACCATCAGCTCGTCGGCCGGAGGTTCAACGGTGTGCTGTGGCACCGGCTGCCTATCGGCGCACGACCACAAAAGGACTGAAAGCACGGCAGCGCCAGCGAGACAAAAACGATTAAGCAACATATCCTGCTGTTTGGTTACTCTTCGGCACTGTCATCGGAGAACTCCGACGGATGCTTCAGATAATACTGTTCAAGCACCGGGCCGAGATCGAAGTAATAGTCCTGCGTCTCTCCGCTCTTCACTTCCAAAGTCAGATGGTCATGGTGAGGCAACTCATACTCCTGATTCTGCACGCCGAGGCCGTAGAGATTGAACACGTCGAACTCATGGCGCGGATACACCACGATCCACGGACTCTCCTTGGATATGCCCGAGCCGGACGAAACAATGACGTAAAGGAGGTGGTTGAGCTTGTTTTTCCAGATTTTGGCGAGGTTGACCTTCTTTTCATGCTCAAGCACGTATATTTTGTTTTTGAGCTGCACAAGATCGATGGGATTATCGCGCAGCGACTCCTCGGCATATTTCAGGATAGCCTTCTTTTCGGCCTCTGAATGTTCGCTCTTATAGTACAACGGCTCCAATTTTGTCAACCTTTCCCCGTCCATCGGGCCACGGTAAGGGTCATAGTCCTCCTGGAACAGCGTGCCGTAGTAGAAATACCTGAAATCCTCGTTTTGCATCACCGTATCATTGTTCATGTACGATTTTAGCAGCTTAGGATAGTAGTATTTTGAGTTGGGATTTGTTGTCTCTGCTTTGATCTTGTTCAAATTAGGCGGGTCAATTTGCACTCGAGGCACAGCGGCGTGGAGCACCACGCTCCAGGCTATAAACGCTGATATCAGAAGAAATATTCTTTTCATAACTTTGCGCATACATAGATGAAATGCAGGCTGAGAATGCCAAGCATCGAAAAAATCACCACTAACGGCAGACCTTTAGCGCAAAGATAATTAAAGAATTTTTTTGAAGGGAACTCAAGCACCTGCCCGGCAGCCTGACGGCTGAAGGCAAGAGCCGCAAGGACGATGCATACTGCACAAGCGGAAATGACACCGGCTGTAGTGTTAGAAAGCAGACCGAGAAACGAGCCTGCCAACGCACCCGTACATAAATATGACATTCCTACATGTGAGTCGCGTATTTGTTTTGGCAATAGACAGTTTATCGCAAGCACTATGACTGACGATACTGACCAAAATATCAATGAAGATGTATCAATTGCGGCTATGCCACTTAATTTCCCTACTATCAATGCGGCTAATGACAATATCACCGTCCACCATACAGCGCGATAGGCTAACACTATTGCAACTCCGGTGAGAAGCGCCGAAATAATTAATAGACAAATAGCTGTATATGTGGGAACTAATACCATAATTCAAGTGGATTAAAAACGATTAATGGCGAGGCATTAATGATACCTCACCATTAATCATTGCAAAAGTATGAAAGAATATCGTTAATTAAAAGTTAAGTAAAAATAAAAAAGACTAATCAATCCTTTTCGACGGCTTTTTTAGTGCGACGCACAGTGCGCTTTTTGCGAAGCACGATGGCTGAACGAGAGGGTAGATAGAGTCGCAACCATTCTACTCCATGAGGCGAATAGAGTTCGTCTTTCTGGGTGAGATGCTCCACCTTCTCGTCCACATTGCCGTATCCACCGAAGATGGGATTGTCAGATGACAGCACGGTAGCATATTTGCCGCCTGGAGCAAGAATACCGTATCCGTCGAACGATTTAACGGGGTTGAAATTGAAAACGAACACATAGTCGCCGCGCATGAAAGCAAGCACCTGGTCGTCGTCCTTCTCCCAAAGTTTCTGTACGGGTAAAGCCTGGAAGTTGTAGATTCCGCTTACGAGGTGTATCATCGCGTTGTCGAAGTCCTGGAGGTAGATGTACTTCAGCTCCTGGCGGTCCACAAGATCCCACTGGCGGCGCGCATATTTGTAGCTCCAGCCGTTGCCTTCACGCGGGAAGTCGATCCATTCCGGATGTCCGAACTCATTACCCATAAAGTTAAGGTAGCCGCCGTTGATGGTGGCGAGAGTCACAAGGCGAATCATTTTGTGGAGGGCAATACCGCGTGCCACAGTCATGTCATCGTCATCCTTCATCATGTGCCAGTACATCTCTTTGTCGATAAGACGGAAAATCACAGTCTTGTCGCCCACAAGAGCCTGGTCATGGCTCTCCACATAGGAGATGGTCTTTTCGTCGGCGCGTCGGTTGGTCAGTTCCCAGAAAATTGATGTTGGGTGCCAGTCCTCGTCTTTCTTTTCTTTAAGGGTCTTTATCCAGTAGTCGGGGATTCCCATTGCCATACGGTAGTCAAATCCAATGCCGCCGTCCTGCACAGGCACAGCCAGGCCGGGCATACCGCTCATTTCCTCGGCTATGGTGATGGCATGAGGATTCACGGAGTGGATAAGTTTATTTGCAAGGGTAAGATAGGTAATGGCATTGGGATCTTCACCTCCGTTGTAATAGTCGTCATAGCTTCCAAAAGCCTGGCCCAAGCCGTGGTTGTAGTATAGCATGGATGTGACTCCGTCGAAGCGGAAGCCGTCAAAATGAAATTCATCAAGCCAGTATTTGCAGTTGGAGAGCAGGAAGTGGAGCACCTCGTTCTTGCCGTAGTCGAAGCACAGCGAGTCCCATGCCGGATGCTCACGGCGTGAGTCGCCGTAGAAATACTGGTCGTAGCTGCCGTCAAGTCTGCCGAGACCTTCCACTTCGTTTTTCACAGCATGCGAATGCACGATATCCATGATTACGGCTATACCAAGCTCATGGGCGCGGTCGATAAGAGCCTTAAGTTCTTCAGGCGTACCGAAGCGGCTTGAGGGAGCGAAGAAGCTGCTCACGTGATAGCCGAACGATCCGTAATACGGATGCTCCTGGATGGCCATTATCTGTATGGCGTTGTAACCGTCGGCGGCGATGCGCGGCAGTATATTCTCGCGAAATTCATCATAAGTGCCCACGCCCTCTTTCTCCTGCGCCATGCCTATATGGCACTCATAAATCAGCAGCGGCTTAGTATCGGGTGTGAACTTCTCGATTTTCCATTGATAGGGATTTTCAGGATTCCACACCTGAGCCGAGAAGATATGCGTATTTTCATCCTGCACCACACGGTTGGCGTAGGCGGGTATGCGTTCTCCCTCGCCGCCTTCCCAATGCACCATCATCTTGTAGAGGTCGCCTTGATGGATATCGCCGGGCTTGAGCTTTATCTCCCATACTCCACCGCCGATAGGCTTAAGAGCGTACTTTAATTCTTCTTTCCAGTTAGAGAAGTCGCCTACAAGGGTGATGCCGGTGGCATTTGGAGCCCACTCGCGGAACACCCAGCCATCAGAGGTACGGTGCATTCCGAAATACTGGTGCGCATTGGCGAAATCGCTCAACGAATGAGTGGCCTGAGTGAGGTCGGCCTCCTTGTTTATGGCATCCTGGTGTCGTCCGTTTATGGCCTCGGCGAATGGTTCGAGCCAGGGGTCATTTTTGATAAGAGGAAGCACTTTTACTTTTTTTGCGGATTTTGCTGTGGCCTTTTTAGGCTTAGCTGCGTTTTTAGGCGCTTCGGTGGTGGACTGTTTAGATTTCATATTATATGCTTTACACTGTTATACCTGGTTAAGCGGTGATAGATGAATCATCACACGCAAAGTTAACAAAATTACTTCCATTAACAAAAAACATTAACAACTAAAGCGACAAAAAGTCGCAAAAAAGTAGTAATTTTGTGGATATTTTAAGAATAAACAACAAAATTGTAGCTAATTTAGGTCTTATAAGTCTTATAAATCTTATAGCTCTTATACTCCTATTACTCTTAATTACTCTTATAATGGATTTCAACAAACTTCGCTTTGAGACACGACAGATTCACGCAGGTCTCAACCCACACGAACCCACGGGAGCACGCGGGGCGGCTATCTATCCCACGGCTGCATATCGGTTCAAGACATGCGACTACGCAGCCCAGCTTTTCGAACTTTCCGAACCGGGCAATATCTACACTCGTCTTCAGAATCCCACAACCTCTGCCTATGAGGAGCGTGTGGCTGCATTATATGGCGGTGTAGGCGCTTTGGCGCTTTCATCGGGTATGTCGGCTGTGATGATAGCTATATTGTCGCTTGCCGAGCAGGGCGACAATATAGTGGTGTCGCCTTTCCTATATGGAGGCACATATAATCTTTTCGTGATTTCTCTGCGCAAATTGGGTATTGACGTAAGAGTGGCTTCTGCTCCTACGGCCGAAGCTATGGAGCCCCTTATCGACTCTCGCACTCGAGCTATCTACTGCGAGAGTATGGGCAATCCTACATGCATGGTGCCCGACCTTGAATCCTTGGCTGAGCTTTGTCGCAAATACGACGTGCCTTTTGTCGTAGACAACACTTTCGGAGCCGGCGGATACCTTTGCAATCCCTTTGAATACGGAGCCAACATCGTAGTGGATTCAGCCACCAAATGGATAAACGGCCATGGCACCGCTATGGGCGGCTTAATCATAGACGGCGGAAATTACAATTGGGCTAACGGCAAATATCCTGCTATTGCAGGCGCCGACGAAGGATATCACGGACTCAATCTTTACGAGAGATTCGGCAAAGCCGCCTATATAGTGAAATGCCGTGTCGACGGCCTTCGTGACTTTGGATCATGTCCGTCGCCATTCGACGCCTATCTTATGATGATCGGCCTCGAGACATTGTCGCTGCGAGTAGCTCATCAGATAAAAGCCACACGAGAGCTCGCTGAATTCTGTGCCAACCATCCCATGGTAAAGACCGTAAGCTATGTGGGATTTCCCTCACACCCGGGATACAAGAACGCTCAGAAATATTTCCGTGACGGCGGAGCAGCGGTATTTACAATGGAACTTAAAGGCACACTTGACAGCACTGTGAAGTTTGTGGAATCGCTTCAACTTGCCGCCCATATGACAATGATTGGCGACTCTATTACTGTGGTGACTCATCCTGCTTCCACCACACACAAACAGCTCAGCGAAGAAGCACTCGCTGCCGCCGGCGTCACACCCACAATGCTGCGTATATCCGTAGGGCTGGAGAATGTGGAAGATATCAAAGATGATTTTGAGCAGGCCTTCGCTAAAATAATTTAAGTTTCATGGTACAATATTATCATCACTCCAAGCCTTTTCCCCTCGAATTGGGAGGCGAAATATCGGACCTCACAATAGCATATCACACATGGGGAAAACTCAACGAAAAAAAGGATAATGTGATATGGGTGTGCCACGCACTTACAGCTAACAGCGACGTGGCTGATTGGTGGCCCCATACTGTGGAAGAAGGGCGTTTTCTCGACCCGTCGAAGAACTTCATCGTGTGCGCCAATATCCTTGGATCTTGTTATGGCACCACCGGACCTCTACATATCAATCCGGCTACCGGTAATCCTTACTATCGCGACTTTCCCCGCTACACCATGCGCGACATAGTGAGTGCTCACAGGCTACTCGCTGATGTGCTAGGCGTAGGCGAAATAAAGATGCTTGTGGGATGCTCAGTTGGCGGCTTTCAGGCTTTGGAATGGGCAGTGACTGAACCTGACCGATTCCACAAGCTCGTGCTTATAGGCACCGACGCTAAGGCATCGCCATGGACCATTGCTATGGACGAGACGCAGCGTATGATTATCACGGCTGATCCAACCTTCTTTGAGGATCGTCCGGACGGTGGTGCCAAAGGATTAGCTGCGGCAAGAGCCATGGCACTTCTGTCGTACAGAGGAGGAACAGGATACAACCTTACACAGCAGGACCCCTCGGACGATTGCTATACTGGCGAACACCGCGCTTGCACATATCAGCGTCACCAGGGCGATAAACTCGTGCGACGATTCGACGCATATTCTTACTGCGCCATCCTGCAATCGTTCGACACACACAATGTGGGACGCGGAAGAGGAGGCGTGGCCGAGGCTCTAAAGCGCATCAAGTGCCCTACCCTGGTGGTTGGCATGGCCACTGACATAATTTTCACTCCTGAAGAGATGAAACAGCTGGCATCAATGATTCCAAACGCAAATTACTACGAGATTCAATCGCCTTTCGGCCATGACGGCTTCTTAGTGGAGACCGACCAGCTCAATGATATAATGCAACCATTTGTGGCGGCGCAGGAGGGCTGATTTTTGATTAAGCTTGATTGGCCTTAATTATTCTTGATGATTTTCTTTTGAAAGCCCTTCTTTAAGGGCTTTTGCTTTTGCCGGCCCTATTAGCGCAGCAATATCATCTACCGACGCCTCGCGTATGCGCTTCACGCTCTTGAAATGGCGCAGTAACGTCTCGGCGGTCTTCTCGCCTATTCCTTTTATGCCATCAAGCTCGCTCACCACTTGGCCTTTGCTTCGGCGGTCGCGGTGGTGTGTTATGCCGAAGCGGTGAGCCTCGTCGCGCAGATGCTGCACCACGCGAAGCGACTCCGACGATTTGTCAATGTAGAGGGGGATGCTGTCGCCGGGAAAATAGATTTCTTCAAGCCTCTTGGCAATACCCACAAGAGCGACTTTGCCTCTCAGCCCTATCTCGTCAAAAGCCTCCACAGCGGCACTCAACTGCCCTTTGCCGCCATCGACTATCACGAGTTGCGGCAGTTCCTCTCCTTCCTGCATCAGCCGCGTATATCTACGCGTAAGCACCTCCTTCATCGACGCGAAATCGTCAGGTCCCACCACTGTCTTGATATTGAAATGGCGATAATCTTTTTTAGAGGGCTTACCGTTGCGAAACACCACACACGATGCCACCGGATTTGTACCCTGGATATTTGAGTTGTCGAAGCACTCTATATGCGTGGGTAGTTCTGAGAGGTGGAAGTCGGCCTTCATGCGCTCCATCAACTTTTGGGTATGCGCTTCGGGGTCCAGTTTTTCGAGATGTTTTAAATCGTCGATTTTGCGCTGGCGAGCGTTTTTAGCCGACACTTCGAGAAGTTTTGCTTTGTCGCCTCGCTGCGGTATGATAAACGACACATTCTTCCAACCGCCTTCCGGTATTACCGGCACCACTACCTCGTCATATTCTACATCCAGAGTGTCCTTAATCTCCTGCATGGCATAAGCTATCATCTCAGCTTGTGTCTCGTCGAGTCGGCGTTTATATCTTAAGGTGACGCTTCGTACCACTGCTCCGTGGCGCACGTGCATATAGTTGATATAGACATCGCGGTCATCGTCGTTGATGCCGAACACGTCAATCTCATCGATAGTCTGACTCACAATGACGCTCTTCGACTGGTAATTCTCCAGGAGTTTGTAACGCATTTTCTGCTCTTGTGCCTCCTCAAATTTCAGGTCGGCGGCAAGTCGCTGCATCTCGTCGCGAAGGTATCGCATGAGTTCCTGCGTCTCACCTCTGAGTATCTGTTTTATCTTCTCGATGTATCCGTTGTACACATCGGGCGAGATTGCGGCTGTGCAGCAGCCTTGGCATTTTTTTATGTGGTAGTTGAGGCATAGCCTACCCTTTTTCTTATCCAGGTACTCTTGTGTGATAGGTATGCGGCATATGCGCACCGGATACAGCTCGCTTATGAGCTCGAGCACGACGCGCGCCACCGATGTGTTAGTGTAGGGCCCGTAGTATCTCGAGCCGTCTTTTATGTGTTGCCGGGTGAGAAACACTCGTGGGTAAAGTTCGTTTGTCACCACTATCCACGGGTAGGATTTGTCGTCTTTGAGCAGCACGTTATATCTCGGTTTGTACTCCTTGATCATAGAGTTTTCGAGATTCAGGGCATCCTGCTCCGTTGGCACCACGATGTACGACATATCAGCAATAGCCCTTACGAGAAGATTGGTGCGTAGAGAATCATGGGTGCGGTTGAAATACGACGACACCCGGCGTTTGAGGTTGACGGCTTTGCCAACATAGATTACGTTGCCGTCTTTGTCATAGTATGTGTATACCCCCGGGGTGTCAGGGAGGATTGAAATCTTCTCCTTCAGCTCCGGGGACTTTTCATGCATTGCCATAGAGAAAGGTTTGCAAAATATAGGGTCAGTATGTTATTAGCGTTGACACGTCGACATCAGCGGGGAGGTTCTCCCTACCCTTCAAAGCTGAAATTTCGATGATGAAGTTGATATAGATTTTCTTCGGGTTCATGCTCTTCACGAGTTTATAAACGGCGTTCATGGTGCCACCTGTGGCGAGCACGTCGTCGTGTATTACCACCACGTCATCAGGCGTGATAGCATCCTTGTGCATCTCCACCACGTCCACTCCGTACTCTTTAGCGTACTCAGCCCTCACCACATCGGCGGGGAGTTTGCCGGGCTTACGTGCGGGCACAAAACCTGCGCCGAGTTCGAAGGCAAGTATTGAGCCTCCTATGAATCCTCTCGACTCAACGCCCACCACTTTGGTGACACCTTTGTCGCGGTAGAGCTGCGAGAGGTCCCAGCCTATGATGTGGAGAGCACGCGGATCCTTGAACACGGTGGTAAGATCCTTGAACACGACACCCTTTGTAGGGAAGTCGTTGATGTCTCTGATTTTTGATTTAATGTATTCCATTAGTGTTTTATTTGGGGGTTGAAGTTTAAGCGTGGGACATTTCGTAATTAGTTGATATGAATTTTATTATTGCCAAATTGTTCCACGTGGAACAAAAATCTATCTTCCCAACATCAACAGCAGTATATTGATATCGCTTGGCGACACCCCGGGTATGCGCGATGCCTGGGCTATTGTTTCGGGATTTATTTTGGCGAGCTTCTGTCGAGCCTCGGTGGATAGTGCTTCGATTGACATGTAGTCGAACCTGCCTGAAATCTTTATATCCTCAAGGCGGCGAATTTTGTCGGCCACCAACTTCTCGCGCTCTATGTATCCGCTGTACTTTATCAAAATCTCGGCGGCCTCCACTATTTCGTCGCGTCGGTCAACCGGGAATGTCTCGATAAGTTTTGCCAACGGATCAAACACCTCGCAGAGCTGGAGTATGGAGATGTTGGGTCGCAGTATAAGGTCAACAAGTTTCACACCCTGCTTCAAGGGAGCCGACCCCACTGAAACGAGGAAGTCATTCGCCTCTGACATCTTCACAGAGAAATCAGAGACAAAAGCTATGAGCTTGTCGCGGTAGGCGCGTTTCTCCTCCATCAGCTTGTAGCGTTCTTCGTCAGCGAGTCCGCAGGCATAACCTATGGGAGTGAGTCGCATGTCAGCATCGTCCTGGCGCAGCAGTATTCTGTACTCGGCGCGAGAGGTGAACATACGGTAAGGCTCATCGACACCTTTTGTCACGAGGTCATCAATAAGCACGCCTATGTATGAATTGTCGCGCGACAGTACGATTTCTTCCTTTCCTGCGAGCGAGAGAGCTGCATTAGCACCGGCAATGAGTCCCTGCCCCGCTGCCTCTTCATATCCCGTGGTGCCGTTGATCTGACCAGCGAAATAAAGTCCTTTCACCGGTTTTGTCTCAAGCGTATGTTTGAGCTGTGTGGGGTCGAAGAAGTCGTATTCTATGGCATAACCCGGACGGTAGATTTGAGCGTCGGCAAGTGCGGGAATGGTGCGAAGCGCGTCAAACTGCACATTCATGGGCAGCGACGAAGAGAAGCCATTGAGATAGTATTCCACAGTGTCCTCTCCTTCCGGTTCGATGAATAGTTGGTGCTGTTGCTTGTCGGCGAACGTCACTATCTTGGTTTCGATGCTGGGGCAGTAGCGCGGACCGATACTTTGTATCTGTCCGTTGTAAAGCGGCGAGTCGGGCAGCCCCGAACGGAGCACCTCATGAGTGGCTTCATTGGTGTATGTGATGTAGCATTTCTGCTGACGCAACTCGCGGTGGACTGTCGGAAGGAATGAGAATTTATGGAAGTCGTTCTCCCCTTCCTGCGGAGTGGTAAGTTCCCATTTGATGGTACGTCCGTCGATGCGCACAGGTGTACCGGTCTTCATGCGGTCGGTGGCAAAACCAAGAGCACGCAGTTTTTCGGTAATGCCGTGCGATGCCGGTTCGGAAATGCGCCCACCTTCTATCTTGCAGCGGCCGATATGCATGAGTCCATTGAGGAAAGTGCCGTTGGTGAGCACAACTCTCGGCGCACGGAAAGTAGCGCCTTGGGCTGTTACCACTCCGGCTGCCCTACCCTCCTCCACAATGAGATCAACCGCCGAATCCTGCCACATAAAAAGATTAGGGGTGCGCTCAAGCATAGTGCGCATCAGAGCCGAATATTTGTTTCTGTCGCTCTGCGCGCGAGGACTCCACATGGCGGGTCCCTTTGAGCGGTTTAGCATGCGAAATTGTATGGCAGTGCGATCTGTGACAATACCCATGAGTCCGCCAAGGGCGTCAATCTCTCTTACGATCTGTCCCTTTGCAATACCACCGATGGCAGGATTACAACTCATCTGAGCTATCTTATCCATATCCATAGTGATCAACAAGGTCCTTGCCCCTATTTTGGCGGCAGCATGTGCGGCTTCGCAACCTGCGTGACCGGCACCAACCACTATAACGTCAAAATCGAAAGTCATAAACAAAAATATCTTTTACTGTCTTTGAATATCGGCGAGTAGAGCCAGAGCCTTATTTTCCTCTGCCTCCATTATTTCCCGCTCTCCGGGGCCTTTATCGTTAATGCCGCAGAGATGGAGAATGCCGTGTATTATCACTCGCAAAAGTTCATTATCATATGTTGCGCCAAACTGCTCGGCATTAGTGCGCACAGTATCGAGAGAGATAAATATATCGCCGCTGATTTTCTTACCGGTCGAATAGTCGAAAGTAATTATATCGGTAAAATAATCGTGGTTGAGAAACTGACGGTTCACCTCTATGATTTTTTCGTCATCGCAGAATATATATGCAATGTCGCCAAGCTTGCGGCTATGGGCCGCTGCCACCTCAGCTATCCATCGCTGCATAAGCTCAGGATTGATGCCGGGCATCTCTACGTTTTCTGTATTCCAATAAAAATGATTTTTGACCATGTTCTAAGAAAGTAAATAACCTACAAATTTACTGATTTTTTCTAAAAGAATCAAATGTAAAATTCCTTTAACAATGACAAAAGCCTAAATATTCGCTTATATTCCCCATAGGGCTAATTTCAGACTAATTTTTAGCGAAACGGAAAAAAGTGGGTCGTTTCACCCCCAAAAGCACTACAAAAATAGCCGTTTTAACACTTTAAATGGAAATTTCCGGGTCGTTTCAATTTTTTCTCGATTTTCGAAAAGTATTACGAGTGCTGGTATTGAATTTTTTTGCTGGTGGGACACATAATGTTCAAAAATTCTAAATTCAAAGCTGCAAGACTGAGCAAATTTTTATTTATATCATTTATTTACAATTACTTACATAAATTTTACCTCGATGAGAATCAAAAATTCAGGAATTTTCGGACAGCTATGCGTAAAAATTTAAATCTCACGGCCCAATTTTTAGCCGCCAATTGCCATGAATCAAATTTTTTAATTTTTTCCTGATTAAACATCAAAAGAAATTTGGAAAAATAGGAAATAGGCCTTATATTTGCGGTACAAGATTTTTAGCCAAAAATTTTTTACCTGATAACACCTAAATATAAAAAAAATGAAATTTGCAGAAAAAGCCTACGAAATATTCGAAAGAGCAACCAACGACTACCACAAGACCGACCATGTGGACGCTCCAATCCACAATCCTTACGATCCGGCATTAATAGACTACACTCTGTATGCCAAAAACTGGATTGACGCCGTGCAATGGCATCTCGAGGATATCATACGTGATCCGCACATCGATCCCGTGGAAGCCCTAGGCATCAAAAGAAGAATCGACCGCTCTAATCAAGAGCGCACCGACATGGTGGAGGCAATTGACACATATTTTCGCGAGCAGTACGCCAGTGTCACTCCCCTACCCCACGCCACTATCAACACCGAAAGTCCGGCATGGGCTCTCGACCGCCTATCTATCCTTGCCTTGAAGATACACCATATGAAGGCAGAGACAGAGCGCACCGATGCCTCGCACGACCACATTAATAAATGTAAGGCCAAACTTGACATACTCCTCCAGCAGCGTGCCGACCTCATTTCGGCTATCGACCGTCTGCTTGAAGAAATAGCGTCAGGAGAGAAATACATGAAGGTATACCGCCAAATGAAGATGTACAACGACCCTGACACCAACCCGGTGCTTTATGGATCAAAATAACATAGCCGCCGGCAATGACCTACATCTGCACCGAGTGCTGATATCACGACTGTCGGCACTCGGAGATGTCGTAATGACACTGCCGGTGGTCTACAGCGCATGCCTCTGTTATCCGGCAGTGAATTTCACTTTCGTCACAAGCAAAGCCAAGTCGTCTATATTCATCAACAAGCCCGACAATCTGAAAGTGGTGGGCGTGGATCTCCTTTCCGACTATAAAGGATTTGGAGGGGCAAAACGCCTGTTGAGGGAATTGTCGGAAGAAGGAAAATTTGACGCCTTCATCGATTTGCAAAACGACAAATCTACAAGATGGCTGCGCTTGGCTTGCCAGCTAAAGGGCGTGAAGACCTTAAAATTCAACAACGCGCAGTCTCATAAAAAGCAGTTGTCGAGGCGCACCAACAAGGTGATGCTGCCATTGGTGTCGTCGCGCGACCGATATATAGAGACTTTCTTTAAGGCGGGTCTACCGTTACAGGAGCGTTTTAACGGACTTTATGGCAAAGATAGTAAGGCGGATATTTCGGATTATATCTCAATCACCCTTCCGAAAAAAGACGGAGCAAAATGGGTAGGCATTGCTCCTTTTGCGATGCATCCTCAAAAAGAATATCCGATAGAAAAGATGACCGAGGTGATAGAAATGCTAAGCCGTCACCCACACATAAAAATATTCATTTTAGGAGGTAAAGGACGCGAAGAACATCAGGCTCAGCTATGGCAAGAAAAATATCAGAGTGTCACCTCGCTTGCCGGAAAGGACTATGGTTTTCCCGCAGAATTAGCACTAATCAGCAATCTTGATGTGCTGCTCACGATGGATTCAGCCAACATGCACCTTGCGTCGATAGTAGGCACACCCACCATAAGCATATGGGGCGCTACCCACCACTATTGCGGATTCAAAGGCTGGCATCAGAGCGAGAACGATATGATACAAGTGCCGCTGTCGTGCCGCCCTTGCTCAATCAACGGCGACAAGCCCTGCTATCGCCGCGACCTACTTTGCCTATCCGCTATCCGACCCGACACAATATACACGCGCCTTCTCGAAAAAATGTAGACACATAAACCTATAACCACAGTAACCACAAATGTCAGAAGAATTCGACATACGCAATACACAAACAGATAAGGATAAGGAGTTTGAGCGCGCGCTGCGTCCAAGCGCCTTCAATGCTTTCAACGGGCAGGAAAAGATTGTTGAGAATCTTAAAGTGTTTGTCAAAGCGGCGCGCATGCGCAAGGAGTCGCTTGACCATATCCTGCTTTTCGGTCCTCCCGGATTGGGCAAGACCACTCTATCGGGCATTATTGCCAACGAGCTTGGAGTGGGCATAAAAATCACATCGGGACCTGTGCTCGACAAGCCCGGCGACTTAGCGGGCATACTCACATCGCTCGAGGAGAACGACGTGCTGTTCATTGATGAAATTCATCGTCTGAGCCCGGTAGTGGAAGAGTATCTTTACTCTGCCATGGAGGACTACCGCATCGACATAATGATCGACAAAGGACCGGGGGCCCGGACCGTACAGCTTACCCTTAGCCCGTTCACACTAATAGGCGCCACCACTCGCAGCGGACTGCTGACATCGCCCCTGCGTGCCCGATTCGGCATCAACTGCCATCTCGAATATTACGATCACCCTATACTTACACGCATAATTCAGCGTTCGGCATCGCTCCTGAAGGTGAAATGCAGCGATGACGCAGCATTGGAGATAGCCATGCGGTCGAGAGGTACACCTCGTATCGCCAATGCGCTTCTGCGCCGAGTGCGCGACTTCGCTCAGGTAAAGGGCAACGGCGATATTGATCTAAAGATAGCGCGCTTCTCTCTTGAAGCCTTAAATATCGACCGCTATGGCCTTGACGAAATAGACAATAAGATACTCACCACAATCATTCACAAATTCGGCGGCGGCCCCGTAGGACTGTCCACAATAGCCACAGCCCTCGGTGAGGATCCAGGAACTATAGAAGAGGTGTATGAGCCGTATCTGATAAAGGAGGGCTTCATAAAGCGCACGCCCCGCGGCCGAGAGGTGACGCCTCTAACGTATGAGCATCTTGGCATCACACGCACCCAAGACACAGGCTCTCTTTTTGAAGGATTATAACCTAATTGCAGTCGCAGCCTGGCTGACATCAAGCTGTATGGCCCCGAGCAAGAGCGGATGATTGGCTGCGATATGCCCTACTGGCACACCTAAAGCTACAGGATACGTATAGTCGGATATCATATCGGACACCATTTTGTAGACGTCCGAGTAATTTTTATCGGCTTTTGTGCCGACGAATTCGCCTACTATCAGGCCTGACAGATTGGGGAGGATTTCGGCATGGCGAAGCTGCCACAGCATGCGCTCGATTTTGTATATTGGCTCGTTAACGTCCTCTATCAGGAGAATTGGCCCAGAATTGGCTGTCAGAGCCCTTGCATAGGGCGTACCTATCAATCCTGCCAGGACTGCCAGATTTCCCCCTACAAGCTCTCCTTTTGCGCTTCCACGCCTATTTAGGGCATGCCCCGGCCATTCATATTGCACCTCTCTGCCTTCAAGGATATCAAAGAGCTTGTCTGTCAGTGCTGGCTGACCCTCTGAGAACCCTTTCAGCATAGAAGCGTGCACTGACACTATGCCTTTTGACTGCCATAATGCATGGAGAGCTGTGATATCGCTGAATCCTATTAGCCATTTTGGCGCGCGAGCGTCAATCAGGGGAGCAAGATGATGTAGGAGATGCACTGCGCCGTATCCTCCGCGGCCACATATTATAGCCTTCACCTGCGGATCAAGCAATGCCTCTGCCATATCTTTAAGGCGCTCACTGACTGATGCGCTGTAAGACCCGTATGAGCCCATGGCATGCGACATTATCTTCACCCGGTAGCCGCGTCGCTCTATCTCGCTCACAGCTGGTCCAAACAATTCAGACTTCACTGCTCCGGCAGGCGAACATATAGCTATCATATCGCCTGCTACGAGATATGGAGGCACTACCATATATCAATATTTAAAAGAAGAACCACCGAGGAATTCGCGCAAAAGCGATGTTGACGGCAAAGTGTGCTTATCGATTGAAAGGAAATAACTCAAGAATTTGCGCAGACGGTAAGCTTCGCCGTATTGCGGCACATCATGAGGCACCTGTGATAAAATCTGTTCGCCGTAAGGGCGCATCACCGCCAATTCGAAGATGAGTGATGAGTTAAATGTGGCATCGGCGTTTTCCTGATAAGGAAAAATCCATTTTTCTTCGCCGCGCCGTACACTCGGCCACCGCTTAAGAGTTTCCTCGGCTGAAGCACCGCGATATTTGTAGTCACGGATTATGCGCCGCAGCAGGCGGTTGTCAGTGGTGGGTATCCAGTTATGGTCGTCGATAGACAGTGTGGTGAGAGCGGACACATACAGGCGGAATTTCATCTTGTCGGGAATATCCTTGGTAAGCTCCGGATTTAATCCGTGTATTCCCTCGATTAGTAGGATTGACCCTTCGGTAAGCTTAATAGTGTTGCCTTTATATTCACGCAAACCGGTCTGGAAATTATACGTAGGTAGCGCCACTTCCTTTCCGTCGATGATGTCAAGAAGGTCGCGGTTGAACTGCTCTAGGTCGAGAGCATAGATGGATTCATAATCGAAATCACCTGCCTCGTCGCGAGGCGTATGGTGGCGGTCTACGAAATAATCATCCAGAGATATCATTTGCGGACGCAGCAGATTGGTCATGAGTTGTATACCCAAGCGCTTTGTAGTAGTGGTCTTTCCTGATGACGAGGGACCCGCAATCAGCACCACTCTCGCTCCGCCTTCATGATAGCGTCGGGTGATTTCGTCGGATATGCGTGAGATATATTTGTCATGCAGGGCTTCCGCCACGTTGATAAGAGTGGCTGATTTGCCCTTTAACACCGCCTCGTTAAGTTCTCCGACATTGCGCACACCCACAATATTGTTGAATTCCACATAATCAGTGAAGGCCTTAAACATCTTTTCTTGTGTAACATACTGTGCGGGCACATCACGATTCTTCTTGTCGAAACCTCTGAGCAAAAATCCTTCTTTATAGGTGGTGAAATCAAATACTTTTATGATTCCGGTGCTCGGAGCAAGGGTGCCATAATAGCTGTCGCATATACCGTCGAGTTTATAATACACACAATAAAGTTCGTGTATAGTATTGAGGAGTTTTACCTTGCTGTCAAGACCCTGCTTGCGGAAAATCTTAACAGCATCGGCTTTCAGCCGTTCTTTATATTGTATCGGCATATCGGCTGATATTATTCGACGCATCTCGTTGCGTATTTTGTCGGCTGTAGCATCGTCCACCACCACGCCGTCGCCATAAATGCGGCAATAGTATCCACCGGAAATCGAGTGTGAGATACGAAGCCTCACATTCTCATATAGATACTCAAGAGCTCGGTAAAGCACCATACAAAGAGTGCGTGTATACGCGCGCTCGCCTGAAGGATGATGTATCGACAAAAATTCTACCTGCTTTGGTGCGAAAAGCTGATAATGCAGATTTTCAGTCTTGTTGTTGACGCGCGCGCATATAGGTGTAAAGGGCAGGTCAATCCTTGCGGCTACATCAAGAAGTGTCTCTCCGCCTTTGAAGTCAATGTATCGGTCAATGTTTTTGCAGAAGATTTTCAGTTGGTCGCTCATGGTTTGGGTTAGTTAGGATTTTGAGGGATTAGAGTCTTTAGGGGTAATAGTGCAAAGGTAAGGATTTTTTTTTATTATTGGATAATGATTCAAAAAAAAGCCGTCCGGTGGCGGACGGCTTTAATAGATCTTTGGCCTGATTACAGACTTTTGAGGAGGATACGCTCTCCATCAGCCTGCACGGCGTAGAGCGCACAGTTGTCAAGCGAGATTGAAGATGGTATCTCAAACTTTAGGAAGTTGGAGAAGTAGACTACAGGACCAGTAGCGTCGCCACGACGGAGCTCGATTGCCACAGCATTTTCTGCGCCATTGACTGTGACGGAGCGTCCGGACACTGTAGCCGACGCACCTGCTCCTACCTTCTTATTCTCAGTGTAGGTGGTGTAGTAGCCGAGATCGCCCACCTGCGAATAGCGATAGTCGCTTTGCGGGAACTCAGAAGCGATGCGATCTTCAATATACTGTAACGCATGCTTAGGCCTTGGGAACTGCGCCATATACTCCTTGGCTTCAGCTATCATCTGATTGGTGACAACATAATTGAATGTGCCGTACTGCTCAAGTGTAGTGTTTACAGGGACGAAGAATCCCCACATCTCAAAGAAGTCAGTGAGATCCTCGCCGGCTGCCTTACTTGCCATCTTGGCAAATTCGATCTGCTTGCGTCCGGGATCGCTTCCCTCATCGAGTCCTACTTCACGCATAAGTTTGAAGAGCGTCTGCCAGAAATCAGGCTTTATGCCGCAGCGATGGTAATAGTTCCAGAGCTGCCAGTTCATTCTCATGTGAGTCTCGGTGTCCTCGTTCATGTG
>CAZJKZ010000052.1:0-18875 GCA_964546885.1 uncultured Bacteroides sp.
TACGCAGTCGATAAAATTACGAGTGCGGCTCACACGCAGCACTATCGCCAACAGCGACTGATACTCTTCAGGTACGATGCTACGATCAAGATTGAAGTCCAAGACATCGGGCAGAGAAGCACTGCGCACGCGCATTTTGCTTTGGTTGGCAAGCAGATTATCGAAGTTGTGGAGTCGGGATCCGCGTCCTGAGAGTATAAGTCCGCCCGGAAGCGCGGTGGTGTCATATCCGGCATATCCGATGTTAGCCACAATATTCACAGCTAATTCGTAGGCACGGGCCACAACGTAGTTGTTGACTCTTGAGGTCTCGTCGGTACCTTTTGCCGGAGGGGCCATGGCATCGCCTATGGTGCATTTCAGGGTCTCGGCGCGCTCCATGGTCATATTCAATCCCTGCGAAATGTCGCGTGTGATATTGTGCGAACCTATGGGCAGGGTGGCAAGATACTGCAAAGCGCGGTCCTTGTAGATTGATATTGTGGTAGTTTGTGAGCCTAAGTCGATAAGTACGCATCCAAGCTGCTTCTCTTCCTCGCCGAGCACCATGTCGGCAAGAGCCAGAGGAGTGACTATATATTTGTCCACATTCAAGCCCACACGCTCTTTCAGCACCATATCGAGATTGCGTTGGATGGTGGGGTTGCATGTCACTATTGTGAAATCGCCTCTCAGTTTGTAGCCGAGAGCTCCTACGGGGTTGAGCATTGACTGGTTGTCTACCACATACTTGCGGGGAAGCACACGCAGCACTTTCTTGCTGGGCGCAGCTCTCTTTGCAGCCTCTACAAACAGGCTTTTGAGTATTTCCGGGGTGATTTCAGTCTCATTGGGGAGTTCTATCATGGCTGACGCTTGCTCTGAACCTAAAGAGCGTCCGCTAAGACCTACATACGCAGCAACTATTTTGCCATCAGCAATGGTTGGCACCTTATTTAGTTTTTGAAGGACTGCCGAAGAGCATTTGGCAGCATTTATAAGGTTCTGCACACGGCCATACTGCACGCAGTCGGTGCTGTCTTCGCTGACTAATGCGCAGATTGTAGGTATAACCACTTGTGCGGTGGGATCAGCGTCAACAGAGGCTACCGATCCCTTTATCTGAGTGCCTGATAATTCTAATGCTACGATATATTTTTTGTCCATGAAAGAAGGATTTTATTTTAGAGGGAAATTATTGCTGGATTATATTATTGCCTTTTATGTCTCTATTGAAAGAGTTGTTGAAGTTGGTCAACATTGTGCCTTCGTCGTCAAGGTCGATATGCTCTTCCTCAAGTATTATCGGAAGCGGTTCGCGTCGATGTCGTCTTTTAGCCACAATCTGGCCTCGCCATTTCAGTGAGAGGGTATCATAGTATTCCCACCCTTTCACCGGCATTACTTTTTTGTAGAAAGTGGTGAGGCGTCGGAATTTGTTTTCGATATCGTTGGTATCGCCCATATTCACGACATGGCCTTTTATTGTGGGGGTGAGTATGATATCATGGTTTCGGTCCACAGTCACCGCGCTTGTAAGGACGCCGAGGTCAGGATGCTCCTGCAGATATTTCAGCAGAGGAAAAGCATAGGTCGGCGATATCGGGCCGGAGAAGTCGCCGGTGATGATGGGCACGTCCATACGATAACGTATTGAGGCTTTCATGCGTTTACCCGTGCGGTTGATGTAGTAGTTGGTACCGCTTCCTTGGTCGAACACGCGAGCCACCGGTATGAGAGGCACCACATCAATGCGCAGACTGCCGTCGTTAAGCACCACGCAGTTGGCGGTCTCTATGTTGTCTCTTGACATTATAGCCTTTTCAAGTGTCAGGGTGTTGAGCGAGTCGCGGCATATCGATGTGATATTTTTGCGTATGCCGCCGAGCTCTCTGTCGATATCGTCTGCTGTGACAAAGCGGCGCTTAAGACTGTCGGATACGTTGATGTACACCCCTTTGAACGTATCGGCCGAGGCCATACGCGAGGTGAAGCTCAGGGATATCACCAGATACACGATCAGTACAAGTGACATCACACATTTTAGTATCCCTGATTTTGACATATTTTAACTCTCCAGCTATAACTTAAAAATAACGATTACAAACTAACGATTTCAGCGAGGTGAGGCAGAAGATTTGACAAATCTCCGGCTCCCAACGATAATAAGACTTCAAAGTTACGATTTTTCATCGTTTCTTCAAAATCTAATTTAGAAATTAATATTTTATTATCACATTTTATCCTTTTGAAGATGATTTCAGAGGTCACCCCGGGTATCGGAGCCTCTCGAGCGGGGTATATATCCGTGAGTACCACCTCGTCGGCGGCTGAAAGGGCGTCGGCGAATTGGTCGGCGAAATCTCGTGTGCGAGAGTACAGGTGAGGCTGAAAAGCCACGGTGAGCCGGCGGTCGGGGTATAGGGCTTTCACCGATTTTATGCTCTGTCGTATCTCGTCGGGATGATGGGCATAATCGTCGATAATGACTTTGCCGTTTGCCCCGGTTTCTTTGAGAATAAACTGAAATCGGCGTTCAGCTCCCAAGAATGAGCCTATTGCGCTGCGCAGGTCGTCGGGAGTGACATCGCCTGTGATCAGACAGGCAGCCATGGCAGCTATGGCGTTTTCGATGTTTATCTCCACCGGCACGCCAAGTTCAATATCGGGGATTGTAGTATCCGGAGTCACAAAATCGAAGATAATCGTGCCATTGCCGTAGCGTATATTGGCAGCGTGAAAGTCGCCGTGGTCGCGCGAATAAGTGTAGGTTTTTACCGTGGGAGCCTGTCGCGGGTGGAGTTTCAGACCCGTATGTATCAACAGTACCCCGTCAGGGTGGATTAGTTCGGTGAAGTGGGCGAAGCTTTCAAGATAATTCTCTTCGTTACCGTATATGTCGAGATGGTCGGGGTCAGTTGCTGTGATCACTGCGATGCAGGGCGAAAGCTGGTGAAAGGACCTGTCGTATTCGTCGGCCTCTATCACGGAGTAGGGCGATGTGGGGCTGAGGAGAAGATTGCTGTTGTAGTTGCGGAGTATACCGCCGAGAAATGCGTTGCAGCCCACTTTGGCGGTGTGCAGTATGTGCGCTGCCATCGACGAAGTGGTGGTCTTGCCATGCGTGCCGGCAAAGCAAAGGCTTTTGGAGGCGCGCGTGATGAGTCCTAATACAGCAGCTCGCTTTAGCACCGTGAATCCATGGGTGTTGAAGTAGGTAAGGGGCACATTTGAGGCAGGGACTGCCGGAGTGTACACCACAAGAGTGTCTTCCGGATTGCGAAACGCTTCGGGCACAGCATCCATGCTGTCGGAATAGCTCACTACTGCGCCCTCGGCTTCGATAGCAGCGGTGAGAGCCGACGGTGTGCGGTCGTAGCCCGCCACTTTGCAGTGGTTGGCAAGATAATAGCGGGCGAGAGCGGCCATGCCGATACCGCCGATGCCGCAGAAATATATATTGTTGTATTGCATCTCAATGAGTCTTTTATTTAACCGTATTTTCGATTATATCCACGATTTTTTCATCAGCATCGTTGAGAGCCATCTTGTGGATGTTCTTTTTAAGGGTATTGCGCAGAGGCGCGTCCTTTACCAAAGTGATGATTTCTGACGATAGGGTGGAGGGGGCATCGGCATCGAGTATCATGATGGCTGCGTCGCGGTCAGCGAGAGCCTGCGCGTTTTTACGCTGGTGGTCCTCAGCCACATTGGGCGACGGCACCAGTATGGCAGGGAGACCTAACACCTGGAGCTCGCTTATTGTGCCGGCTCCTGCGCGGGCCACCACCAAGTCGGCCGCTCTATAAGCCAAAGCCATGTCGGTAATGAACACTGTGGCCTTCACATTAGGATAGTCTTTAGCGCTTTCGGCAAACTTCTCAGCTTCGTTTTTGCCGGTCTGCCAAAGCAGTTGGCATCCGGCGGCTTCTATTGCGCCGAGACTGGACTTAATGGATTGATTGATAGTGCGCGCGCCCAAGCTTCCGCCCACAGCTAAGACAAGCGGCTTGTTGGGGTCAAAGCCGAGTTTTTCTTTGGCTTGATGCTGCGTTAGTTCGCAGTCGAGAAGATCTTTACGTATTGGGTTGCCCGTGAGATATATCTTTTCAGCCGGGAAGAATCTGTCCATATTCTCGTAGGCCACGCATATTGCGTCGGCTTTCTCGGCGAGAAGTTTGTTGGTGACTCCGGCGTAGGAGTTCTGCTCTTGAATCACAGTAGGTATTCCCGCTTTCTGTGCGGCTTTAAGAGTGGGACCACTGCAGTAGCCGCCAACTCCGATAGCTATATCAGGCTTGAACTGCTTTACTATCTTTTTGGCTCTGCGCATGGATTTCCACAATTTGAAGAGCACTATGATATTGCGCAACGGGTGTTTGCGGTCGAATCCTGCCACCGGCAGTCCGACTATCGGATAGCCTGCGGCTGGCACACGCGTCATCTCCATGCGGTCCTCCGCGCCTACGAATTGTATTTCTATGTCGGGATATCTGCGACGGAGCGCATTGGCTATTGACAGGGCAGGAAATATATGTCCACCCGTGCCTCCTCCGCTTATGAGTGCTTTCTTCATTTATAAAGAGATATTAATTGAATATTAATCTATTAAGTGGGGTTTACGGCTTTTACGTCATCGGGCAGCACGAGCAGCTCTTCCTTGATTTCGGATTTCACGCCTTTTCGAGCTGCATGGCGGCTCACACTCAGCATTATGCCTAAGGCTATTGAGGTCATGAGTATTGACGTACCGCCTTTGGATATTAGGGGTAGCGGCTGTCCTGACACTGGGAACACGCCGGTGACGATGGCCATGTGGAATATCGCCTGGTAGGTGATAAACACAGCCATGCCAATCACAAGAAGAGCCGGGAAGGCCGTCTGGCATCTGCTCGCCACTCTTCCGGCTCTGGCAAGAAGCCAGAGGTAGAGTATCAGCACACCTATGCCACCGATAAGACCTAATTCCTCAATTATGATGGCGTAGATATAGTCGGAGAATGCAAGGGGCAATCGCGCCGTCTCGCGGGAGTTGCCGGGAAATACTCCTATCACGCCTCCGTGGGCTTGGGCTATATAAGAGTACTGCTCTTGGCGGTTCTCGTTATTGATTTCGTCATTGTATTTGTCGGATTTTGCAAATCGTTTGAAGCGGTTGATCCATGTGCTTAATCGTCCGCCTTCGTCGCTTATCGTACCATTATTTTGGTCTATGCCTACCACTACATTGGTGCCCGGCACAGTCATTTGGGTAGAGGCTACCTGAGTATCCTCAGATGATCTTGTTCCCAACAAGAATTTTACACCAACGCCTAACATTCCCACTACGAGAAACACCAGCACTACCTTGAAAAGTTTGACACCGCTCACTCCGCCTATAAGCATCATTGACAAGCCTATGCACATAAGCAGCAGAGTATTTGTAAGCCCTTGGCTGAATAGCAATCCCCCGCATATAAGCACGGCAAGCGTAACGGAGATTACACCTTTATCAGTAACATCGTCGACACCCTTCATCTGCTCTTTGCATAGGATTGCCGCTACCATAAGAGCCACCGATAGCTTTACCATCTCTGACGGTTGTATGGTGAATCCGGCTATTACGAAAGCGCGCTGAGCTCCATTGATGGTAATGCCGAAAAAGAGGGTGTATATCATCGCTCCTATGCTGATAATGGCGAAAGTCCATGCCCAGCGGTAAAATTTCTTATAGTGGGTGCGCTGGAGCAATATCATGAGTATAAGTCCAATGACGAGAAACATGATATGACGTATAACGGGAGCAAGCACGTTGGCGGCTGTCACCTCGTGGCTCGACGCGCTATACAGCTCTATGATGGATATAATGCATAGAGCTATATATATACCCCATATCTGTTTATCGATGCGTTTGGGTTTTTCTTCGGTGTTTTCTAAAGTTGCTTCCATTAGTAAGTTTTGTCTTTTATGTCATTTGATAAGAGCCTTTATTGCGTCTTTGAATTTGCGGCCTCTGTCCTCGAAGCTTGTGAAGAGGTCAAAGCTGGCGCAGCAAGGCGAGAGGAGTACTGTGTCTCCTGCCACAGCAATTTCACGGCACTTGGTTACGGCTTCGTCAAGAGAGTGCGTGTCGCTCACCGGCACTACATCTTTGAAAAATTCCACAATCTTGGCGTTGTCTTTGCCCATTGCCACAATTGCTTTTACTTTCTCTTTCACAAAAGGCAATATCTCGGTGTAGTCGTTGCCTTTGTCTTTGCCTCCGAGAATAAGTACTGTGGGCGTGGTCATGCTTTCGAGGGCGTACCATGTGGAGTTGACGTTTGTTGCCTTGGAGTCGTTGATATATTTCACACCGTCAATTGTGGCAACCGGCTCTAACCTATGCTCCACACTCTCGAAATCAGCGAGCGATTTGCATATATCCTCTTTGCGGATGCCTGTGAGCGATGATGCTATGGCTGCCGCCATGGAGTTGTAGAGATTATGCAGCCCTTTTAGCGACAAGTCCTTGCGAGGCATAGAAAGATTATGTCCGGGGATATCTACGATTAAGTTGCCGTTGTCGTCCACAAAGGCAGCCACGCCTTGTTCTTTGTGTTCTGCGAACGGGTAAGAGGCGGGGTGCACGTCTATTGTCTTCAGCTTGGCTTGTATCACTGGGTCGTCGTTCCAGTAAATGAAGGCATCTTGCGGACGCATATTTTGGAGGATGCGGAATTTTGCATCAATATAGTTCTCCATCTTATGGTCGTAGCGGTCGAGATGGTCGGGAGTGATGTTCATTATCACGGCTATATCAGCGCGGAAATCGTACATATTGTCGAGCTGGAAACTACTGAGTTCGATGACGTACACATCATGGTGTTCGCGTGCCACCTGTAATGCCAGGCTTTTTCCCACGTTTCCGGCAAGTCCAACGTTCAGTCCTGCGTTTTTGAGTATGTGGTAGGTGAGTAGGGTAGTGGTGGTCTTGCCGTTGCTCCCGGTGATGCACACCATTTTAGCGTCGGTGTATCTGCCGGCAAACTCTATCTCAGAAATCACGGGTATACCTTTGGCCATGATTTCCTGTATGAGAGGAGCAGAGAGTGGTATGCCCGGACTTTTTACCACCTCGTCGGCGTTGAGTATGAGGTCTTTTGTGTGATGTCCTTCTTCCCAAATTATGTTTTCTTCGTCAAGGATGTCTTTATATTTCTGCTGTATTGAGCCCATGTCGCTGAGCATCACATCATATCCTTTGGTTTTTGCGAGGATTGCGGCTCCTGTGCCACTTTCTCCGCCGCCTAACACTACTATGCGTTTCATAATTTCGAGAGTTTTAGATTATCTGATTTTGAGAGTAACGAAGGTGGCCACAGCCAATATCATGCAAATGATCCAAAAGCGGGTCACAATCTTTGATTCAGGTATTGGTTGGATGGGCTGCTGTATCAAGGCTTGTATACCGGCGTTGCCGGGTTTCTGATAGTGGTGGTGTAGGGGTGTCATCTTGAAAATGCGCTTTCCTCCTGTCTTTTTGAAATATGCCACTTGTATCATCACCGACAAATCCTCAACATAGAAAATACCGCAAAGTATGGGTAGAAGCAACTCTTTGCGTATCAGAATTGCGAATACAGCTATAATACCGCCTAACATAAGGGATCCGGTGTCGCCCATAAATACCTGGGCCGGCGAGGCGTTGTACCACAGAAATCCTACGAGCGCACCTATGAAGGCTGCCATATACACCACCAGTTCGCCGCTATGTGGTATGTACATAATATCCAGATAGGATGAATATATTATGTTACCGCCGAGATAAGCCATAGCCGCCAATGCGCACCCTATTATCGCTGAGCATCCGGTGGCCAGTCCGTCAAGTCCGTCGGTGAGGTTGGCTCCGTTGCTGGTGGCGGTGACAAAGAACACTGTGATAATAAAGAATGCTACCCATGCTCCCGTCTCTGCGTAGTCACCCATCCATGAGGTGAGTGATTCGTAGTCGAAGTTATTGTTTTTTACGAAAGGTATAGTGGTTTCGGGTGACTTCGTTTCATTGGATTCGTAAATCACTTCTTCGGTGTTGTCGTGGTTTACTACATCTATGTTTCTCACCATCACGATATTTGGGCTGAAGTACATGGTAGTAGCCACGATGAGCGCTATACCCACTTGTCCGAAAATCTTGTATTTGCCTTTTATGCCGTCTTTGTTGTGCTTTGTGATTTTCTTGTAGTCATCAAGAAAACCGATAAGCCCGAGCCACATCGTTGACACAATCATGAGCAGCATGTATACGTTTGTGAGATTGCCCACAAGCAGACACGGTATGAGTATAGCGATGATAATTATCACACCTCCCATCGTAGGCGTGCCTGTCTTTTTCATCTGTCCCTCCAGACCGAGATTACGCACTATTTCGCCAATCTGCATCTTTTGCAGGCGATATATTATCTTGCGACCTATGAAGATGGCTATGAGCATAGCCAGTACGAATGCCAGACCGGAGCGGACTGTGATGTAATCCATTAGGCGCACACCCGGAATACCTGAGTTGTTGAGTAGTTTGAATAGTGAGTAAAGCATGTACGGTAGTATGTATTATTCAACAATTTGTGATGTCTTATGATAGTATTCGCGGAGGATTAGGAATTAAAAATTTCTGCCACTATCTCGCGGTCGTCGAAATGATGGCGTGTGTCTCCGATAATCTGGTAAGTCTCGTGGCCTTTGCCGGCGATCAGCACCACATCGCCCTTCTTTGCCAGCGACACAGCCTTGGTGATGGCCTCTTTGCGGTCAACGATGGTGACAACTTTGTCGCGCAGGCTCTCGTCCACTCCGGCAAGCATGTCGGCTAAAATGTCTTCCGGCTTTTCGTGTCGCGGATTGTCTGATGTAAGCACCACAATATCACTGCGCTTCACAGCTTCGGCAGCCATAAGCGGTCGCTTGCCTTTGTCGCGGTCGCCTCCGGCTCCTGCCACCGTGATGATGCGGCCTGTCCCTATCACATCTGCAATCGTAGACAACACATTGGCCAGTGCATCGGGAGTGTGGGCATAATCCACGATGGCTGTTATTCCTTTGGTGCTGTGGATCGTCTGCATGCGCCCTGCCACGGGTCGAAGCAGACTGATGGCTTTTAGCACATCTTCTTCGCCGTATCCGAGAAGGCGTGATGCGCCGTAGACAGCGGTAAGGTTGGACGCGTTGAATCGGCCCACAAAAGCGGTCTCCACTTCTTTTCCGTTGAATGTCATGAGCATCCCGTCGATTCTGCATTCTATCACCTTGCCGTTGAAATCGGCTCCGGTGCGGATTGAGTAGGTGCAGCGGTCGGCTTTGGTGTTTTGGAGCATTATATTTCCGTTGCGGTCATCGGCATTGGTGAGGGCGAAAGTCTTGGACTTCAAGCCGTCAAAGAAGCTTTTCTTGGCTTTTAGATATGCGTCAAATGTTTTATGGTAGTCGAGATGGTCGCGGGTGAGGTTGGTGAATATGCCCCCGTCGAAATCCAGACCCGCGATTCGCCTTTGTGCGCAGGCGTGGCTGCTCACCTCCATAGCGCAGAATGTACATCCTGCATCTACCATATCGTGCATCAGTCGGTTGATTACCAGAGGGTGGGGAGTGGTATGGGTGGAGATTTCCTCACGGGTGTCGATGATGTTGACCACAGTGGATATCAGTCCGGCTTTATGTCCCATAAGGCGAGCCATTTCATAGAGCAAGGTGGCTATGGTGGTCTTGCCGTTGGTGCCGGTCACGCCCACCAATGTAAGCCGTTGGGAGGGATAGTCGTACCACCACGAGGCAAGGCGTCCCATCGCTTCTGTCGAGTCGGACACCACAAGCCATGCCGTCGTTCCGGCTTCTTGCGCGTCGTCAGGAATATACTCGCACACCACAGCTGCGGCTCCTGCATTTATCGCTTTGCTTATATAGGAGTGTCCGTCGACCGACACTCCTTTTTCGGCGACAAACACATATCCGGGTTTCACTTCCCGTGAGTCGGCTGTAATGCCTGATAGGGGCATGTCGGGTATGTCGGGTGAGGCGATGTCCAACACTTTGTATAGTTGATGTAAACTGTGGGTCATTACAAAATCAGTTTTTTAGTTTAGTTAGGGGAAAATCTCACGGAGACGGTGGAACCTTGTTTAATCGGGGTGCCGGGGGCAGGCACTTGGGTGTGGGCGTATCCGCTACCTTGAATTTTCACATTGTATCCGGCGTCCTCCAGCTTGCCTATGGCCTCTCTCACACTAAGACCTCTTACATCGGGGGCAGTACCCGTTTTTTGTGTTGTGGGGTTCTTAATTTTGCCCGGGTTGGGTGCGCCGAATGTGCGTGTGGCTGTGGATCGTATATCGTTGTCAGAAGCATAGAGAGTCGGATTTTTCTTGGCGTTTTCCTCCACGCTGAAGTCGGAATGATTGTCAAGCATGCCGCGCGCGTACATTTTCAATGCCACATTCTTTACCACGGTTCCTGAGGTGGTGGCTGCTCCGGTGTATTCAGGCGACGGATTGGAGATTAGCACCATACATGTGTATTTAGGATTCTCATAGGGATAAAATCCGCAGAATGCCAGGCGATATTGTCCCTCCCTGTAGCCTTTTATCAATTTGCCGTCGGATTTTGCAGTGTCTTTTTTCACCTCATTGGCTATACGGCATGTCCCTGTTTTTCCCACCACGGTCACTATATCGTTGCGCAGACTTTTTGCAGTGCCGCCTTCGCCGTACACCACATCGTATATCATTTTACGAAGGATTTTGGCGTTTTCGGGCGAACAAATTTTCTCCCTTACGTAGGTTACGGGCTTCTCTATGCGGTCGCCATTTCCGTTGATAAGTTCTTTGACTATACGCGGACGCACAAATTTTCCGTCGTTGGCTATGGCATTATAGATTGCGCATGTGTACAGAGGCGGTATCATGGTGGAGTAGCCATAGGCCATACGAGATAATGACACTTTACCTCCGGCTCTTGGATCGAGGGTAGGGAAGTAGGGTGGGCGCTCGCCCATCATATTAGTGTTTAGTCTGTCGAAAAATCCTATTTTGCGGAGTCTCTCACGGAAGCCGTTCAGGTCATTTTCGTAATGTGGAGCTATAAGTTTGGTCATGCCTATGTTCGATGAGTATTCGAGAAATCGGCTTATAGGCAGTTCGGCGGGAGAGTGGGTGTCGTGGATGGGTGATCCACCGGCGTAGGCATATGAGTGGCCTATGGTCATAGTGCGGTGGAGGGGGAATGCGTATCCGTCTTCAAGAGCCACCAGCATTGATATCGGCTTCATAACTGAGCCGGGTTCGTAGGCTTGAAGCGCGTAATTCATTGCCTCTATGTAGTTTCCGTTCTTGTCTCTGTCAAGATTCGATATAGCTTTAATGTCGCCTGTGGCCACTTCCATCAGCAGGCATGTACCCCACTCGGCAGAGGTCCTTTTGAGCATATTCTGCAATTCGGTCTCCACAATGTCCTGCATATTTATGTCTATTGTGGTGCGCACGGAGTAGCCGTTGACCGCAGGCTTGTCCACCCAGCTGCGCACGCCGTGGGTGAGCTGTACATATTTGGCTGTTCCGGCCTTACCGTAGAGCAGCGAGTCAAGCGATGCTTCTATGCCCGAATATCCGTGCAGCGTTTCGTCAGTGATTTTGGCGAGCGTGCTGTCTTGATAGCGGGGTACGGGCCGGTAATTGCATCTGCCTATGCTTCGGCGCGCCATTGAGCCGTAGGGCATCACTCTCACATTTTTAGTGGTGTAATACAGTCCGTGGGAGTATTTTTTCTTGTATCTGTTGAAGAATGGAAATTGCAGCAGTCGCAGATAGTCGGCGTAAGTGGCGTCTTTTAATATCACATGCGCGCACTTTCTTCTTTTCGGCTCTCTTTCAAGAGGTTTGGCAAGGTACATTTTCCATTGGTCCTTAGTCTTTATCGGATAGTATACAGCTAATGAGTCGCTGAGGCTGTCGAGGGTTTCTATAAATGATTTCTCTTTTTTTGCATTGGATCTGTAGTCGAGACAGATGGTGTAGGCGGTGAGGTTGGTAGCAAGGAGGCTGCCGTCAGAGGCCATAATTTCGCCTCTTACGGGTTGTACCAAAAATATGCGGCTTAGGGTGCTGTCAGCCTTTGCGTTCCATTTGTCGGCATCGACTATCGTAGTGTTCACTGTGCGGAATATGATAGCGAACGCCAGAAATGTGATGAATATTGACACCAGACCGTAGCGCCAGATTATTTGTATTCGTTTATTTTTCATCGTAGTGTAGGAGATATGGTGGTTGGTCTTGAAGCCCGAGTTTCAGGTGCATTGTGTCCACGAGCTGCTGCATCATCGATTCGCGAGTGCGGCTCATGTATTGGCTTTGCTGACGTATGCCTTCCGATTTTATTATGGCGAGTTCGGTCTGGAGCTTTGCTATCGTCTCCATTCGTGTCTGGCACTCGTATTTGATTGATATATAGAATATCACCATCAACATAAGCACCAATATCGTGAATTTATTTTTGTTGAAGAAGCTGCTGCTCATGATATCTCCGAGAAGCACTCCCACAGATATCTGCTCCACCTTCTTTTTCTTGGTGCGTTTAGGATTCTTGGTTGACATAATTCAATGTGTCTTTTCTTAGTGTTAGTTAGATTAGATTTTTTGTGCCACACGTAGTTTTGCGCTGCGGCTGCGAGGATTACGCTGTATTTCTTCTTCATCGGGGGTGACAGGTTTTGATGTGACTAACTTCAGAGGGGCAAGTGTCTTTCCATAGAAGTCTTTGTCGGGTTTACCTTCGAAATTTCCTGTCTTCATGAAGTTCTTTACGAGTCGGTCTTCCAGCGAGTGATAGGTGATGATTGCGAGACGTCCTCCTGGCTTAAGCATTTTCAGCGATTGTGTCAAGAGAGCTTTTAGAGCCTGCATTTCGTCGTTTACCACGATGCGAAGTGCCTGAAAAACTTGTGCGAGCTCTTTTTTCTCTTGCTTAGGATTAATAAGAGGTTTAAGTGTGTCAAGTAGTTGGGTTACGGTAGTTATGGGTTCGATAGCGTTTTTCTTTGCGATGGCTGCCGCCATTTTGCGTGCGTTTTTGAGTTCACCGTATAGGTATAGTATGTCGGCAAGTTCTTCTTCCGAGCTTTGCGCTATTAGTTGGGCGGCTGTAATTCCTCCGGCACGGTTCATGCGCATATCGAGTTCGCCTTCGTAGCGGAAGGAGAATCCTCGGTCGGCATCGTCGAAGTGGTGGAAGGATACGCCCAAGTCGGCGAGCAGACCGTCAACTGTGTCTTTCTGCACGCCATAATAGCGCAGGAAATTGCACAAATATCTGAAATTGCCGTGTATTAGAGTAAGATTAGGCTCGGGAGTTGCACGATTAAGGGCGTCCATGTCTTGGTCGAAGGCATAAAGATGTCCTGTGGTAAGGTGGGAGATGATAGCGCGGGAGTGACCGCCGCCGCCGTATGTGGCGTCGACGTAGATGCCTGTGGGGTTGATATCAAGCCCATTTATGGTAGGTTGGAGAAGAGCGGGTATGTGGTATATGTTTTCGTCCATATTTGGAATTGAAGCCTAATTTTGCAATTAAATGCACAAAAATAGCAAAAATTTCCCACAGAATTTACATATTTAAACCACAAAAAATAAAAAAAATTGCAAATATTTAAGAATCAGTTAATTATTTATTAAGACAGAATTTTCATTTGTAAATTCATTGCTTTCCGTTATTATGAAGCGTACATATGGTTTTAAGTGACTGGAATTTAGATATTTGTGTTGGATTTGTGCCTGGTAGTCCTTCCGGTATGGGTGTGCCGAGTTTTGCGAAGAGGTCGGTCCAGAACTGCGGCATATTGCCTTGGGCATCTCTGAAATTCATTATGATAGTGGAGAATATAGGCGAGCCATCGGGAGCCATATAGCTCTTTTCCACGAGTTCGGAGCAGTAAATTTCTTCATTGTCGGGACTATACCACCAGTCGTAGCCTCTGCCTAAATAACTTTTGGCTCGTATTATCGTTTGGTCGACCTGATATGGGATATCAAGACGCTTTACTACAGCTCCCGATTTTGCTTTATACATAAAAGAGTCAATTGGGGTGCTGACTACGCCGTGTTTGCCCGTGGCTTCTATTACCAGCATATTGCCCACGCTGTCAATATCAATTATGCCAACGTGAGAGAATTTTAAGGAATCGGTCTGTGCGGTGGCCTCAGATATTGCATTGCTCATGTCGCTGTCAGTGGCGATTTCGAATATCAGGTCTCCGCGTTGGGGAAGGTTGGCATTGTGGCATGCCGTAAGCGAAGCAATCAGTAGGATAAAAAATATGTGTGATGTATGATGTTGAATGCGTGAAATCATAATAATGTGTTTAAGGTGGTCAGATGGTGATGATTATCCCTCCTGATATCCAGCTTCCGGGCATTTCCAGACCGCCATAGTCAAAATAGTGCGTGTTGGTGATATTGGTGCCGTCGGCGTATATTTGCCACCAATAGTGCTGATATGTTATGCGTGCGTCAAGCAAGAAGAATGGGTTATAGGGGCGTATTGTGCCCGATTTGTCGGCATAATTGCCTATGCGGTCGAATAGTGTGCCGGTGAGCGAGAGCGTAAGCTTTTGTATAGGCCTTATGTCGATCATTGTGCTTAGTTTATTGCGCATATGGTCAAAAGCTATGGAGGATATAAGTCCCGGGTCTACTTTGGAGGTTTGATGTATGTAGCTATATGACAGTGCTATGCGACGCATCCACGAGGATGTAGTGTATGAGGCCGTGAGTTCTGCGCCATATGTGTTTATGCGTGTCACTTGCATCGAGTGCCAATTGTCCGATCCTTCTGGTTTTATCCAGTCAATCACATTGCGTCCGTGCCGATAGTAAGTGTAAATTGAGCCGCTCCATTGTCCGTGGTTAAAATTGGCTGAGAAATTGAAGGTGGTGGCGTGTTCGGGCACGAGATTGCGGTCGCTTTCGTAGCCTGTGGCCGTATAGTATAGGTCGGTGAATGAAGGCAGTCTCATCGACTCTACCGCTCCGGCACCTATACGCCATGATGAGTTGAGTGCATAGCTCACACCTGCACTCCATAGTCCGTCAGTGCCGTAGGCTGAGTGGCTGAGTCCGCCTGCGGCAGATAGAGTGAGGGTGTTTAGAGTGATGGAGTGGCGAAGGATGGCATTTAAGGTGTTGCGCGCCTTTTTGTGGTCGTATTGTATGCCTCTTATGGTCTTAGGCGCGCATTTCTCGCCTAATACGGTGCTGAGTATATAGTGGTAAGTATAGTCGATGGTGATTGATGTTTCACCTGCGGTGCCCCAGTCGTAAGCGGTGCCCACCTCAGCGCCTATATTGTCGGTGATGTGGTGGTTGAACGGCACCATCGATTCATCGCCCTTGATTAGCTCGTAGCAGTCAGTATTATATCGGTAGCTTGCGTTGGCGGTAAGTGTGAGCTGGCGATGCGTCATGAGCCAGCGTATTGACCCTAAAGCAGTGGATGTGGTTTCGTATTGGTCAGGAAATTTGCGTGTGTAAAAGCCGTTAGCTCCAAAAGCTCGGTGCTGGTATCCGGCTTGTGCTTCTATCAAGCCGGCTTTTGATGTGGAATAGCGAGCATTGGCGTAGGCGTTGTAATTCGTAAAGTCAGTATTATGGATATAGCCGCCGCTGTGTCGTACTGACCCCATGGCCATAACAGATAAATTGTCGGTTGCGTAGTTGCCGCTGAGATTGCTATACAGGTATTCGTGCATACCGCCGGTGACCTCGGCTGAGAAGTATTTCGGGCGCAGGGGGGCTGTGCGGATGTCCACGGCTCCTGCATATGCTCCCACACCGGACACACCATCTACCACATTGATATTCGATACTATATTAATGTCAATGGGCAGGGAATGTGACTGGTGGCCTGTGCGCGCATCAGTGAAGTTGATGCCGTTGAGCGACACCATTGTCTGGTCAAATGACCCGCCTCGTATGTTGAAGTCGGTCTGTACGCCTTTGCCTCCTCGCTCGCGTGTGTCCACTGCCGGCGACAATTTTAGTGCGCTCTCAATATCCTGGAGCGGGGCCGTGGTCATTACGCTGCGGTCATATACAGGTGTTTGAGATAAATCTTTTCGTGCGTTTACGGCTTTTTTACCGGTAACGCCCACTTCTTTAAGTTCTACTGACGCCCATATAGAGTCAGCCTCAGCTGGAGTTCCTACATTTATGTCTGATGCTTGCATCTGTCCTACAGTGGCGGTTATCAGAGCGACTATCGATAATTTCCTTACCATTTCACATAATCCGTTAATTCGGATGCAAAATTAGGCAATATTATCGATAATATGTAAATAATTTGTAATATAATCTTTAAAATGTAATAATTCAAAATATAATATGCTATATAATAATTATATACCTAATTATGTAAATTAGTAATTATTCTAAAAATTGTAACATAATCAAGATTGCTGTAATAATTTTCCAGTTTGCCGAAAATTCATATGGGCAATAATTTTGCAGTGATTTCACCAAACATCAATTTAAAGCCACAGAGCTATTGCATAATTATGCAATAGCTCTGTGAGAATACATATTCATTAGTGCCTCGTGCATCGATCATCATGCATTGGGCATAGCTAATTCCGCATTGAAGACTCACCATTCAAATCCTACGGTGAGACCGAGCGAACTTAAAGTGATATTATTATTGTGGTTGGGATTGTACCAATAGCTGTTGGTGAGGAGCTGATAAGATGCGCCAAAATTCATTGCAAGCTTGGGATTGGACTTAGAGACTGGCACGCGCACACCAACAGTGGGTTTTAGATAAAAGCTGGATGAACTGTTGATATAGCCGTCGCCCACGCGTATATATTTGTCGCTGACATAGAAAGCTGCGCCTACTTTAAGGTCAATAAAAAATCCAGTAGCGGTGGGTTGTCCGAAATTCAGACGAAAGTCGGTGAACATAGGTATTGCTACTGCCGTTTGAGTGGATTTCTCATTTGAGGGCAACCAGTTGCCGGTGCCACCGTTATAGTCCGTAAACATCACATCTACTCCCATACCTATACCCATATAGAATATATTGCCATATTTTACACCCTGAGTAGTAGAGAATTCCAAGAAACTGGCTTGTTTGTCACCGATACCGTTAACATAGCTTGCATCAACGAAACCTCTGTAATTGAATCCGCCTTGAAAAGCAGTCTGAAGCATGTTGGTCACTTGGTTGATGGCTTGATAATATTGGGCATGTGCCGCTGTGGCCGAAGCGATTGCCATGCATAGGGCTATGGCGATTTTTGTGGATGTTCTCATAAGATATGACTGTTGAAACGTTGGGAAAAAAATGTTATAAACATATAACAATTCAACCAGCCATTATGATTAAAGAAAGTAACAGAAAAATTTAGCTTTTCCCCTCGATAATATTTTGTTTGCCGGATCTGGCCGCTTGAAGCATTTTAGTTGAATAGCTAAAATAGCTAAGATAGCTATCGTAGCTATCTTAGCTAAAAAATTATTAGTCTTCGTTGAGGTTGACGCGCTTGAAGGCTACAGCCACAAGACCCTTCTGGCTCTGCTCAAGATACTGGCCGATTGTGAGGTTGCCGTCCATTACGTATTCCTGCTCCATGAGGCAAGATTCCTTGAAGAATTTGTTTACACGGCCGGTGGCGATGTTGGCAATCATCTGCTCGGGAAGGTTAGCGGCTTTCTTTTCAGCGGCTACAGCAGCGATTTCGCGGCCTTTAGCAGCCTCTTCTTCTGTAAGCCATCCCTTTGCTATGTTTGAAGCGATGTGGTCCTCGCTGTCAAGAAGGTTGGGGTTGAGTCCGGCTTTCTTGAGGGCAGCCTCAACAGCCTTCTTCACCTGCTCTTCTTTTGTCTTCTCTATAGCCACTTTGCGCTCTGACTCCACTACTGCAGGATCAACGCTCTCACGGTTGACAGCTACGGGATTCATAGAAGCCACCTGCATTGCCACATTGTGGCCGATTGTGTGGTCCTCAATTTCCATGTTGAAGCCAACGATTGTGCCGAGCTTGCTGTTGTGGTGAGTGTAGGCAGCTGTAGCGGGAGCCTCGAGACATTCGAAGTATCCGATTTCAGTCTTTTCGCCAGTCTTACCGCCTTCCTCTACTACGAGATCCTCAACTGTGCGGCCGTTGATAGTAGCGGCTTTGAGTTCTTCGAGGCTCTTGATTTTGTTGGCTACGGCAAGGTCGATGAGCTCGTTGGCAAGAGCTACGAAGCCAGTGTTCTTAGCCACGAAGTCTGTCTCGCAGCAAAGAGCGAGAACGGCAGCGTAATTGCCGTTTTTCTTAGCTATAACGCAGCCTTCAGATGCTTTGCGGTCAGCGCGTTTTGCTGCTACAGCTTTTCCTTTTTTACGAAGTATTTCTACGGCTGCGTCTATGTCGCCGTTAGTTTCTGTGAGTGCTTTTTTGCAGTCCATCAAGCCGGCTGATGTGATATTGCGCAGCTTGGTGATGAGTTCCATTGATACTGCCATGGATATGTGTATTTTTTATTGGTTGTTATTATTCAAAAAAGGATTCCTAACCTATGGGATTGGGAATCCTATGAATTGTAAGCTTATATATTGCTATTATTCTTCTTCTTCAGCTGCGGTGGCTTCAGCTTCAGCCTCCATTGTGTTTTCAGCCTCAGTCTCAGCGTCGTTGCGACGTACGCGACGGCGACGAGGAGCTTCTTCTTTTTCCTCGCCTTCGCCTGCTGCGTTGGTGTCTACCTTCTCAGCCTTGCGCTCTTCGAGACCTTCTGCCATAGCGGCGCAGATTGTGTCGAGCACCACTTCGATTGACTTTGATGCGTCATCGTTTGCAGGGATTACGTAGTCAATGTTGTTGGGGTCAGAGTTGGTGTCGACCATAGCGAATACGGGGA